>NZ_PPDJ01000002.1:0-350335 GCF_002903145.1 Halobacteriovorax sp. DA5 | reverse complement strand
GTTGATAAGGATTTTGATGGCGTCTTCGAAATAAAATACAAAAACACTCAAAGCTTAATTCAGAAACAAGAATGCCATTTACCACAATCGAAGTCTGTAATTGGCGAGCTATCTGCTCTTGTTAATAAAGTCAGTGCAAGCTTTGATGATGGATTCCTACCTACTGACTTTGGTTATCGCATTGAAAATGCTTGTCTTTCTAAATGGGGACAGGATTTTCCAAATTTCTTAAAGAGCTCTATTCATGACGGTATTGCATGCTTAAAGGAGCTAGGAAAAGATATTAAAAATCCCGTGGGTTCAACTCGCATTGCATATGATTTAGAACAACTTCTTAGTAAAAATGAAGTTACTGTAATGTGTACAGATCGTGCCGATGACATGAAGTACTGGGAAGGAACTCTGGCCTATGCTTCTGTTTCAGAAAAAACACAGGACGCATATGGTGGGAAAGTTAAACACCCTTATATGGCCATCAATCCTGGTCAACCCACATCTCTAGAGTTTACTCCTGAAGGTGATGCAGAAAGAAATGAACTTAGAAAAACTCTCTTCCATGAGCAACTTCATAACCTAGGCTATTCTCATGGCGAGGGATTTGAGTTTTCTTACGCTTGTGAGGACTGTTGCTTGTCTTATAATAGTGACGATGAAAAGGCACGAGTTGAAGCTGCTTGTCGAGTATGTAAGGGAGATTATAATAATGAAGGTGACGTTCGTTATGTAAGAGATTTCTTAGATTATTCAAAACATGCTTACCTATCAAGTAATGGAATGCGTGCCACAATAAACTATATAAAGGAAAATCCAGGAAGCATTGAAGCACAAGTGCTTCTTGCTCGTGCTCAAGGTGAATATTTTAATCCGATAGGATTGCACTTATCGACTTTAATTGTCTCTGATTGGGGGCCAAAAATGTATGATAATGAAATGGCCAATGAACTGATTGATAAAATTGAAGCAGAGAGTTCTGCTGATTATGCGGCTTATCCTTCAGCTCGAATTGTTGCTTCAGTATTTCATGAAGCCTATATTAAGCAAGATCCTGTAAAAACCTTAGAGCTACTTAAAAATAATATATCTGCGATAAAGGATAATTTAAATAAGAGAATGAAAGATACTGATATGTATAACGACTATTATGCATCTAGTGTTAAAGATTCGTTAAGTATTGTGATTGATGATCTCTACTTAAATGATCACCTCGGTCTCGGGACAGGACACACTCTTGAGCTACAGGAAATACGAAATAGCTTAAAAGAGGATGATTTTTACTAATGTCACAAAAGAAAGTTCTGGTAATTTTAATACTAATATTTGTCACGACAATTATCGCGGCCATTGGCTTTGGAAAGTATAAAGAATATGTTGATTCTCAATTACTTGATAAGAGTCTCTTTGATGGATATGCACAAAGGCCAATTGCTGATCTTAATAAGGCGATATCAACATTACAAATTTCTGCTGAAGCTAAGAAAACGATGACCGATTCACTTCATAAGGTTGTTGCCGCAATTGAGAACCTATACACTAGCGATGATAAGCAAAGTAATATCATGTCAGTCAAGATTTTACGCTGTTTCTATAGAGAGTTAATGTACACGCAAAAAGAATTTCAGTTAGATATTTACAAACTTATGCCGTTAAAGAAATCTTGGGATGAAATTCAATATCCAAAAAATACCTCAAAGACTTTCTTACAAAAGAAGATTGGAAAAATTGGTGTTGCGGCAAAGATCAATAATCAGTTTTGTTTTGAACAAGGCCTAGCTTCTAAGCAACGAGCGGAACCTAGTAGGAATACCGATAGCTTTAAGGGCCTATTTCATAAGTTAAATATTCTTAAAAAAGTACTTTGATGGTTGTTTAAATACACTTATGCCCGATGAGCTTCTTATGATTAAGTATCTCACTCTCCTTATATTTATAATTTGCTTTATCTTAGTCTCGGCTTTCTCTTGTTCTAGTAATAAGAAAGATGATGAGCGAAAGCCTAGTTCAGAGGAACTAAGTGATTATGAACGCCTCGATCAGAATTGGCGTGATAGGGGAATTGAGGCCCGAGATAACCTTGGTATGATTGAAAATCGTTTTGGCCAACAAGATATGTGTATCAAGGATTTTGAGCGAGCTTTTTATTACTTTGCAATACCTGAGCATGCCTATGTGCTAAAGGCCAAGCAATCTTCTGGTATGGTTTATACATTTAATATCTTACACGGTAGTGAGCTTAGAGATGACCCATCTTTTTTAAAAATGACTATGGTTAATTTCTACTATGACACTAAAGGTGCGCTGATAAAGGTGGATGTACCAATTCTTGCTAGAGGTTGGCGTATGCAAATGTCTTCTAAAACACCTAATGGTTTTATGATAGATAATTCGAAATGCTATTACTTTATTAATATAAATGATCCTTTTGAGTCAGGAGTACTTTCAGTTACGACAGAGGGCAAGGACATTTAATAATATACGCAGTTAGAAAATTAAGATTTTTTAAATATTTTGATTGTTACCTGTGGGCTAGCATCGTTTCATGAAATTTCTTATTGTATTTATTTGTTTCAATTTTAGTTCGTATGCCTTGGAAGTTGATAGCTTCACACATCGTGATAAGGCCATTGTTAAGGATGATGCTTTAGATGAAGTTAATAAGTACGTTAATGGAAAAATTAGATCGGCCGTTGCTGAAGCAAATCATGCGGATGAGATATTTGGACAATCATGTAGCGAATATACAATACGTCGAAAAGTTAAAAAGAAATTAGTTGCAAGTTTTAAAGGTTTCTTTGTAAGCGCTCCACTTCAACGCTATATCGACAAGGGAAGAATTGGAAAAGAATATCTGGTAAAGACAAAAAAGAGTGAGTCCATCTTTCGCTATATTCCACTTATCTATAAACCAATTTTGAATCTAACTCCTTACTCTCCATTACTAAAAGTAAATGATGCTCTAGTTGGAAGTGACAAATTTAGCCATCTATTTAATGTCGGCTACCTCTATTATCGAAAGTTAGAACATGGCCTATCAATTAAAGAGATAATTCACTATGGTAAGAATGCAGAAAATATCATGTGGGGAGGATTCTTTAATGGCATTGTTTCAAATGGTGATCTTGTCGCTAACTTTCAAGGGATGCGCTTTTATCAGAAACTCTTTGGTAAAGGAATTGATCCTCTTACTAATGAAGACCTCACTGGAACCGGTGTGATAAAATGTATAGACGGGAAATTTAAAGCAACTCGTGATATCGATATGGCCGATTTTGTTGATGAAGGAATGGATGAAGGGATAAATTGTAATTCCTATACATCGAAATTTATGCGTAAAAATATCAAGAAGGCCATGGACCAAATACCCATGTCTTGTCCAGTTGCAGTTGATCGCTGCTTAGCTATGGGAGAAAAGTATGCGGCCTTTAGCAAGTATCTTATTTATGGTGAGTGTCGCTAAAAACATATTTATTTGGCAATGCTTTGATTTCCGCTTTAAAAGCATAATTTTAGGGTATTTTTGGCCACATCATCTAACTATCTTTAATTTCGAATAAAGCGCCGACATAGATTGAATTCTAAAATAATATTTAATTCAAAGTTTTGTATCTAGGCTTTCCCAATTGATAATAACTTATTCAGGGAGAGTCTATGAAGAAAGAAGTAAAACCGACTAATGTACTTATATCAAGTATTGGTGGACTATTCGGATTTCTATTTGTGAGATACTTAGGGATAACACCATTAGTACCACTATTTCTTATCTCAATTACATTTTCTTTGACCGTCTTCATACACAACAAGCTAGAACAAAATGAGGCCAATAGAGCGCGAAATAATCTAATCACAAAGTGGCGCTTTCTATGTTCTTCGATACTAATTGGACACACTCTCTGGATGATTTTAGGCTTTATATTCTTATTTGCACAAGGTTTGAAACCCAATCTTGATTTCTTTGTGGCCGTTTTAATGGGAACTATCTATTTGAGTTGTAGTGCATGCCTATTGAAAATAAAAAAACCTCGTATTTCAACTTTTATGACAATTATAGTAGCTCTCTTTTTCTTAGTATTTAATTTAATGAGCCTTAATGAAATCAGAAATCAAGCATTCGCACCATTAATTTATCTGCATAGCATAGTCAGGCTTGTTCTAATTATTTCATCAATAAGATTATTATGGTTAATGGATGTCGATCATCGCATGAAACAATACGAAAAAGATTCAGATGATAATTTTAATGTCGCTTAAAAATATTTACCGTGACAAATTTTGATCTCAAAAACATGACATGTTTCTAGGTTTAAAGTAACATGTAATATATCTAGGCATAATTGGAGTTATGCCTAGATATAAAAAAATAAAAATCGACGTGGGGAAAAATTGATATATGACCCATGTGAATGATAAAATTAAAATAAGCAAGGAGCGCTTATGAAACAGCTTAGATCTCTGTCTGGAAGGACGTCTCAAGCATCGACACCTTTAATCGATAATACAAAACCGACATATGATGAATACGATATGATTGTTCTATCTAGTGGAAGCAATCAGAGTGAATTTGCTCAAAAGCATAATAATGATAAAGTTATCCATAAGACTCTCATGATTAAGTCTAAGTATATTTCTTGGGCCTACGATCTTGTGGCCTCAAAGATTACAAGAAAGAAACCAGGACTTGGGACAATTCTAAAGGCATTAGTTGAGCAATATGATAAGGAGCTTATTCGTAAGAAGAGACTCCTAACAAAGCTTAGAAACCTTTTTGATCTAATCATTGATGATACAGAGCTTTTAATCTCTAATAAGAAACATGGCCGTATCTCACAGGCCCAGCACTACCAAGAGCGTGTGCTTAAAGGACGCCATATTTTTAAGAGACTTCACTTCGAATATATGTTTGATGAAGATGACCTTTTAGAGGCCTTTACAAAGAAAGAATTGGCCCAAATTAATACATGGGTTATCTCGCCTAAGGAAAACCTTCTAGAAGCACTCGAGTCATGGTCTAAGAGTTATAAGCATACAGTTGATGAAGGATCGTTTCAGTAATGGTTGGAGTAAGCTATTCTAGGTCAAGGGCCATAAGGCCTGCTAGATCGAATGCAAAAATTAACGATATCTTTGAGGACTTCCTGACCAAGTCTAATTCTGCTCATACCAGAGATGCCTATAGACGAGACCTTAAGAAGTTTCTAACGTTTCTAAAAGGATTTGAGACCTTTTCAAGCCTATCTGATGTTTCCCAGAGGCATATCTCGGCCTACCGAGACCATCTTCTAAAAAACGAAGAACTAAAAGATGCCACGGTGGCAAGACATCTGTCGTCCATAAAGCGCTTCTTTGACTTCTTAGTTGAAAAAGAGCTTTGCTATAAGAATCCAGCAACTGGAGTCTTTCGCCCTAAAGTTGTCATGGAAGTTAAAACCAATGATCTTAGTGCACCTGAAGTTATGGACCTCTTTGAGAGTGTTAATCAAAAGAACCGCGATGGTAGCTATAATCTAAGTGGTGTCCTTCACTATACGATTCTACGTGTGATGTTCTATACTTTACTGAGAAAGTCGGAATTAATTGCGCTTAAAGTAGGGGACTTTGCTAGTGATAATATTGGCAATTACCTTCATGTACGAAGTAAGGGTGGCAAGAAACAAAAGGTCTACATCTCTGATGAAACCTACAGTGACATTAAACACTATATGGAAGTCTTTAGAGTTCGCCGTGAATTTCTTGAAAATGAGCCTTTATTTACCTCTGGCCGTAAGTCTCAGGAACTTAAACCTCTTAATCGAAATACCATCGATCAGATCTTTCAAAAATACGCAAAGCTTGCTGGGATTAAGCATAAGATATCTCCGCACTCATCACGTGCTACAGGCATTGGTAATCTATATGAGAACGGAGCAAGCCTTGAGGATCAGGCAACGTATGCGAGGCACTCAGACCCGCGTATGACTTTTTTGTATAATAAGCGTCGAAAAGAAAAGATTAATGAAATTGCAAATATAGTGAATTATCTAGATAAACAAGAAGACGAAGAAGCCTCGAACTGAAGTCGAGGCCTTTAATTTATTAATTATTTTTCGTAACCGCGAGCTTCAATTTCTGCTCTTACGATCTTTTTAAAATCATATGCATCAATTACTCCGCCGTAAACAACTGTGAAGTATCTTGGATTTGATTGTAATTCTCTAAATGTTACAGGATCTCTTTTTCCGTTTAGAGCTGCTTGAAGAAATGTCTTATAGCCTCTTGACTCTAAGTAAGCGATACCTTCTTCTGTTAAAACTGTATTTCTCTTATACCCTTCACAAAGTGACCTGCTGTCATTTAGATCCTTTAATACATCAAGGAATTCTTCATTCGAAATTTTAAAACGTTTTGCAACTGAGCGTTTAAACTTTTTAAAATCTTTCTTATGATCTTCACTATTTTCATTCATTGTTGATACAAATCTCTTATAGAACTTATAAGTTCCTTTGTAATGAATCGACTTGTAAAGAACAATTGGTGATACCAATACTGCAGCAAGTGGCGATACAATAATTGAGTATGCATCTCCACTTGCCAATAGAAATTCGAACATATCTTTATACTCACTGCCCATAACTGCTAAGACATTCTTAGAAGCTTTCTCATTGTGCTGGATTGTTGTATTTTCATAAATTCCTACACAATTAGCTGAAACAGATGCTGAAAGTGTTGATACTAATGCTAGTGCTAATAATAATTTTTTCATGTTTTTCTCCTCGTTTTCTTAATCATGTTTTGTTTGTTTGATTGTTTTTCTGTGAGGACAAGATAATCGATAGCTGAATTTCTCTCATTTACATCAGGTGACGTTTTCAAAAAGTGTGTAAGCTTTACACTTTTTTAAGAATATTTAAGTACTTAGATGTTTAAACGATCCCGATAAACCCTTCATGTCATACTTGGATCTATGTAGCGAATATAAGAAATCTCGAGAGCTCTTCTTTAAAACCCATGATGATGCCTCAAATTTTGCAGCAACTTTGTTTAAAGGTTTTAAAAGTCATTTGGGTATTGCAGAGAGTGAGTACGATCTTATTAAGCTCGTTCCAACCATTCAGTTTAGTGAAGAAGATGAAGGAGAATATTTTTCACCTATTGATGAGGACGTCTCCTATACACCTCACGGGGCCGTAAAGCTTGCTGAGAATGGTTATTGGATTTTTTCAATCCTACTTAGACTTCACATGGATGGTAATAAGAGTTTGCAGCCAGCAGAAAATATTAAGTTTGATTTTAGCTACAAGAAAGGCAAAGACGCAATTCTCTTTAAGTATGTGCAAGACAAGCCTGATATGCAGATCAAGTCCCAAGAGTTAGAAAGCTTCTTAGCGGAGAGTGTGTATCCAGAAATGGAGAAAACTGTGGTGGACTTCTATCGTAGCCAAGTTAAGTTTTTTCAACATGACAGAAGTCTAGAGCGAAAGATTGGGCTTATCCCATGAGCGCACCCCTAAAGTAAAAACTTACCGATCAAGACTTGTCCGTAAACCTGGCCATTAATTCGAAGTTGTTGAATCTGAAGGCTCAGGGTTTCGGAGTTGCTGACATACTTTTCTTGATTTTGTTTTTGGGCTTTATTTGTCAGTTGGAATTCCTGCTTTAGCTGAATGACTCTATTATTAATAAGGCGACATTCATCACTAGTAAGTGAAATATCTTCGACATAGTCGAAGCTAAAGTTTTCTACACTTATTTCACATGCGTAAAGAGCTTGCTGAATAAGTAGTGATATTAAAATAGGTAATAGTAATTGTCTCATAAATCTTGTGTAATTGTGTTGTTCTAATTCTCTATAGTTAGTTGAACTATGTAAAGAGTAAGCAAGGGTGCAAATCACAAAATAATAAATTCGTATGCTTACCAAGTAATTCTCGAATAATTCTTAAGGTGTTGAAATCGTTCACTAATTGGTGACTTTACACCGATATAAAACAAAAGAATTCAATAGGGAGAGTTATGAAAAAGATCGTTCTATTTTTTCTGCTTACAAGCTGTGCAAATATGTCGACTGAACCAGAGCATGTAAAAGCAAGTTATGTTTCACCACAAAAATACGCAAACTTTGATTGCAAGATGCTTGTAAGTGAGTATGGCGGATTAAAGCAGCATGAGAAGGTTCTTGTTGATGCTCAACGAAGAAGGGTTGATGATAGCTATAGCCAGGCACTCATGTTTGGAGGCATAGGAAAAGGCGATGGCGTTGAAGCCTTTGAACTTGCTAGTGTTAGAGGTCAGATTATAGCCGTTAAGAAGAATTATCAAAGTAAGAACTGTATGAAGGTTTCTTCGAAATAAAAAAGGGCCACGTCAGTGGCGATATTTCATTTATTAAATAACCGGCTTAAACCTTACCTCATCAAGAACTTTGTTTAACTCTCCAGTAATGAAATCTTGATTTAGTGTACTTTCAAAAAGGATGTAATCCTTAGGTTTAAATTCAACTTTATTGTTAATCTTAACTTCTTTCGTCTCTACTGCACCACCTTCGTATGACATCTTCTTCACTTTAAAAGCGAAATCGAGTGAAAGAATATTATCAATACAAGACATTCCAAGATTTATGGTCTGAATACTTGTCCAGTCTTTTATATCTGGTGGAGTGATTTTTGCTTGAATCATTCCGGCCTTATTTTTAAGTGGCTTAAATTTGAATTTAAGAAAATTTTCAAAGATTTCAATGAAGCTCAAAATATTCTTATTTGGAAGGATATCAAGTTGAAGATGCCCACACTCAAATGGTGTATCAATATCTCCACAGATAACATAAAGGGAAGTGGCCTTCTCAGTAATAAGGCAGTTTTCAGCTAGTTTAAAACTTAAGCTTGTCTGCTCACCGCTTGCTTCAACTGTTTCAATAACTTTAAATGCCGCTTCGTCCTTGGCCTTAAACTTCTTTATATTCACTTCACACAGGTGAATGCCTATTTTTGATAGATCGGCTTCACCATGGGCCTTAATCGTAAGATCTCCGTTTATCTGCTCTCCCTGGGGCCAGCTCTCGCCAGCAAGCTCTAAATTCAACTCTAATGGTTTTAAGAAGAAAGTCCCTCTCATAATATATGCCTTTTCTTTATGTAGGTTAAAAATACTATTCTACTGTAAATAGAAGGTAGACGCCACCTGAATACAAATTGTTATATCCAATTAAGTTTGTTGTAAATTTTAATGTGAATGGTTATAGTAAGATTGAATTTATCAGGGTGGTGCTTTTATGAATATAAAAAGAATAAATAATGAAAACTTTGAATCTGTTGTATCTAGTGAAAGAAGCGTTTTTGTTATCAAGTTTTACTCTGATACTTGTGGCCCATGTAAAGCAATGGCACCTGTCTTTGAGGCCCTAAATGAAAATAACCCAGAAGTGAATGTTTATGAAGTAAATACCATGGAGAGTCCTGAGATTGCGGATCACTTTGGTGTTCGTGGAGTTCCATACACGGCCATTTGTGAAAACCGAGAAGTTCTTTATGACTTCACAGGACTTACACCTCTAGGGGAAATTCAATACGTGATAAACAATATCAACGACTCACACTTTCGTTTAACAGGTGAGTTTAAGGCACCGGAGACAAAGAAGAACTACTTCTTTGAAACAATCGTCATTAGTTTGCTAGCAATCTTTGCGTTAGCTATCTTTTTTGCATAGGCCATATTGTAAAGAGAATATAAACTTTTCATTAAGTTTACTAAGCGATGATTAATTTGCTACTTACTGATGATGAAATCTATCATTTTCACCTTTTTCTCCATTCTTTTGGCCACGCATTCGTTTGCTGCAAATGATTGTGCTGATCTAAGTGACGACTGTGCATATTACAGCTGTATAGAAAAAGAGCGAGTATGTGGAAAACGTGGTTATCCCTTGGCCTTCGGGCAAAAATATTGCAACAAATTCGATTCTAGGGTTGAGAAGTTTTCTGAAGACGGTCGGAAATGGATTCAGGATGTTAAGGCCTGCCTAATCTCTGGCATGAATGACATTTCTTCTGAGTCTAGTTGTCGAGAGTTTAAGAAAACTGCCATCTCTCACCACGTTCCTTGTTATCTGAGTGCAGGCTACTGTGAGCTTAGCAAAGAAGATAAGAAGCAGGTTATAAAAATTGTCAGAGCATCGGCCTGGAGACTTGATATCATTCTTGCTGGCTACCAAGTTATTTCAAGCTGTTTAAATGATTGATAATTGCTCTTTTAAGCACTTAATCCACGCCTGTGCATTTCGTGAAAGAAAGTGATTCTTCTTTGTGACAAGCTTAAGAGGGAAGTGAAACGTCCCCTTTGGATATAATCTTTTAAGCTCTTTTGCCTTGGTTTCTTTTTCGACCATAATTGACGGCAGGATTGAAACCCCGAGGCCTTGTAAGACCATTTCCTTGTGTGACGTTAAGCTATTTGATGAGATTGTAATCTTAACGTTCTTATAATCCTTATTCATCTTAGAAATTGTCGGATATTTTTTCGTTGTCACATCATCAACCTCGCGTGAGCCAATGAATGATCGTATAACGTCCAAATTCTTATGCTCAGAGGCCTTAATAACTAAATCATAGGGGATTGATGCAACTTCTTCTAGATCAAGTTTGTGGGCGTATTTGGCCATCTCTGGCGTATGAAAAAAGAGACCAAATTCAAACTCTCCATCTTCGATCCTATTAAATAAGTCAGATGAGAAACTTGTAAAACACGCTGGTTGTACTTGCGGATATTCACTAAGGAATTCTTTTAAGATTCGAGGAACAAAGTATGCAGAAATCGGCTCACTAGCACAAAACTTTAAAGGGCCTGAGCATTCAAATTTTCCGTCACTTACGATATTTTCGATATCTTCAACTGTTTTAAAAATAAGGTCACATTTGGCATAGATCTCTTGGCCAATATCAGTGAGAGTCGTCTTCCTCTTTTCACGATTTAAGAGTTTCACACCAAGCTGATCTTCTAATAGGGCCACTGTTTTACTAATCGATGGTTGCTGGACGTAGAGCTTCTTAGATGCCTTTGTGAAGCCTCCGTACTTGGCGACATAGTAGAAATGTTTTAAGTGACCTAATTCCATAAGATTTCCTATTATACATATTAAGAATGATAATTATGTTTATTATATAATATATCTATATAGCAAGATTGAATTCAGTAATTATTATAGGTCGTATTTATCTAGTTCAATAAAAATAGTATCACCTTCTAAATGTTTATCATTAGGAGAGTGTTTCATGAAAATTATGCAATTTTCTGTAGTTACAATTTCATTACTATTTTCGATGCGTATCGTAGCACAAGACAGTTGTTCAAGTGTAAACGAGGTAACACAGGAACAATTTGATTGCTCAATTGAAATCCTTAAAAACACAGCAAGTAACACGAAACTTTCCCAAGTAAAGGCGCTTAATCTTTGCCGAGAATATTCACTAGATATTGAAAATATAATGTGTGGGGTAGATCTATCACCACGAGATATTAAAGTGGGTATTGAGTTATGTCTAAACTACACACGCGTTCAACTAGAGTGCGGGAAAGACCTGAATAAAAAAGTTTCAAATTTAAATATCAAAGAAGCTGTAAGCTACTGCGCAAACGAGCGCCAAGAAGATATAAACTGCTCATTAGATTTATCTGATAATAACTCAATGTGGATACCTAATTCATTTAAGGACAACTTAACGACTTGTAAGAAGTATTCAGGTGAAACTATTGAATGTGCAGTTACGACGAGCTCACTTCTTTCGACTTACGGTTTTAATTACAATCTAATGTTATGCCATGAGTATGATTATGAAACAGTGAAGTGTGTCGGAAATATCTCTAACGAATCATCATTTGGAAAACTTATTACTCAATTTTTTGATACTGCAGCTCTTTGTAAATCACAAGGTGAGAAAGTTACCCGCTGTGCAGTTAAATATGCTGAAGATAATTCTTCAGTAACAGATTTAGTTAGTACAACAAGATTGAAAGAGAATCTGAAGAAAGGGTTTGTTCGATGCAATATGGTTACTCAGGTTCTATGATTAAAGATAAGAAGCTTTTTAAATTTTTGTTAATTACTTTTATTAGTGGTTTTCTTTGTCAGGGATTATTTCTTTATTACAAGAATAGTTTATTCCTAATTATTGCGATGTGGACTCCTGCGATTGGCCTACTGGGACTTGGTGAAGAAGCTAAAGACGTTATTAAAAATCTAAGAGTTTTTTCTTTTAAATATATGGCACTCACGCCTATCGTTGCACTAACGCCATACATCCTGTCACAGCTAAGTTTTTATATGCTTGATTTAGGGGCATGGAATAGCGAAAGCTTTGTTTTGAGTCCCGATTTTTCCAGAATAGCTGAAGTTAAAAAGATTGGTTTAATGCTAGGGACAGGTGAGCAGTCATATTCATTCCTTGCTTTGAATCTATTTATAACAATTCTAATTGGAACTATTCCAACAACAATTATGGCCACTCTTGGAGAAGAGATTGGATGGAGAGGGTATTTACAAGATACTTTAACTACTAAGTACGGCTTTTTAAAGGGAACGCTTCTCGTTGGATTGATTTGGGCATATTGGCATATTCCTGCAAACCTAGGAGGTGTAAATGGTGCAGAGAACGTTTTTCTGACTACTTTTATTACTTTCCCTTTAATTATTATTTTTATGAGCTTTGCCCTGGGGTGGTTTAAAATAAAGTCTAATTCAATTTGGGTTTGTGCTGTTTTACACGGAATAAACAATACGGTCTCAGGTATTTATCTAATAAGGCCATCTAATCCAAAAACAGGTGAGTACATTGAAATGATATTTAGCATTTTGGTTGGGCTAACATTTATAGTTATAACAATTTTGCAAAAAAAGAAGTCAGCGAAATTCTGGCGATACTTTTGGAAGTAATTTTTGTACAAAACAAAAAAAGTGGAAGGCTTGTTTACAAATACATGGAGGCTCTTTTAAGAAACAAAAAGACGCAGATAAAAAATATAATGAATTACATAGAATAATTTATGGATATAAAGCATTTAGAGAGTGACTTTTTCAGACGGGTTTAAGTGTTATAGGGGAAAATATTTTATATCATATAATATCAGTTATATGGGGTAAGGCCATATTGTAACTTATAATAATGATTATAACCCCAATTTTTGCTGTGTTCACCTAGGCAATTTTTAGCACAAAAAACGCGACAACTTGGTCGCGTAATTTATTTGAATCTCTTAGAATCCATTTTAGAACGTCACTTTTTTCGTATTATTTCTAACGACAGTAATTTGTCAGTTGATATAGCTTCTCACATGCTCTGGCCGCTGAGAAACAATCTGACATATCACGTGAGATAAACATCTGTGATCCACATGAAATTTGACCTAGATCTTCAACAAAGATTTCGTGTGTTTTTTCTTCAACTAAACGGCCTTTGAAATATGCGCTCATTTTTATGATATTTTTGCCCGTGTGTAGCACAGGTTTTTTTCGAAGGTTTTTGGCCCATAGATTGACTGAAGTTTTCGTGCGCTGACTAGTCATATCGTAACGGAGAGTTTTCGATTTATTTCGGCCTTTTTCGTCCGTGTATGACACGACGATTTTATCGGCCTCTAAATTTTGCCCCACAATGAAGTCTTCAAATCTTACGGGATATAGATGTCGCGTTTTACATCCAAACGCCTTTACGGCCTGATTTGAGCCGTTGTCGCATTTGATGCCAACACCACCAATTAAAGTCGCAGCTTCATAGGTATTTTGCTGTGTATTTTGAAAATTTAAGCCGTATGAGTAACAGCTAAAAATAGCTGCTAAAATGACCAGGGAAAGTTTCATGAAAAATCCTTCTTTTATAAAACAATAAGTAAGCAAAAATTATTTCATAAAAGAAGGGGATTTTTCAATCACTATTTTAGACACCAATAACGATATCGTCGTCACCAGGTGCTTGTTTTACTTCAAAACATTCAACGCGATAGAGATGGTCGTTTGACTCTCCTATTGCTTTTCCATTTTTGGCACGATCAAAGTGTCTCGGACTGTATAGAACACGGGCCGAAATAGGCCATTTTGCATCTAATATATCAATTGCATGATCATCGGTTTCCACAACAGACCATTTGAAATAGCCATTTCCACCAATAATTACATTAGAAAAAAGTGCGCGCCCATTGCCATAATCCATAAGCATTTTTAGGTCTGGGCCTGTGATATTATTGTACTGTTCGTGAAATACTGAATTAATAAGTCTTCCGGCATAGGCACGGTATGAAACTGGATTAACAACCTTCTCAAAGATATCTACTTGGCAACGGAATGCAATGTGATTCGTTGTCCCAAAGTCTACGGTTGCTGCGATTGTTGATACTGCTGAAATTAATGTTAATGCAATAGAGATTTTAGTTAAAATCTTCATTTGTCCCCCAACTGTAAATAATATTTAACAATTATTATGCAAATGGGGGCGATCTTAATAGTTAAGAAAACTTAAGATTTACTTATCCGTTGGATTTAGATTTAGGTATAAATTCCCACGAAATAGGGTCATGGCACCACTAAGTGTATCCCCTACTTGATACTTGCAATTAGTACCTACGTAGCGCACGCCTCTAAGTAATAATTCGCTTTCTGACAGCGGGTTTAAGTAACTTCCCATCCATACATCGGGGTATTTCGTACGAATATGACAACCGAAATCTGTTGCTGTTACTTCGGTAATCTCTGCGACACCTTGGGCCTCTTCATATTCATAGTCGTACTGATATTCATAGCGCTCAGCTTGATAAGACTTAAACCAACAAGTTGGTCTTGGCTGATTTAAAAGGCCTGCTTTTAGCGTGTCCACACGGCACTGACTTTGTGGGTAATCATTAAAGATTGTCACTTTTGAGACATGATCTGACTTAGCGTTGATATTACTTCCAGGATAAATGACTGAAGCATCTCTAATGGCACCAAGGCCTCTTAGGCATGATTTATCTTGCTTGCACTCTAAAAGATTCTCAGCGTTAATACCATTTAGCTCAAAGCTATCAGAGTTATTTAAAGCAAAGTATTTCTTTAAACATTCATTAGTAGCAAAGTAATCAGACTGCGCCTCACTTGAATACTTTTGGGTCGGCATAACCTTCGGATAACCACCAATGATATGGCCAACTTCATGACAAGCAACAAGAGCAAAGGCATCTTTTGTTAATTGGTTTTTTCGAACAAACTCTCCGTGAAAGCTAAAGCGCACAGATTCTGAATTTCTCTTGTAACCAACTGACGCATTTAATGTCTTAGATTCCCAGTTAATATCAACTTGGCGCTGATTGCCTTGTGGTAACTTCTGGTCGTAGATACTTAGGACGCTCTCAATGACTTCACGAAACTCACTTTCCGTCGTGATCACACTAGAGGCCATGATATTAGTTGATATTAGAGAAATAATAGCTAATGAGATTGTTTTCATTTTATTTATATAACAGATAATCTGAACGCAATGAGTGATGTTGAAATCTATATATAGTGGTGTATAGATTTTGTTGATTAAAGTTGGGCCGTAAGGCCTTGAAAATTCAGCTTGAAATCGCCTTTGAAATCCCCTATTTTTGACCCAAATTTAACAATATTCGCTATTCCTAAGTCATATTCTTTCCCCTATAATGTTTGTAATTACTTAAAAATGCGAGGAAATATGTCAGTTAACGGCGTACCATTTATTACATTAAATCGCTTTGAAGACGGGTTTCGTGATGAATTCCTTTCAGGCGTTGAAACACTTTTTGATAACACACAATTTATTGGTGGACCTCAGGTTAATATGCTTGAGGAGAAGCTAGCAGCTAAGACTGGTGCAAAATACGCAGTTGGTTGTGCCAACGGTACGGATGCAATCCAGATTGCTCTAAGAGCAAGTGGCGTTGAAAAAAACGACGTTGTATTAGTTCCAGATATGACTTTCTGGGCGACTTTTGAGGCAGTTGTTAACGTAGGTGCAAACCCTGCAACTGTTGATGTTAGCCGTGAAACTCTACACTGGGATAAAGATACTTTTAAAGAGGCCGTTGAAAAATTCAATCCTAAGGCAGCTATTCTTGTTCACCTATATGGTTGGGCATGTCCAGATACAATGGAAATCAGAAAGATCGCTGAAGATAATGGCGTAATGCTTATTGAAGACGGTGCTCAGTGTTTTGGAACGACAATCAATGGAGAGTCGATTCTAGGAACAGCTAAGATCTCAACGACAAGCTTTTACCCAGCAAAAGTTCTTGGAGCTTCTGGGGATGCAGGTGCAATCTTCTCAAACGATGAAACGCTAATTAACACTTGTAAGACTCTAATTAACCACGGACGTACAAGTCACTATAGCCACGGCCTAATTGGTTGGAACTCAAGAATTGGTGCTTATGAATCACTATTTCTAAACCTATCTCTTGAGCATATCGATGCAAGACTTGATTCTCGTCGCGCGGCTGTTGAATACTACCGCAAGAATCTTCAGGGTCTTCCTCTTAAGATTCAAGATGTTCCAGCTCACGTAGGAGAAAATGGATACTGTAGTGTTGCTTTAATTGAGCCAGAGCTTAGAGATGGGCTTTCAGCTGCTTTAAAAGAAGCAAATGTAGGTTTCGGAACAATTTATCCAGGTGCAATGAGCAAGCAAGAAGGTGCTCCTGCCCATAGTGTTGGATCAATTGATCACGGAAATGCTGATTATATTAGTAAAGCAGTTTTAAACCTGCCATGTTTCGCCTATATCACGGAAGAAGAATGCGAGTACGTTTGCCAAGTCGTAAAAAATTATTTTTCAAAATAATCACATTAGGGGCCGTTATTATTTCGGCCCCTGTTTTTTCTAATGGTAGAACCGAGAGGATCAACGAGTTAGAAAGACAAAGAGATAAGAGACCGCCGCCAACAAATCAAGTTGGTTTAGGAACAAGTTTCTCGTCTTCGCTCTATAAAGTTGGGGATCAATTCGATATCCCAGTTGTTCCCTCAATTAACTACAATTATAAGAGATTTTCATTTCGTGGGATTGCAGCAAGCTTTCGCTTGTTTCCTCTCACAAGCCTAACTCTTACTCCAGACTTTAACAAAGTCGAGGCCGAAGCTGGTACATATAATGACGGACTTCGTGAGCGAGATCGCTCCCTTGATTTAGGGCTAACCTTTATTCTGCCATCTAAGTGGTTTATGACGAGATTTAGTTATACGCACGATATTAGTGGCCGCTCTGAAGCTAGCAAATACTATGTTTCAGTCTCTAAGGCATTCCCAATTGAGCCTTGGAAGGGTGAAAAGATCGTTCTTATTCCAGGTATCACATACTCTCAGTATAGCGACAATTGGAGTCGCTACTATTTTGGTGTCTCAAGTGCTGAAGCTCGTGCAGATCGTCCTGAATACACTCCAGGGGCCTCTCATCAGCTAAGTGCTAGGCTTATTGTTAATTACCCTATTGGAAAGAAATACGTTTTAAATAGCTTCTATTCGTATACGAAGTATTCCGGAGCGGTAGAAGATAGCCCCTTAACTAAAAGAGGCTATCGCGAAAGTATTTTTCTCGGTCTAAATTATATTCTTGGAGAGTCAACTCGCTAGATTTTTGTGAAATCTAGTCAAGAAACTCAAAGGCCTTCTGTGCAAAGAGTGCATCAGGAAGGATGTAAAGCGTCCAATCCGTAATCTGTGCATTTATGATCTTAAGATTATTCTCTTTGTAGCGCTTATTATAAAGTCGATAATAAGGCCCAATAAATCTTTCATCAAGCTCAGCTAAAACTCTATGTGCATTATTAGCATATGTGCTAATACCTTTTGGTTGCTTAAGATCACTTACTCTTGTTAAGGCATCTCTTAAAACCTTTGCCGCTGTGGCAATTTGCATAAGCTCTGCTCCAGTTGTTGAGTAATTATCAGCATGAGTCTCTTCTTCATTTAAAACAGAAAGCGCATTGTAGCTATCAATTACTTTAATCAGTCGATGCTTAAGTGAAAGCTTTGTGATGTCACTATTATAGAAAAGACGATCATAAACTTTTAAGAAGTCTGCAGTCGATTTAATCTTACCATCTTTTACTGATTGGGAAATCTCACTTGCTTCCTTCATAATTAAATAAAGCTCATGCTTATCAACTGTCGATGGGTTAAAGACCATCTTAAAGTCAAAGTTAATTGTCTCACTTGGATAATCCACACCAATTCCAATCTTGCGTCCCTTAAAGTCCTGGTCTTGGACAAGTAGTAGATCCCATACTGGGCCTGCAAGACGTGGATTAAGCTGTAATAAGATATCTTTTTTAGTCGTAAATACCTTTAAGTAATTATTGAGTGCAAATCCCGCTAGAGTTGCATTACCATTTCTCTCACCTGTAGGGTTTAGCATTGGCCCTGCAATCTTAAGGACTAGCTTTTTAAGGTTAGAGCCTACGATGCCATTTTTAAGGTTAACATCCCCTATCATGGCGTTTAAAACCGATCCGAATAGTCCAGGATTCTTTGCCGTGCGACCAATTGATTCTAATTCAATCTTTAGAAGAGTATTTCCTAAAAAGATTTCATCCTGATTCTTTGCAATTAGATCACTCTTATAGTCTTTTAAAGGCACAGCATGCAGCTTAATTCTTGCACTTATTGATGAGCGATTATTCTCAATAACATAATTCTTGTCTTCGTTGCCAAAGATATTGTTAACAATTCTTGCTCCAAACCAGCGCTTCTTCTTTTCAACTTGATTTAGGGCAATTGATAAGTATAGCTGATTATCACCTTGTGACCTTACAGTAAGATCCTCAAGGATATTAACACTTCCTTCTTCAAGAGATGCAAGCTGGGCCTTGGCCTCTTTTACTTGTGGAGCAATTGAGGCCGTAAGAATCGAGTTTACCATTGATTCGAATTCTCTAAGATTTATCTTAAATGAGTAATCAGTAGGTCCTTCGTTATTAAAATCACCAGAAGTACCTACAAAATTTAAGCTATCTTTCTTTTCTGGACGATTATAAATATTTGATAAGAAGTCTTTTGTTCTTACACCGTGACCAATTGCTAGATCGATATAGGTCTTATCCATTAATTTATCGAAGATTGGCTCTATATTCCAAACTTGTACATTATTTTGAGCATAGAGAATCTTTTCACTTAAAATAGTCGGATCAAGATTGATCTGAAGTCTACCTGTACGGCGATCAATTCCAAGGATATTATTGAAGAACTCAACTAAGTTTTCTTCTGTCATCTCTTCAGGGATTGAATTAAATGGACTTTGAAGATCAAGCTTTTTAACCGCTATGATTTCTTCTTCTGTCTTAACAGTTTGTGCAAGTTGAAAGTTATTTTTGAAGTTTTCAAGTTTTTCGATAAGCTTTCTTTTTACTTCTGCCTCATCAACTACAACTTCATCTTCTTTTGTCGCAAGAGGATCACTAATTAGGTACGTCTTTAAAATATTTGCTGTTGCAAGCTTTGTGAACTCTTCAAGAAAGTATCCTTTGTCAGTTTTAGGAGTTAGAAGAACGCTATTTTTTCCACTACCAAGTGTCGCATCTTTAATATCTAGCTCTAAAACACCCTTATCTCTCATATATGTATATAAAGAAATTTCAAATGGAACAGAGTTACCATAAGTCTTACTATCAAGGCGAATATCTGGATTGTTAAAATCAATTCCTTCACCTTCAAGGCCCATCTCAAATAGCGAGTTTAGCTCAAGATTTACACGTCCTCTTAAGATGATTCCAGGAAGATGTGGAGCTAGCACAACATTCAATTCTTTAAATAGTGGCTCCTTATCAATTAGTTTGAAGTCACGAAAGAAATTTGTGAATTGTGAAACCGCATTTTGTGAGATGCGAGAGCTTACAAAAGGCATCTCTGAGCCTTTACGGCCTCCATTTCGAGTTTCCCAATCAACTGCATGTCTAAGCTTTAAATCAGCAATAGAGACTCTTAAAAACTCGCCTGCTTGCTCAAAGAATTTGATATTTGCCAGTTGTGGCTCATCAATAAAATATAAGTCTTTTAGGCTTAGGGCCTTTCTTGCTTTTGTAATAGACGTTTTTAGAATTTCGTTAATAATCATTCTTTCGCGATCATTCCAATTATAAATTCCTGTCTCTTCTAGGAGTCTTGAGTGCATTTTGGAGAGTCTTAGCTCAGTATCAGCGCTAAAACCATATGTCTTATATTCTGCTTCACGAAGTTTTTTAAGCTCATCAGCAGCAACCTTTCCTTCTTCTTTCATTCCTTTGATATAACTAAGAGAAGGATTTCCAATTCCACCTTCAATTAGAAATGAAGCTCCTTGCTTTGTTCCTTTTAATTTCTTTGGGCCAATATACCAAACTTGAAGATTTTCGAGATCACGGTAACGTGTTAGGCCGGAGAGTTTCATAAAGTTGAAACGCAGACGAACTCGGTTGTCCTTTAAAACGATATCTTCATTATCAAATAAATCTTTAATTGTTTTAGAAAGGTCTTCATCAGAATAATCTGTAGGGGCCTTATCATCGGCCATGAAGTAATTGAGTAAGCTTCGATTTCTTAAAAGCGCCGCAGTTACATTAGTTACAATATGCATACCATTTGTATAATCAACGTCATCTAAGACAAATTTCTCTATTGTTAACTCAACATATTGTCCACGCACATATGGAGGAAAGCCAAGAACAAGAGAGATTGAGTGTTCATTTAAGAGCTTATCGCCGGCCTTATCTTCCATCGATAAAAGCATCGAGTCTGGAATATTTACGGTGGCATCAAGGTGAAAAGTTCTATTGATTGGATCAAGGTCAATCTTGGAGATCTCTTTAAAGCTACCTTTACCATCTCCAACGAGTAAGTCCTGAAGATCATAGCGAAGAAATTTAAGAGGCCATTTAAGTGAAACTAATGCTTCTTCATTACCCCATTCTTCATCGGCGCGAGAATTAATTGGACCACTGTGCATAGGTTTGGCCTGCACTTGTGTCGAAAAAATAGTCACTGTCAAAAGAATAACTAGTAAAAACTTAGATTTTAACACCATATACCTCTCTCAATGATTTCTTAGAGATATATGATGCAACTAGAGTGCCAACTTTATTAATTTAGATCATTAAGAAAATAAGATGGTATTTCACGAATAGGCATCCCTCCTGCAAGGCCTCCTGCGCCAGTATATGAGGGATGCAGATCCAAATGTATGGACTCCAATAACAGCTTGTTGCTCAATACTATAAATCGCTGATCCTGAGTTGCCTCCAAATACATCGAGGTTGTATTCCATTGTCTGGCCATTTACGTTATTGTGTGGAAAAATTTTAAATAAGTTTTATTACCCGCATTTTAAAGGACCTTTATGAATATTTCTGCATTTCTTGCGCAAACCGTCGATATTGTCTGGGGACTACCTTTGGTAATCTTACTCGTTGGCGGAGGTCTCTATCTTGTGGCCGTTTCACGTTTCAAAATGCTAGCAGGTTTCTTTCACGCCATAAAGCTTATCGTAGGTAAATTTCACCATGAACACGATGATGAGAGTAAGGGGCAAATTTCTCATTTTAAGGCACTAACAAATGCTTTGGCCTCAACTGTTGGAATGGGAAATGTTGCTGGTGTTGCCGTTGCTATTTCGCAAGGTGGCCCAGGTGCTATTTTTTGGATGTGGGTTGGTGCTCTAATTGGGATGAATACAAAATTCTTTGAATGTACTCTTGCGGTTATGTATCGAAAGAATGACCACCATGGAGAAATTCAAGGGGGCCCAATGTATACAATCTTAGAGGCCCTACCTAAGTATATGCACTTCCTAGCTTATTTCTTTGCTGTAGCAGGCTTAATCGGTTCACTCGGTGTATTCAATACAAATCAAATGGCAACCTTCATCGAATCAAATTACAGTATACCTACATACATTTCTGGTTTTATCACTGCATCCTTGATGGTTTATATTCTCATGGGTGGAGTTAGAAGAATTGGAGAAGCAACTTCAAAAATTGTTCCAACAATGTGCCTTTTATATGTTGGTTGTGCCATTGCTATTATTTTTATGAATCTATCAAGTGTTCTTGATGTTTTTGTTCTTATTTTTAATGAGGCCATTAATGGACGAGCTGCAGTTGGTGGAGCATCTGGACTGGCCGTTGTTCACATTTTTAAGACTGGAATTAAAAGAGCGACTTACTCTAATGAGGCAGGTGTCGGCTCTGCTCCAATGGCCCACGGAAATGCTAAGACAAGTGAGCCCGTTGCGGAAGGTCTTGTTGCGATGATTGGCCCTTTTATTGATACAATCATTGTATGTACGATGACTTCAATTGTAATTCTAAGTTCTCTGACACCACAAGAGCTTCAAGAGTCCAATGGAGTTCTAATGACTCAAATGGCCTTTGTTAAAAACTTTGGAGTTGCAGGATCACATTTACTAGGACTTTCAATCATTCTCTTTTCACTTTCAACAGTAATAGGTGCATCAAACTATTGTGAGAAATGTTGGGATTTTCTTTTTGGGGGTATCCCCATTCTTGGGGCAAGATTAACTTTTGCACTTTTCTATTCATCAACGGTTCTTATGGGAGCGATCTCGGCACCTGATGATATGGTAAATGCGATGGATATTGGTTTTGCTCTAATGGCCATTCCAAATATGGTTGCGACAATTTGGTTGGCACCAAAAGTTAAGCATAAATTAGATGAGTATTTCGCAAAGTATATTGTTAAGAAAGCATAATTCGATACTATTAATTTCTTAAAGAGTGCTGGGTTCCATAAATCTCAGCACACTCTCCAGTTGCCTCAAGTGAACGAACCGTTCTTTCCCATTTGTTTTCATAAGGAATATCTCGACAGTCATTATGATCAACACCATGTCTCATAATTGCTCTTAAGGTACCTTTACAGTTATTTGCTTCAATGAAGAATCCTTTCGAAAAGAATGTATCAATATCTTCGATAACTTTAATATCGACTTTTGCTTTAATGCGTTTCTCAAGAAAGTCATTAATTTCTTCTAAGCAGATATTGTCATTCTTTAAAGGAATTGTTTCTTTATCAAAACCTAGCTCGACGATTTCTTGATTTAAAGGATCTTGTGGCATTTTTTTAGAAATCTCGTAGCGATCAGAACTCGATAATTCATGATAGCCTCGAATATGATTCCAACCATAGCCCCAAGCATAACCTGTATGAAAAGTTGGGTTCCCACCAATATAGACAGCAACTTGCATCGCCTTGCCAAAAATACTTGAAAATACATCAGATACACAGCTTTTTAAATCTTCATCGGCCTTAATTTTATCCATTAATGGGCCACCCATCCAATAGCTTATATCGTGTTCAATACAGCAATGTTGCCATAATTTAGGAGCATTAAAAGTACCTTGTGGGGAGATCGATGAGCAGCCATCTGTTTGAAATGGCCTTAAATAATTGTCGACATTTCTTTTTGAATAAATTGATCCTTTTACATCAAGAAGTCCATAGTCCTGAGAATATGAATAATTCACACTGAAAATTGAAAAAAGAATGAGAAGTAATAGGAATCGCATAGCTAAAATATAGCAAAAGCATGGCCCTATTTTCATTGTCTTCAAAAAAATCTACATAGGTGTCAAAAACTAAGTCAGCTAATTGCGATAGAGACGATGAGGTCTTTGTTTTGAGTCATTATCTTTCATTGAAGCAGGAACACGGCTACGATTTTCATGCTCAATATAAAGATATGAAATCATGGCCACCCATAAAATGACGGCCATGACTGAGAGAATTATATTTCGAAATTTGGAAAAATCATTTTTTGCCACATTTTCACCTATTTCATTGAAATTACCTTCGGCTCAATTTGCTCGATCCCTGGAACCTTCCACTTTAAGTCTAAAATCTCTTGAGACGGAATATATAAACGCATAATAACGTAGAAGTTTCCTTTCGGTGTGGCCAGCCAGTTCGCTTTCTTCTTTTCATCTTTTGGAACTTGGTTAGAAAAGTATAGCTCAAAACTACCATCAGAATTCTTTGTTAAATTACTACTATTGTTTAATGAGTAGCGTTTGAGATCATTTTCGATAAGCATTTTACTTACACTATCGTAAACAGTGACAGACCAAAATGCTCCAACCTTTGGCTCACGATCAAAACGAATACGATACATCTTAGAACCGCTTAGCTTATTTCCTTTAGAGTCTACTTCGGCCAAAGGGTATAGAGCTTCCTTGGCCCCTTGCCCGCCTAGGTACGGATGAGAGACCATTGATCTTAAAGCATAGTCATCACCAAAATTATCTAGATCAAAGACATAGCTCCATCCATTAATGAATTTTGTATTTGCTGGATTTCTTATTTGCGCAGCAACCACTTGGGGCCCATCATTTAAAGCTTGTATTAGAACATCTTGTACTTGCTGAGAGAGCATCTCTTTTTTAAATCCTTCTTTAGTTAGACCAATTTTCTTAAATTGCCCAAATAATGCCTTCTCCTTTTCACTAACAGGATTAGTTTTTAAATACTCTCCTAATTCTTCAAAAAAACGTAAAGGGTCACTATCACTTCCAACACGTTTTGACAGAGGATAAATGCGGACACGATTTTTCTTACCAAGATATTCATCTAATTCTGTTAGTTTGTATTGGTCTTGGATTTTGTGTACATCATTTAATTCTTTTTCCATATCATCTGACTTCAGTATCTGGGTTCTTCCCCATAACCAAACCTTAGAAGTTGGAGATTCAATAATTGTTAGACCTTCCACTCCTTTTTGCTTCTGGTACATTTCTTTAGAGTTTGGTGGGACGATTAAATACTTTTGAGCACTCGTACCTGTCTGCCTAGTTCCAACATATTTGATAAGGTTGTGCCACATATCGAAAACATCAATAACATAGTATCGATCTTTTACTTCAGGTGTCGATAGGACTATCGCTGATTGATTAAGGTCCAAAATTGCGCTGGAATAAAGAGTGTCTTGATTGGCCGTTGGCATATCAGTATCAGTAGGGCCAGGTAAGCGTCTTGAGTGACCAAATTCATTTAAGGGTGCGCGATAACTTGTCTCAGATTGTTTTTGGACGACATCAGTATATGTACGAGCAATATTCTCCATTCTTACAAGAGTTGATCCCCAGAGGTAAGCATTTAGTCCTAAGGAATAAGCCTCTTTTAATAACGGATCATCTTTAACTGGAACTGATGCAATCGAGCGCTCTGCTTCTGTTGATTGCCCATAATAAATCTTATCAAGTTCTGATCGCGTTAAATGTGTTTGAGAACTCTCAGGTGTATTAGATTGAATAAGATAGGTAACGGTGAAAATCCATGTAATGGCAAGAGTCACCCCTAAGCTAGGAAGAAGATACTTCTTATAACTTGATTTGCTCATAGCTATTTCCTTGTTTTATTGTGTGCTTAGTCACAATATAGCGCAAGGAAAATAGCAATGGACTTAAGAATCGTGAATTAAAGTTAAATATTTAAAGAGTCAAATGTCTGCCGTATCCAGCACCTGGATACTCTCTCTTATTAGCTCCCGGCTGTGCATATCCGTTGATGAGAACTCTTCTTGGTGAATCTGTTTTATTAAGAGATGACGAGTGAAAAGTATACGGGCCAAAGAAGGCAACATCTCCAGCTTTAAGCTGTAAGTCGATAGACGGAAGCTTATCTAGCAATTCGTCGATAATACTTGGATCTTCTTTGTAATTAAGATGACCTTGTAAGTGTGACTTAGGAATAAACTTAAGTGGTCCATTTAAAGAATTCATATCATCAATGGCCATTACAGTTTGTACATAACTTCCTCGCCCATCAACATCTTCCCAGAGTTCAGTGCCGTAGCGACGGTGTTCACTATCTTGATGCCACTTAAACTCTACAATTTGTCCTGGTAACTTGAAGTGGGCCTGATTAATGAGTTGAACCATTTCATTTGATTCTAGAATCTTACTAACAATATTTAAAATTCTTTTATCAGCACCAATATCAAGTAAGTGCTCATCATATCCACCACACCAGACAATGCGATTAAGAGCGCTCTTATCAAAAACAAATTGAGCAAGCTTTAGCATTTGCGTCTCATTGATCGTTTGTGACGCCTCATAAAGGTTATCAAATGAGCGTTTGATGCGTTTTATTTCTTTATAGTCAAAAAGGCCTTCAACAATGCAAAAACCATTTTCATAAAAATCATTAACTAATTTATCAAAATCTAATTCCATATAATTACTATAGCACGATATTAAGCATTCTTCTTAATGGTTCTGCTGCTCCCCAAAGAAGTTGATCACCACTTGTAAAAATATTCAAGTAATCATCACCCATTTTCATCTTACGTACACGTCCTACTGTTGTTTTAAGAGTTCCTGAAACATAGCGTGGATTTAGTTTTTCACGTGTTGCTTCAGGTGTATTTTCAACAAACTCAGTGTATTCAGAAAAGTTTTTAATCATCTCTTCAATCGTTTTAAGATCAACAGACTTATTTAATTTTACAGTTAATGCTTGAGAGTGTGAGCGAAGAGCTCCAACTCTTACACACGTTCCATCAATTGGTATAGGGTTTTGTGTACGACCTAAAATTTTATTTGTTTCACTAAATGCTTTCCATTCTTCACGTGTTTGGCCATCTTCAACAGCGCTATCAATCCAAGGGATTAGATTTAGCGCTAATGGAACACCAAAGCAGTCACTATCAAGCTCATTACTTTTCAAAAGATTTGAGATATCTTGATCAAGTTGTAGAATCGGTCCATCCATCAATGGCGTTGCCATATTTCCGATAACTCCCATCTGTGTTAAAAGTTCTTTCATATGACGAGCACCACCACCAGAAGCCGCTTGATAAGACATTGTACTCATCCACTCAACAAGACCTTCTTGAAAAAGGCTACCAATTCCCATAAGCATTAGACTTACTGTACAGTTACCACCTACGAAATTTTTAATCCCATCATTCAGGGCCTTATCAATAATGTCGCGATTTACTGGATCAAGAATAATTAAAGAATCATCATCCATTCTCTTTGCTGAAGCAGCATCAATCCAAAATCCTGGCCAATTAACTTTTTCAAGCTCTGGGCGCACTTGCTTTGTGTAGTCTCCACCTTGGCAAGAAATGATGATATCCATATCTGCAAGTTCTGAAATATTATTTGCATCTTTTAAAGTATGAGTCGCATTGTAAATAAGTGGACCACTTTGTCCTGCTTGAGAAGTTGAAAAGAAGTAGGGATCGATCTTAGCAAAGTCACCTTCGCTTTCCATTCTCTCTAAAAGAACAGATCCTACCATTCCACGCCAACCAATAATTCCAACTTTTTTCATTTTGATCTCCACAGGCAAAGGCCTTTTCATATAATTACGCCTAAAATTATAAAAGTATAGACATCAATGTGTCTATCCACTACAATAAATTTCAATTGAAGAGGCGCAGTGTTCAGAGCGTGTTGATAAGGATGCACAACTATATTAGTCCGTTATCAGTCAACACAATGGGTTCATTGCCGAAATAAGATCAGAGTGTGCAACTTATCTTATTGGTTACTAAGGGAGAAGCCTTAGGACTGTCATATAGTAAATTTTAATTAACGAAATTAGGATTTAGTTATGTGGAGAGCTTCAAATGCAAATGTTAGCTTAATCTTTTGGCTAGATGTTTTTTTGCATTTCTTTATTCTCCTACATACAATTAACTTAATTTTAAAACTTTAAACGTTTTTACTTTGGAGACTTATGTCAACTCAAACAAATGAAGTTATTGTAGCGAAATTTGGTGGCTCGTCGATGGCAAATCTCGAGGCCATGACTCGTAGTGCTCAAATTAGTGTTAATAAAGGCGCTAATATGGTCGTTGTCTCAGCTGTCTATGGTGTCACAAACCTACTTGTCGAAATTTCTAAAAAGGCACCTGCTGGTGACGAAGAACGAGTTAATGAGCTTATTCATGAAATCGAAGACAAGCACCGCCAAATCCTTCAAGAAATGCAGGCTTCTGAAAGTTTAAAAGATGATGTAACAGTACTTCTATCTGAAGTAACGATGATTGCCAAAGGAATGCTACTGCTAAGAGAGTGTTCGGATCGCGCCTATGATTCACTTGTAAGCCTTGGTGAGCGACTTTCTTCCCTTGTCTTCAGTGAAGTTCTAGCACGCATCAATGAACAGTTAGCATCAAATAAGAAAGTTGAATTATTCGATATCAGACAAGTTCTTGTAACGGATGATAATTTTACAAAGGCAGCTCCGGATATTGAAGCGACAAAAGCTCGTGCTGACCAGTTTCTTGTGAATGCAAAATATGGCGATATTGTCTATGTATCGCAAGGATTCATTGGTGCAACGAGTGATGGGCTTACGACAACTTTAGGTCGTGGTGGTTCTGATTATTCAGCGGCCCTTGTTGCTGAGGCCATGGGTGCTGACACATTACAGATCTGGACAGATGTTGCTGGTATTGCCACAACAGATCCAAGAATAGTGAAAGAAGCAAAGCTTCTTAATGAAATAACGTTTTCTGAAGCGGCCGAGTTGGCAACTTTTGGTGCAAAAATACTTCATCCAACGACCTTAACTCCGGCATTACGTGCTGGGATTAAGGTCTTTGTTGGATCAAGCTATGAGCCAAATGAGCCTGGAACGTGGATTAAGAATGATACTGAGTCAGCGCCACTAATTCGTGCGATGGCGCTAAGACGTGAACAAAGCCTTGTCACATTATCAACACCTAAAATGCTTCAAGCACACGGATTTCTATTTGAAATTTTTAAGATCTTTAATGAATTTAAAGTCAGTATTGATTCCATTACGACATCAGAGATTTCAGTCGCACTGACTTTAGATGATAGTGCTTTATTAAATAAGAAGATTATTGATCGTTTATCTGAGCTTTGTAGCGTAAAAGTGGAAAAGGACTTAACATTAGTAAGTCTAATTGGAAATGAAATCAATCACACACCAAATTTAGCAGCACGAATTTTTAATGCTGTTGAAGGAATTAATGTTCGTATGATTTGCTTGGGTGCAAGTAAGCATAATTTTTGTTTCTTAGTAGGTAAGAATGATGCTGATCAAACGATTCAAAGATTACATAAGGAATTCATTTAATGAAAATTGCACTTTTAGGAAAAGGAAAAACTGGCTCAAAAGTAATTGAGCTTTGTGAATCACCAGAATATTCACATATTCAATTAGAAGTTTTTGATTCAAAAAATCCTTTAAAAAAAGATGATCTTAATAGATTTGATATAGTCCTCTCTTTTTTGAATGGTGATGTATTTTTAGAGCACTATTTCGAATTATTAAGCGAGTCAGGAATCTGCGTAGTAACTGGTTCTACTGGTTTCACTTGGACTGCGCAATTAATTAGTCAAATTAAGTCACCATGGATTAAAGCAACTAACTTTAGTCTTGGGATGAATCTAGCAAAAGAAATGATCCGTATTGCGGCCAAGGCCCAAGCACTCTTTCCTGCCAGTGATCTAAAATATGAAATCCATGAAGTTCATCATACAAAAAAATTGGACGCTCCAAGTGGCACTGCCCTTTCATGGCAAGAATGGTTAGAAAAAGACTCAACTATTACAAGTGAGCGCATTGGAGATGTTATTGGAATTCATGAATTAAAGATTGATACTCCGAATGAATATATTACAATTAAACACGAAGCTAAGGATCGAAAAATTTTTGCAGCAGGTGCTCTTTGGGCCTGTGAACGCGTAAGTAATCTTGCGCCTGGTTTACACGACTTTAGCGATATTGCATTACAAGTAATTAGAAATAGCTAAGAAAGAAACTAATTTAAGGAGCTATATAAATGGCAAATCACGACTATATAAATTCAACGCCCCTTTGGACGGCAGTAATCACTCCCCTTAACGCTGATTTAACGATTGATCTGGACTCACTTGAGTCTATTTTAAGAGAACAAGAAAAAGCAGGAAATGGGATTCTAATCTTAGGCTCTACAGGTGAGGCCTTAAATCTAAATCTTGAAGAAAGAAAAAATATTCTAAACTTCGTTATTGATCTTGGTTTAAAAGTTCCATTAATGTGTGGGGTTGGCGGTATCAACTTAACTGAAACATGTGAATGGGTATCATACCTTGATGGCCTAGCAATCGATGCTTATTTGATGGTTACTCCTTTATATGCAAAGCCAGGAGCCGAAGGACAGTATGAATGGTTTAAGGCCCTAATGGATGTTTCAAACAAACCTGTAATGCTTTACAATGTTCCTTCTCGTGCTGGAATTGAGCTCTCATTTGAGGCCGTAAAACGCCTTAATAAGCATAAGCAATTTTGGGCAATTAAAGAAGCAAGTGGAAGCCCTGAGAAATTTGCAAAATATGTCGAAGCAGCTGGTGAGTTAGGTCGAGTCTATAGTGGTGATGATGGAATGCTTCCAGAATTTGCACCTCTAGGTGCCAAAGGTCTCGTTTCAGTCGCTTCAAATCCATGGCCGGCCCAAACTCATGCATACACGGTTGCTTGCTTAGGTGGCGAATTAAGTGAAGAAGAAACTAAAATGTGGGTCGAATCGAGCAACGCAATGTTTGTTGCTTCAAATCCAGTTCCTGCAAAATGGCTTATGAAAGAGAATGGGCAAATTAAAGATGCAAGTCTTCGACCGCCACTTTCAATCAAAGATATGAAATTAGAAGCTAATGTTTTAAATGCAAATAAGAAAATTAATGAATGGAGAAAAGCATAATGACAATGACTGTAGATGAAATCCTTTTAGGACTTGAGAGTGGAACTTTAAGATCAGCTTCTAAAGTTGATGGTAAGTGGGTTGCGAACACTGAAGTAAAACAAATGATCCTTGAGGTTTTTAAAGCTGGAAAAAATGTTGAACAATCTGAATTTGGCTGGCCAGGCTTTGTCGACAAACACAATATTCCAGCACAAAAATTTAGTGTAGACCGTGGTGTTCGTATGGTTCCAGGTGGATCAAGTGTACGTCGTGGAGCGTATGTTTCTAGTGGTGTTATTATCATGCCTCCTGCATATATAAATATCGGAGCTTATGTTGATGAAGGAACAATGGTCGATTCTCACGCTCTTGTCGGCTCATGTGCACAGATTGGTAAAAATGTTCACCTAAGTGCAGGAGTACAAATTGGTGGCGTTCTTGAGCCAATTGGCCTTGCTCCTGTAATCATTGAAGATGATGCTTTTATCGGTGCCGGTGCAGTTATCGTTGAAGGAATTCAAGTTTTAAAACGCGCTGTTATTGCTCCAGGGGTTATCTTATCAAAAGGTGTTCCGGTATATGATTGTGTTAATGAAAGAAGACTTGAACCAGGTGAGCCAATTCCAGAAGGCGCAATTGTCGTTCCAGGAACAAGACCTGTTAACGAGAAGCTTTCATGGGCAAGAGATATGGGCCTTTCAATGAACTGTGCCATGATTGTTAAATACCGTGATGAAAAATCAGATGCCTCACTTGAGCTAGAAGCATTTTTAAGATAAGGCAAATTTTTAATGGAAAAAGTTTTAACGAAGTTAACAAAGAGATTAGATTCATCATTTTATTTCTATGATTTAGATGCCCTTGAAGAGCATCTGCGCTATATCACAGACAATAAGGATGAAAGTATAAAGCTTTACTATGCTTGTAAGGCCAATCCCCTGTCTTCGATTTTAAAACTTATCAGAAACCTTGGAATCGGCGTCGATGTTGCTTCCAAGGGAGAGCTTACCCAAGTTGTGGCCAGTGGTGTGAAGTCTTGTGACATTATCTCTACTGGCCCAAGTAAGTCTCGTGGCTATATTAGAACTCTACTCGAGCATGAAATTAACTGTGTCGTTGTTGAAAGTATCTATCAACTAAAGTGGTTAAATGAACAAGCTAAGGAGCTAGGGATTAAGGCCCGTGCCCTTTTAAGGGTACAACTTGAATGGGATACTCAAGAAAAGTCTGTTCTTGGTGGAGATGAAATTACGGCCTTTGGACTTGATGAGGACACGTGGTCATCAATCGATTTAAATGAATACGAAAATATAGAGGCCATTGGCTTTCATGTTTTTCAATGGGGAAATATTCTTGATCCCAAAAGACTTGAAGAGGTTTGGGATAAAACCTGTGAGCGCATCAATACTCTTGCTAGCAAGATGAATATCACACCAGAGGTCATTGATCTTGGTGGTGGCCTTGGTATTCCATATCAAAATCAAGACGCGCGAATAGATTTTAAAGATATTAATGCTGCCCTTATGCGCTTGAAAGCGAAGCATAATCTTAAGAAAATTTGGATGGAACTAGGACGCTTTGCCGTTGGTGAATGCGGGTTATATTTAAGCCAAGTCATTGATCGAAAAAATGTACGTGGCCAAGAGATTCTTGTACTTGACGGCGGAATCAATCATATCGCACGACCGGCCCTTACGGATCAGGCCTTTCCTTGCCGTGTTTTAAATGAAGATAAAAAGGCCAAAGAAACTAAGGAATTTCACGTTCACGGTCCTTTGTGCACATCTCTGGACAAGCTTGGGGTCTTTGAATTACCACAAGATTGTGACTACGGAGATTGGCTAGTTTTCACTCAATGTGGCGCTTATGGCTTTACTGAGAGTATGCCATTTTTTCTTTGTCACAATCTACCGGCGGAAGTTGTTTCATACAAAGGAGACGTTATGATTCCCAGAACAATTAAAACAAGTGCCGATTGGGTTGAATAATCTACCAAATTATAAAGTATTTAAAATTGGAATATTTTCCAGTTGAATATTAGGCGGGGCCATTTGTCTAAGCTGCGCAGGAGTAAGTCTTGGAACTCCTCTACCTGGGCCATTAGAGCTTTCAGAAGCACAACTTTCGCCATCACACTCATTTACGACATACTCTGCCTTACCTTCATTTAACCCTGTAATAAATAGTTTTGGATCACTGAAGTTTTCAGTTGTAACTAATTTAAAGTCACCTTCTGTGGCCTTACACTCAACAGAGACAATATAGGCATAGTCATAAGACGATAACTCATATTCTTTACCATTCTCTAGTGAAGAATTAAGTGTGCTAACTTTCTCTTTGCGATTACCATCTTCATCTTCTTCAAAATATGTCTTTTTAAGCTTACAAGCACTAACCTTTGTCGCTTCAAAAGTTACAGAAATAGCAGGTTTCGAACCATTGAAATCAATATTAATATCTGCATCTGTACTTGCCGGTGCTGCTGGAGGTTCAGGTTGAGCTTCATCAGTAGGCTCTGTTGCTGCTGGTGGATCTGGCTCATTAATATCTAGCTCGTGCTGAGTATCCTCACCGCCACCTAAATATTCCTCAACTACTGTAGCAATAGTCGCTTCAATCGCACTTGAGCCTTGAGCAGCATGAACACCGGCCAGTCTAACACCTGGGTTTGCAAGTAATCCAGGTCTCACTGATCCATTAGAACCAGAAGTTAATCTAGGTGCATTTACCTGATTCGTAATATCTGTAAACTCACCTTCAATTGTAATTCCATCATTAACAGCTGTCTTAGTGTCACTAGCTGTCTTTGCATCACTTGCTTTTTTATTAGCGGCCTTAATTAACTCTATCTTATCATCTGTTCTGGCAATTGTATGGGCCAATTGTCTGGCCTTATCAACAATACGTTGTCCTGTTTCCTTTATAAGGCTTCCCGGACTTGTTGGAACAGGAAGACTAGCTTGAGTCGGAGCAGGAAGTCCGAGGGCCTTCTCACCAGCAATTGCTCCTTGCGGAGTCCCATGTGGAGCGCGAGCTGGTCTCGTAATAAGAGCATTTGAGGTAGTTGATGCTATTTGCGGCGTCGTAGGCTTACCTGAGCTTACCGCCTGTCTTAGGACTTCACGACGAGCAGTTGAAGCAGCACTTGGGCCACTAATTAACTTATCAATGATAGATGGATCTCTTGATGTAACAAGGTCAAGAATCCCCTGTGCTCTTTGCTCACCACCTTTAGCAACATCTTTACGATAGGCCAAAGCAAGTAAGTCCATATCACTTAGGCGCTCGCCTCGAGTAATTTTACTTTCAATATTTTGGTAAGTCGTGGCCTTTTGAAGGTCACTTAAACCAGAAAAATCATAGATTCTATCCTTAACATCATCAAGACTACGAACAGCTCCATTCATTTGCGGAAGCTGAGTTTCTTTAAAAACAAAGTGTCTCTCTGCTCTCATTGCCTGGCCTTGAGCAGTCTTAGCATCAGAAAGAATTTTAATATTATCAATATCAATACCAAACTTAAGGACAACACCCTTATCAGTTACTGTTCCTAGTCCTGAATCAATGATGGCCTGATAATTATCAGAACCTTTATTGATAATTAGACCACTTCCATCCTCAAGTAGTTTTCCTTCTTTTAATGTTTCCATACGCTTTCCTAAACGCGTATAGAAAACAACATTTGGGTTAGCGGCTTCATCAAATCCATTAATATAGCTTCTCACCTCTGGAATAACCTTATCAGATAAGAATCTTGCATTAGTTAATTTACCACCAGATTGGTTTTCAAGTCTTCTTAGCATCGCTGGAACTTGTGACTGATCATCAACAACAGCAACGGCCTTACTCGTCGTCGTTGGTGCCGGAAGTCCAAGAACCTTAGGTGGAGGTAGTGCTATAACAGATTGAGACTTTGGTGCGTTCAGCAATGTTTTAGTATTTAAGATTCCAATTGGTGCAGGAGATACATTTGTCGCTGTTGTCGCGACCTGTGTACCTTTAGCTGTTTTAGCGACAGCTGCACCAGTCGTAGAACCTGCACTTCGGCCAGCTCTTGTTGCACTCAGGGCATCAGCACCATATCTTGCTACAGCTACACCATCGGTTGCAACACTAACAAGTGATAAACCAACGGCAATCTGACCACTAAGTTTTTGAGACTCAGCAGCTGCAATGGCCTCAATATTTTCTTCAGTTGAAGAAAGGCCAAGAGAGTGTTTTGTATCAGTTGTATCAAGCTGTTTATTAGCATCATTAATTTCTCTTACACCTACGGCCGCCTCACCAACAATTAGTGCAGAACTCGCTGAAGCAAGTGCAATCCCCACTGGGCTTCCGATTCCTGTCATGACAAGGGCGCCAGATAGTGCCATCCCTGCCCCGGCCATTGTGATATTTGCTAGCTTCCAAGTTTCATCATTGGCATAAATATCGCGCATCTGACTGCATAGGAATGATGCTTGCATATCTTGGAGGCCTGGAATTGCACGATTGTTCTTGAATGCTTGCGCAACAAGATATGGCCTATACTTTAGTAGATCCTTTAAATCGTCATCCATATCGTTAATATCTTTTGACGAAGATGGAATCTTGTCTTCAAGATCTTCTAAGTCTTCAAGCATATTTTCACTTACAGTCTTATCTAGATCTGCAAAATCACTTGTAGAAATTGCACTTGCTGGCTTACTTGTCCCAAATAAAGAAGTTTTCTCCGCACAGTCCTTTGCAAAGTCATTTGATGGTGCATGAAATTTCGAACGAAATTCATTTGTTGCGTAATACTTTCTAAAATCAGGATTTTCATTAGAAAAACTCATTAAATTAGAAACATAATTATTCTGTTGCGTCGCGATAAAGTCTTTATACGCTCGAGAACTTCTTACAGTTGTACAATATGGTGTATCACCCATGTAGTAGTTTCCTACCTGAGATGAAGTTACACATGGAAATTTTGTCTTAATTTTATCACATTGATTATTGATTCCATCAAGTAGATCATTAACTTTTGATCTTAACTCTCCCTTATTAGTCTTTTTGATTTTTCCATCAGCGATGGCCTTTTTAAATTCATCTTTTGCACTATTTAGAATACCTAAAAAAGGCTCCTGTGCGAAACTTGGAGATTCCTTTAAAATTTTATCAATTGCACGATCAAGATTATTCTCACTAGCACCATCAGACTTAAGTTTATGAAGAATATAATTCTTCATTGAAAGTTCACTTCCAATTTTTAAACTATCATCTAGAAGAGATTTAATAGAAGAGTGTCTCTTAATTCGTCCAAAATCCTCAGAAAGAGTATTTAATTCAGAACTACTCACACTTTGTACTACTTGGTCATTACTACAAGCAACTTGAACAAGAGTATCACCAATATTTCTTGAACTCATAAAGAAAGTTCCAAGAGTATTATCTTCAGCTTGTGCACGGTAATCTTTTTCACAACGTGAAAGGATACCGACGCCTTTAGAAAGCCCTAGGCCAACACCCTTTTCAATACCTTCTTGATTCTCTTTTGCCTTAGCAACACTTTCTTTAATCTTAGCAATTCTATCTTTTTGTTCTAAACAAGAAGCATCGGCCATATTATCACGACAAAACTCTTCAACTTGTGAAGCAAGATCATCAAAGGCCTGCATCTTCTTTTCATCGTCTAATAATTCTTTCACAATTTGAGGAGTGGTATATTCGCTTGCAGAATTCTTACATGCGCTTGTACCAAAGTTAGAGCTACTACTTCCCTTTTGACGAGCATTAACACAAGCGCCACGCCCATCTTGACCTGGGCCAAATAGTAGAGGATTACATCTAAGCTTTAAAATTTTATTACCAAAGAAACTGGTCTCACATGAGATACTTTTTGGGATCTGACACTTACCATTTACTAGTGTAGACTTGTGTCCCGCAAGGAAGCACTCACTTGAAGCGGCGTATGCTTCTTCAATTAAGAATTGGAATGTATAACGATTTTTATACTTTCTTGCATTTTCAATTTTTTCATGAAAATCAACAATTGAATTATGATAGTACTGAAGCGTGATAAAGTTCTTATACTCTGGTTTAGTTAAATCAAGCGTATAAATACGTTGACCTACCTTAGCACTTGCAGTTGTTGATAGAACTACTGCTAGAACTAGAAAAGCTGAATATAAAAGTCGACTTATTTTTATCATCGCTACCTTATCGTCTGGCCATCAGAAATTACTTAATTATTATTTAAATTTTGATTAATTCAAACAACTTACGGGTTTTCATGTATAATTAGATGGTTATCTGTCAAATTTCGAAAATTTAGTGACTTATAAATGAGGCACTAGGGAGTTGAGTATGTCTAATTGGAAACTAGAAAAAAGCACAATTGCAATTGATGAAACAAACCACGCCCAGTACCAAATTCATATCTACGATTTAATACCTGATAAAATTGATGAGAATGTGCCAACAATCTATATCCAAGCAAATGTTCATGGAGCTGAGCTACAAGGGAATATGGCAATATTCAAACTCTTAAACCTTTTAGAAGACGAAGAGATACATGCAAGAATTAGGATGATTCCTAATGCAAACCCATATGCGACATCAGTAAAGATGGGAACATATACTTATGGACGCTTTAACCCGATTACAGGAGATAATTGGAATCGAATGTATCTAAACCTCTTTGCTCAAAAAGAGGGACAAGGATTCATAAGTGAAGAAGAAATTAAGGCCTGTGAAAATAAGCAGGCTTATAAGGAACTTCTTAAAAATAAATTTTCTGAATATAGAAGTTACCACAAGGCCTATGGTATCGATGAAAATAAGCAGCTCTTTATTACTCTTCAAGAATTAGCAAGTGATGCGGATATAGTCCTCGATCTTCACACAGCAGGTGTAGGTTGTCGCTATATCTACGGGCCAGATTATCTTAAAGAGAAAATGGCCGACTTTAATTTCCCTTTCCATCTCGTTATACCTCCTGAGTTTGGAGGAGCAATGGATGAGGCGTGCTTTTTTCCATGGGTAAAGTTTCATGAGGTTCATCAAAGTCAAAATGCTTTTGAATCCTACACACTAGAGTTAGGCAGTGAGGAAGTTATAGATTCTAAGGCCGGCCAAATAGATGCGATCAATATTTACAATTACCTTGTAAAGAGAGGTGTTATTGCTTCTGACCAAATCAACACAAAAGAGAATACACAATACTTCTGCGAATTAAAGAATTACAAGGGCTTCTTTTCACCAAGTGCAGGCTTTATTGAGTATCACAAAGCTCCTGGAGAAAAGTTTAAGAAGGGTGAAAAGATCATGAGTGTCTATCACTTTGATAAACTTGAAAGCTTAGAAGAGGTTATCTCCCCTATCATTGCACCATGTGATGGTATTGTCATTAATCATGCCCCAAGTTCAAATGTGAAAAGGGGCATGAGTATATTAGAAGCTTTTACGAATTTTACGTTAAAGGAATCTTAAAGGCCTGTCTGTAGTGCGCGAATACGCTTATCAAGGCTTGGGTGAGAGCTAAAAAGCTCAGCAAAAGATGGCCCACTCGAAATCTTAAAAGCTGTAAGATTTGGATCTGAGTTATCAACCATTTTTGTACTCTGCTGAAGTTTTTGAAGAGCTGCAACCATTTTCTCACGGCCAGCTAATTTCGCGCTTCCTGCATCTGCTCTATATTCACGAAAGCGTGAAAACCACATTGTAATAGGCATTGCAAGTAGGCCAAAAATAATATCGAGAACAAAGACAAGCGCCATATGGGCAAAAGGCCCAAGTCCTGGTCCCTCTTCGTCATCAGAGCGAAGTGCATTTGAGATAACCATGGCCCCAATTCGCGATAAGATCATGACAAAAGCGTTTACCACACCTTGAACAAGTGCCATTGTCACCATATCACCATTTGCAATGTGAGCGACTTCGTGGCCAATTACACCTTCTGCCTCATCACGGCTCATTGTATGAAGCAGACCTGCAGAAACCGCAACCATTGAATTATTACGGCTTGGCCCTGTAGCAAAAGCATTTACTTCATTTGAGTTATAAATATAAACTTCAGGGTTCTTAATTCCACTAGCGCGCGCATATTGATGAACTGCTTGAGCAACCCATCCATAATTAGGATCATTTGGAGAGATCTCAGTCATGCGATAGGCCATTTTTGCCATGAATTTAGAAAGGGCCAAAGATATAAAAGACCCACCAAGTCCCCAAACAGCACAGATGATGATCAGGGAATTATAATTCATCCCCGCTTCAGTCATATAGCCGCGGATACCAAGTAAATTAAGAACGATACCGATTGTGGCAACGACCAGTATGTTTGTAAGTAAAAATAAACCAATTCTTAGCATTTTAGATTAACTCCTAAAAAATAATATTCTCAATATGATAGAGATTAATCGTAAATTTGGTCAATAAGACGAATTATTGTTTACAAAAAATTAACAATTCAAAGTAATAAACCAGAAAGGCCTAAAGAAATATAATAAATAACCGACTATTTAATAAGGAACTGTTAACGATTTTCATTTAAAAAGAGCAAAATGATCAACAATAAACACATTACAAGAAAAGAAATTTTATGGAATGCGATCATTTTTGCAGCAGTTATCTTTACGGCCATCGAAGCGCCGTTTTCATTTATCTTTCAAACTAAAATTCAACAGTGGCAACTCTTTTGTGACTTTGCAGTATCCTCACTATTTGTTTGTGACTTGATTATTAGAATTCGTAAGAAGAGATCGCAGAATATGAGTTTTACGTCTAAGGCCCATAAGAATAAGTGGTATGCACTAATAGGGATCGATTTAATCGCCTCTATACCCTATGATATTTTAAGTTACGCATTTGGTTTTCATGCCTTTACTTATTTTAGGCTCTTTCGCCTAGTGCGAATTGCACGTCTCTTTGAGATGGTTTCAAATCTGGCCTTTGTTCCTAAGATGATTAAATTTACAGCTGTACTTACACTCTTTATGGTTGCTGTACACTGGATTAGTCTGTGCTGGATTATGATCACTCCTATTGACCAGTCTCTTGTACAAGATCGTGCAACTCACTATATCACTGCCATGTATTGGACAGTAACGACACTGACAACGATTGGGTATGGAGATATTACGCCAACAACTAATGAAGGACGTCTCTTTACCATGGTTATTATGATCTTAGGCGTTGGTGTCTACGGTTTTGTTATTGGTACAGTCAACAAGATGGTCCAAGATGGTGAGCGCTATAAGCAGCAAAACCGTGAAAAAATGCATGATCTAGTTAGTTTTATGAAGCATTACAACGTTCCTGAACGTCTTCAGCAAAATGTTTATAGTTACTACAATCACCTTGTCACAAAAAGATTAACTGAAAATGATAATAAGATTATTAATGAACTGCCTCAAGCACTTCAAGGAGAGCTTACAGTTTATATGAATATAAAACTTATTCGTAATCTACCTATCTTTAAAACACTAAGTTCAAGTTGCTTAAAAGAAGTGGCCGCGGCCCTTGAGCAAAAATACTATGGCCCAGGCCAAACAATAATCAATATTGGTGAAACTGGACACGAAATGTACCTTATTGGTCACGGAAGTGTTGAGGTTATCCTGAGTGATGGAAATGTTGTTGCAACTCTTCACGAAGGCCAGTTCTTTGGAGAGAGTGCTCTTTTACACGACACCAAGCGAAACGCTAATGTTCGCGCCATTGGTTATTGTGAGCTTTATAGGCTTGATAAAGATCAATTTGATGAAATCACAACTCGTCATAATGACCTACTCGTTAGTATCACAAGTTTAACAACTCGCCGTTCCACAGATCGTTCAGAGCGTCACAGCCCAAGCGTGAAACGTGTTCAGCAAAAGCTTAAGGATCAGGAAAAAAACGAACCAGAAGCAGCTTAAATTCAACTCAAAAACGCTTGTTGCCTTTTAATCACCCCCATTCTTTGTTAAGATATTCTAATATTTTGGAGGAAACACAATGATGTTAGATAGTACAATTGCAAAGGAAGTTATCGACTACGCACTTCTTCGCGGCGCTGACTTTGCAGAAATTTTTGTCGATCGCCAAACGTTTGAATCAATCAGCATTAAGAGTTCGAATGTTGAAAATATTGAAAACGGAATTAACTTCGGAATTGGTATCCGTTTATTTTATGGAACAAAAGTTCTCTACGGTTATACAAATTCAACAAATAAAGAAGAACTACTCGATATTGTTTCATCTTTAAGTGCAAAAGATCTTCGTGATCCTCTCGTTACTGCAACAAATTTTAATTTTGAGAAACCAATTCAAAATCACTTTGTTCAAACTGGACTTAAAAACAATATTTCTCTTGATCAAAAAATTCCACTTCTACTTGAAATTGATCGCCTGACTCGTGGGACAACAGATAAGATCACACAAGTTCCAATTGGAACAAGTCAACGCTTCCAAGAGGTTGAAATTTTCAACTCTGAAGGACTTCACGTCACAGATGAGAGAAACTATGTACGCCTTAGAGCGTCTTGTATTGCATCTGACGGAACGATTCAAGATAGTGCTGGTTATTCACCAGGTGCGATGCTTGGGTGGGAGTTCATTCAAGGTCAAGACCCTAAGTATATTTCGGAAAAACTGGCAAAAGAAGTTTTAACTAAGCTTAAGGCAAAGCCATGCCCGGCCGGAAAAATGCCAGTAGTAATTGATAATGGTTTTGGTGGCGTTATCTTCCACGAAGCTTGTGGTCACTTACTAGAAACTACTTCAGTTGCTAAAAAAGCTTCTGTTTTCTGGGATAAGATGGATCAAATGATTGCCTCTAGTGTAGTTAGTGCCGTTGATGATGGTACTAATCAAAACTACTGGGGTTCAATCAATATCGATGATGAAGGAATGAAGACACAAAAGACTCAACTTATTAAAGACGGTAAGCTTACAAGCTTTATGGTTGATAAGATGGGTTCAATGAAGACTGGTTTTGAGCGTACTGGTTCTGGACGTCGTGAAAACTATAAATATGCACCAACTTCACGTATGAGAAATACTTATATTGAAGCAGGTAAGGATAAGTTTGAAGATATGATCGCTTCAATTGATCACGGTATCTACTGTGCTCAAATGGGTGGTGGATCAGTAAGTCCTGGTACAGGTGAATTTAACTTCTCTGTTATCGAAGGTTACGAAATTAAGAATGGAAAAATTGGAGATCCTGTAAAAGGGGCCACTCTAATTGGAACAGGCCCAGATGCTTTAAAGCAAATATCAATGGTTTCAGATAACCTTGATTTTGCGGCCGGTGTTTGTGGTTCAATTTCAGGTGGAGTAAACACAACAGTTGGACAACCTGCCCTTAAAGTTGATGAAATTCTTGTGGGTGGAGGTAAATAATGAGTAAGAATAAAACAGAGCTACAAAAAGACTATATTAACCGCACCCTTAATATGGCAAAGGATATGGGAATCGATAACGTTGACGTTATCATCTCAGGATCTGAGTCATTTTCACTTAAGGCCGAACAAGGTGAATTAAGTGAATACAAGAAGTCTAACACTGGTGCACTTGGTGTACGTGTTATTAAGGATCAAAGAGTAGGCCTTAGTTTTACAGAAGACCTAAGTGATGAGGCCATTCGCACGACTCTTTACAACGCTTCTCAAAACTCTAAGTTTTCTAAAATTGATGAGTATCAAATGATTGAAGAAGGTATCACACTAGATGATGCCAACCCTAGTGTTAACGTCGATCATGCACCTGATGCAAATGAGATGATTGAAAAATCACTTTATTTAGAAGCAGAAGTAAGACGTCGTGACGAAAACTGCCAAAGTGCTCCTTATAATGGAATCGCTGAAGGTGTTTCAAACTTTGCAATTGGAAACTCAAAAGGAGTTCTTTGTACTCACCAATCAAAGGCCTATACAGCATACACGTCAGCTCTTATAAAAAAAGGCGATAAAAATGCTATGCACTACTTTGCAGATACAAAGAGAGACTTCAGAAATCTTGACTACGATAAAGTAATCAATACTTCACTAGAGGTAGCTAATAACTTTATTGATGCCAAACAAATCAAAACTGGTGATTATGACGTAAATTTTGAAATCGATCTATTCGATAGTATCCTTTCAAGCTTTATGCTTCTATTTAGTGCACGTGCGGCCATCGATAAGTCAAATCCATGGCGTGACAAGCTAGGAGAATTAGTTGCTGACTCTCGCCTAACATTTAAAGACGACCCTTTCTACGTTGGTGGTTATAGTGTTTGTCCATTTGATGGAGAGGGAAAAAAGAAACAAGTAAATACTCTTTTAGAAAATGGTAAACTTGCCCAGTTTCTACACAATAGTGCCACAGCAAAAGAGCTAGGTCTTGCCAATAACTTCTGTGCCACTCGTGGAGCGAAGTCTGCACTAGGAGCAACGACTTCAAACTTCATCATTGAAGCTGGTACAAATACAAAAGACGAATTTAATTCTAGACGTTATGTCGAAATCCTAACAGCTCAGGGCCTTCACAGTGGGATTAGACCAATTAGTGGTGAATTCTCACTAGGTGTAAGTGGGCGTGTATGGAATAACGGTGAAATTGAAGGTTATTTTAAAGATGTAACAGTTAGTGGTAACTTCTTTAAAATGCTAAGTGAAATTGAGCTAATTGGTGACAAGCTTGAAGAATCGAGTGACCACTCATTCTTTACACCAAAAATTCTTTTCAAAGATTTAATGATTGCAGGATCATAATACTGAAAGATTAAAAAAGAAGGCCGCTTATCGCGGCCTTTTTTATTTGAGCATTTTTGGAAATGCAGATTCTTGATAGCGTTGAGAAATCAGTTCAAATAGGGTTACACCTTCACGCTCCCACTCCTTATCATCTCTTTGAAAAAGGTTTTGGCGCTGGCGCTTATCTTTAATGTTTGAAATATAATTTTTAAGTTGGCCTGCAGTCATCTTTTGATCACCAAGCATAACCATCGCACCATCATCCATATCAAAAAGTCCGTCAGTCTCATCAAGGTTATCAAATGAAATTGCAGCAATTGATCCATCAGCTCCGATACCATCCGTACCAGCGCCACCTGAACCATTTAGGCCATCGCCACCACTTCCAGCTCCATATCCTTTTGCTGCGCGTGCGTTCTTAGAGTTTGAAGAGAGTGCATCTGGATTGATTTCCCCTTGAGTATAACCTTCACCAGATAGACTTCCATCACCACGGCCCTGATTGGCCATACGATTTTTAATACGAGATGCCGCTGAACTTCCTAGAGTTGAATTAAGGAAAGAATCTGTAAGTGAAGAAAGGTTTGAGTTATGCTCAGCACTTCTTTTATCTGCAATTCTTTGAAGAGAAGCAAATTCACCACTCTTACCACGTTTTGCAAGGGTGTCTTTCATTAGTTGTGTATCTTTACGTCTCTTAGCATTGCGATCAAGCTGCTTTCTAATTCCATTACTTAAACGAGAAATAGCTGAGTTAGTTGAATTTCCACCTGTTTGAAGTTTTCCACTAACTGTCGAATCTAGAGTTTTTTCACCCTTAAGTGCATCAGCAAATTTAACGCCTGCAGTACTAAAACCACCTAACCAATTTGTAAACTGGCCAAATCCATTATTTAATTGAACATCTGGAATACCACGGTGTGTTTGCTTGCGCTCAACATTAGTGGAAGCATTAATACCGTCGTTAACAGTATGATAGTAATTATGCATTTTTAAAGCATATGCTGCCGTTCCAGAAAGGTTTGCTAGTGTTTGTCCCATGAAATTATTAAGTTTTGCAATTAACATTTCAAAGTACGGAATAAGACCAGGTGTTATATAGTAGTCAAGACGACTCACCTTTGGTGCATAAAAATGGTAACGATAAGCATATTGGGCAAATTCATCGGCCATTCTTCTACGGTCTTCAGTTTCTTTTTCATCGCCATTATCTTCTGATACAAGAGTCGATAAGAAATAGCCTCTTGCATGGTCACGATAGAAATTTGTAATTCGATCATTAAACACATAGTAATTGTGGATATCATTCTTTCCAGCATTAAATGGAATCTTTGTGCGTGAAGTATAATTTGTCGAATACAGGCTCGACATATCCGGCAAGAACGGATCTAGTAGTTTAAGTGCAACACTTCCCTCTTTTTTAGCATAAGTATTTCTCGTACAAGCACCTGCAGCAAGTTCCTTATTACAGACATCATTATTCTGGGAGTGAAAACTCATACATTTAATCTTGTATTTTCGGCCGACTGGAACGCGTGCAATCTTCCAAGTCGAGCTGGTTCTTGGTCCACAAATATTTTCTGGCCCTCTTTCAGGGTCAAGATCAACATCGTAGTCACTACCAAATAGTATCCCACCTGTTGTGATATTTACGAGATTTCCAATAAGACTATTCTTATGGAGTCCAAAGAACTTCATTAACTTCATAATCCAACATACAGGATAGAGACACTTCTTACCAAGAGTGTACCTCTTTCCATTGTATTTGATGTAATTCCAATTGTATTCCTTAAGCCACTGCACAGTGTATTCAAAAAGGGCCGTACCAGCGCTAATATTTTGTAGAGTTGCATCTTCAATGGCCTTAATCTTCATCAGGGCCATATCACGTAAAAAGAGAGTAAAGTCCATACCATGGCCCTTTGCTGTCTCTTTTCTTGCATCTGTAAAAGTAACCTTACCATTTTGAACAAACTCTCCGTAACGAGAAGATTTTGTACACTCACCACTTCCAATACAAGCAGTTACTTGATCTAGGGTTTGCACAAAATAGTCTTGTTCTCTATCTCTAAGAGAATATCCATCATTTTTAACAACAGCATTTCCTAGAGAGTTTTCTTCAACAGCGGACTCACCACCAAGGGCCTCAACACCTTGCTTTTCTTTTTCTGTGATTGTTTGCATATAGTCTTTATCAGAAACCTTCTTACAGTTTCCACCAGTCTCATCACAAACTTCTTTTTCATTATTTAAAACGTAAGTGTCATACTTTCCTAACCCATTACAATTAGCAAGGTAATTGGCCTCAACATCTGGCTGAAGCCAGTCTTCTGGACTCATCGGCCCTACAGTATCAACACAACGACACATCATCTCAAGAGATCTTTTCTTTAAAACAGAATAGAGCTTAAATTGAGAGTGCTTATACTTAATGGCCTCAAAACGAACCACATCGCGAATATTATAGCGTCCAGCACCAGACTTAGGATCATTGCCATCAAAAGTTTCAAGAAACTTTGCATCGTCTTTCATGTAGTAATTTACAATATTATTACGTGCTTCTGGTGTAAGCTTTCCGTTATAGAATAAGTGAAGGAATATTTTCTTTTCATTCTTTGGTAAATCTTCAATATAATTTGTGATCTCTTTTAAGGCCTCTTCACCCACAGTGTAATCAAATTCATCCCACAGCGGTTTACCACGTCCTACGATAGAGGGATCGAAGCGAGAAAAATTAAATCCACGCATTGAATTCGTTTGAATATTCCAATTATACGGTTGGTTGTCTGTTCCAGTATAACTTCCACTAGCAGGACGATATGTATTGTACTGAGACTTAATATGAAAGAAGTCACCTTCGTCCTTACCACCAGTAGTATAGTCCATTGCATACATCATCATCATAACATCAAAGTAGTCATTTGACTGAGCAGATAAAAAGTCACCAAATAGATTTACACGACAAGACTTCATATCTGAGACGTAAACATCTTCAAATAGAGGTGAAGCATTTTGATGTCCATTATAAAGAGTGTAGTCAGGGTCAGTTGTCTCCTTCCCTGTCATCATTGAAATATAATTTGCCTCTACGACTCCATCATTAATAGTAATCTTAGCGTTATCAATACATTGATTAACAAGTTTCATACGAGTGCTATGGTCTGAACCGAGAGGAGCACCCTTATTGGCACAAGAAACAATAGCATTTTGATATGGGGCCGCAAATTTATTAAAGGCATCACTTGAGTTTTGAGGATGCTTTGGATTTGCCTGCGTCTCTTCTTTAAAGTGATCTAGTAATTTAGTGGCCTCACTTGTTTTTGCAGCAACTTGTTGTTGATGAGAGTACTCTGTTGAGACACCAACGTATAGTTGCTCAAAACATTCCTTACGAGGGTAACGAGTTGGAGCATCATTATCATATACTCTTTCAGGTTTTGATAAACATGAATTGTACTCACTATCAACAGTTGCCATATATGTACTAGCTCTAGTGCTTGTGACCTGATTATTTGATAGTAAAGCACTCAATTTTGACTTAAGAGTAGAGACCTTAGATTGAATCTCTGATGAATCACCTGCATTGCCAAAGGCATGGGCACTAGGAATTAATAAATTCATCAGCTTTGAGAATGTTGGTAGAATTGGAGCACAAACTCCATTTGAGTTTTTAAATAGAGACTCACAACACTCACCGCCTTTATCAGGTCGTTGACCAACACTGAAACAACTTGAGCACTTATAATTTGCACGACATACTTTTCGAGTCTTATCACATGAATTTGAACAACATTCGCTATCTTTTGAACAAGAGTCTTTTTCAATACTACATGTATTAATATTTGTTAGACGCTTCATCTTCTTGCATGAGCCAGACTCACAAAAGTCTTCTAAAGGAGAACAAGCTTGATTTTCTTTTTTTGAAACCAGACACTTCTCATAAACATGTTTTGAATTTGAATAAAGAGGAAGTCCACATACTGTACCTTTCACACATTGATTAGTTGGTGAATAACATGGGCCACCTTTTGGAATAAATTTTGCTTCTGTATAAATTAGAAGAGATAATTCTCTAGCACGAGTGTTTACGGGCTTTTTCTTTACTTTATCAATGAGAAATTGAATATATTCATCACTAGTGCCATCAAGGTTTTCTTTCATATAAGCTTTTAAAGCTTTCTTATCGATTTCTTTTCCCTTGCCAACAATTGTCTCAAGCTTTTTCGCTTCTTCAGTAGCAAGCTTGGCCATATCATTTGAAGCATAGGTATGAAAGTTGAACAAGGTAGTGAATGTTAATAATATTATGAGACGAAACATATTTCCCTCTTAATTCCCTTAAGATTAAATTTATATATATTTTATCGGAATAATGAGTAATTTACTCAAGCAGAATATAAATGTTTAATTTTAGGTACAAAATTCGGAAAATCAATAACTTGCGTGTGCCAACTTAATGCCACACACAAGTGTAATATTAGATACTTAGCTTTTACTTAGCTTTTACTTAACTTTAGCGATTGCTTCGTCAATCATGGCCTTACGAGTGGCCGCATCTTTCCATCGATCCCTAGCATCTGGTGCTAATTTATGAATCGGATCAAAATAAGTGAATAACTTATCTGGCTTAACATAAGGTGCTCGCCAAACAGAGATTCCATTTTCTTGATCATAGTACTCATAAGAAGCAACATGGCGTTTTCCACCACCTCCAGGAAGGTCACATACAAAAGTAGGAGTATTGAAACCAGCAGTCGTACCACGAACGGCCTTTTCTAGCTCTTCACCTTCAGCAAGAGTTGTTCTGAAGTGCTCACAACCAGGTACCATATCGTGCATATAAACATAATACGGCTGAATATTCATATAACCAAGCTTACGAGTTAATAGAACCATCGTATCAACATGATTATTTACGCCCTCTTGAAGTACGGCCTGGTTACGAACAAGGATGCCTTCGCTAAAAAGACGTTCCATGGCCATTTGAGACCATTTCGTAATTTCAAGTGGAGAAGAAAAGTGAGTATGAATCATCATTTGTTTTCCAAAACCCTTGGCAAGGTTATTAACCTTAATAAGCGCTTCCATCCACGCATCATCTGTTAAGATCTTTTGTGGAAAAATTGCAATCCCTTTCGTAGCATAACGAATACGACGAATATGAGGGATCTTTAATAAGTTTTCACCAATGTATTGAATCTGCTTAGGGTTAAGCATGAATGCATCCCCTCCAGAGATAACAACATCCTCAACTTTTGGGTGAGCTGCAAGGTATGCAAATACATTATCCCAATGCTTCTGATTTGCACCATATGATTCTTTTTCAACAGTCTCAGTAGAGCCACCAATAACACGAGAGCGTGTACAATAAGCACAGTAAACTGGACAAATTGTTAGAGGTAGAAAAAGTACCTTATCTGGATAGCGGTGAGTAAGCATTGGAACTGGTGAGTCGACATCTTCACTTAAAGAGTCGGCCATATGCATAGGGTGATCTTCTAGGAATTGAGATCCAATAGGAAGGAATTGCTTTCTTAAAGGACAGTTTACAGGGTCATCCCAATCAATTAATGCAAATACATATGGAGTGATACGAATATTCATTGGAGTTATATGTTGACCTTGCTTTAGTTCTTCAAAAAACTCATCTGAAATTTTATCACCAAGAACTTTTTTAACTTGGTCAATTTTTCGAATCGAATTCTTAAGTTGCCACATATGATCTGAGAACTCACCTCTAGTAACATTTTCCCAAGCAGGAATTTGTTTCCAAAAGTCATCATTTCTAAAATTTCTGTGTTCTAAATCTGGAATCTTCGAGTGATCTACGCCTTGATCAATTGTCGTCATAAAATAATCCTTGAATGTAATTTTACATATTATATCCTAAAAAATTCCTTTTTAGGAAACGCTAAACGTGTCATTATTAATATATGGAAAAACCTAATTTAGATTATACCTCAGATGTTTTAGATAATGTCACTAGACAGATTTCATGCGAGAGCGTCAACTCTTTTCTCTTCGCTCAAGGTTACTATCACGGCAAAGATCGTTTAATGCAAATGGAGATGTTGCGTCTAATCGCACAAGGTCGTTTGTGTGAGTGCATTAAAGATAGTGAGGAAACTTTTGCAATTGATAAGTATATGCGTGAGTTGGGTATTAATCACTATGCTAAAGAAGAAGTACAAAATATTGATGAAGAAACAAATAGCTTATTAACACACTATGTAGATGGGATAAATAAGGCCATTCACGAAGCTTATCCCTTTGAATTCAAAATTCTTGGCCACAAACCAAGTGCGTGGACAATAAGTGATACAATCCTAACAATTAAAGCAATGAGCTTTCTAGGACTAGCCCAAGGGCAACAGGATCTAGAGAAATTAATTATTCAATTACTACAGAACGCGCAAAAATTAGACGACAAAAACGATCAACAAACACAGGTCGAAAGAATTAAGTCACTGGCCAAAGGTGCTCTTGATACAATTACAGATAGTGAAGTTAATCTTGTTAATAAAGTTAGAATCTACAATCCACTTATTCCTGAAAGTTATAAATTTTTAAAAAACATTCCAAAGATTCAAGCTTCAAATAACTGGGTTTCAAATATGCAGGGACATGCAATACATGCCTGTGACCCGCATTTAGAATGTAATCGACTTCCTGCAATTTGGTATGAAATGAAGGCCAACATAAAAAATGTTGGTAACTTTTTTGGTATTTCTATGCCTGGTGTACCAGGATTTGTTATGGGAAGAAGTGATGATACGGCCTTTTCTTTCACATACGGCTTCATGGATATGGTAGATCACTTCATTGAAGAGGTCCGTGACAATAAGTATCGTTTTGAATCAAACCTATTTGATTTCAAAATAAGAAGAGATCTCATTAAAAGAAAGAAGAAAGAAGATGTTGAAATATATATGCGTGAAACTCATGCTGGCTTTCTTGAAGTCAATAGTGAGCTAGAGAGCATAACTGATGGACACTACTTATCGATGGCGTGGTCATGTCGAAAAAGAGGTGGCGCAAAAACACTAAAGGCCATCATAGATCTTCTCTACGCAAAAAATGTCGATGATTTATTCGCATGTGTTTCTAATGTGGCCATTAGCTGTAATTGGCTATTATCAGATTCAAGCGGAAATATTGGTTACCATCAATCTGGAGTACTTCCAAAGAGGGCCCATTCTGGCCTATACCCTGTTGAAGGTTATTTTAAGCAAAATATCTGGCAAGGTTATCATGAAGGCAATCAGCTATATCATTACAAAAACCCTGATATTAAAATAATTGCAACTGCTAATAATCGAATTCAGCATGAGCAATTCCCAACGGCCATCAATGCGCCGATGGCATCTTATCGAAAAGATAGAATTGAAGAGCTATTGATTGGCAACAAAGATCATAACGTTGAAATGTTTAAAAAGATGCAATCTGACACATTCTCAAGACAAGCAGATCTTTATATTAACGTTTTTCATTCAGTCTTTGAAAAGAATGAGATAGGCCAACGCCTAATAAATTGGAAGCGCAACTATGATGTCGACAATTGTGAAGCAACTTTATTTGAAGATTTCTATCGCACCCTACTTAAAGACTTCTTTAGTGATCACCTTCTAGGAGAACAAGTCACAACTTATTGTATGGATGAAACGTCAATTATCGCTGACTTCTACGGTTTATTTGATCGTATTTTCCTAACAAATGATATTGACCATATTTGGTTTAAAGATAAAAAAGAAAAAGAACACTATATTCAAAAAGCACTAGAAAAAAGTCAACTCCAAGCACCAAAGAATATGCGCTGGGGAGATAAGAATCGTTATAAGATGAAGCATATTTTATTTGATGGAAAACTCCCTGCTTTCCTAGGCTTTGATATTGATAATGTTGAAATACCAGGCAACCGATCGACCATTACCCAAGGGGCAGTCTATGAGGCCCATGGTAGGACGACTTCTTTTGTACCTTCATGGAAAATGGTTACTGACCACAATCAAGCAGACGTCTACACAGTCTTACCAGGAGGCCTAAGTGATCGCAGGTTCTCAAATAACTACAAAAGTGATGTAAGTAACTGGATTAATGGGCTTTACCGCCACAATGTCATCACGAATGGTAAGTGACTAACCTATTAATACTTGGTCTGTAAGCTTTACAGGCCAAAGCTGCTATTCAAATAAATTTGCTATAAAGAGAGAATGAAAACTCTATTTATATCGCTACTAATTGCCTCGTCACTGCCTTTAACAATTAAGGCAAAAGAATATAATAGTTTAGACTTTCAAAAGTCTGCGGCCTCATATGATAAGCAGCTTCAAGCTGCTTTGATGGACTTCGTTTATGAGACAAAAGACATTGCCTATCAAACGACTTTTACTCCACGTTATATTGTTCGCTACCACGAGAGACTTGAATTAATAGCGGCCTACGAACAACTCGACTACTTACTACATGTACATGATGAAGCAGTAGAAAAAATCACTCATCATATAAGAAAGAAAAATAACGCCAAGGCACTAGAGCTTATAAGAATTCGTACTTCCAAGTACAAAGCAATGCTGTCACTTATGAACTACATGATGATGTCAGGTGAAAACTTTATCTCAGTCTTTTCAGATGACTTTGAAGATATAAATTACGAGTCGAAACATTTTGAAGCAGATTTCAAAGAAACAAAACGTCAATTAAGCGACTCCAATCGTGTAAATAATCAGACAGGCAGAAATCATATCTCAGCTCCATATAATCGCTATCAACTGAGATACATTAAAGCTGCGACAATCACAGATTTTCACAATCTCAACGATGAAGTGTTAAAGCTTGCAGGTAACGATAAGGGCCTAAAGCTTCTTGTTGAAGATATTGAAAATGATATTGAAGAATCTCGCCAAGAGCTAACTTCATTTAAAAGCTTACTTAGAGAAACAAGTTGGAATGCTGGCCGCTATACAATTTTCTACAATATTAAAGAATTTATTTTAAAAAGTTTTAGCTATATTGCCCTGCCTATTAAGCATGCAATAAAAGTCGATGAGCTCAAGAAAATTTCTGAGGCAGAATTTGAACCAGGAGACGTTGGTGCAATCCAACGATATGGAAAGTTATCTAATCTTGTATTTAAAGGTAACTGGACCCATGGCCTAATGTTTATTGGAAAGTATTCTAAATTTAATAATTACTTTAAAGACGATATAGAAACAAATGAAGTTTTTGCAAAAAGGTGCGTTAGCGAATTCATGAAATGCCAGGACTATATATCGTATTTAAAAGAGAAATATCCTGAGTCTATGAAAGAATATGAAGATAGTGAAAAACAGGGTAGGCCATATGTAACACTTGAAGGACTCAAGCCAGGTGTTGTTTTTATGGAACTAGGTCCATCAATGGCCTGGGATAATTTGGTTATTCTTCGACCTAACCTAACAAAGAAAGATAAGGCGCTTGCACTAGAGCGTACATTTAAAAGTATTGGAAAGAAGTATGATTATTCATTCAATGGAAATTCGTATTCTCGTTTCGTTTGTACGGAACTTATTCAATACTCTTATGAAACAAATCCTAATGAAGACAAGCAAGGAATTGAATGGGATGTAAACCTTGTGATGGGCAAGCCTGCAATGTATGGCTTTGATTTAGTACAAACATTCATCAATCAAATAGAAGACCCTACTCGTAAAAATCAATTAAGTCTTGTCGTCTACATGAAAGGACTTAAGAAAAAAGAGCTTGAGCAAAAGGGAAAGACTCCGGATTTTGGAACGGCCAAAAGAGGAACAATACAAGAATTAAAAGAAACATTATAAGAAGAAGAAAGGCCGCTTAAAGCGGCCTTTTTTATTAATTACTTTGACATAACAAAGTTAGATGGAAGTGGAAGAATTGAGCCTTCAATATAAATAGGCTTCTTTACACCTTTTTCAAGACGAGGTGACTCCATATCTAAAACTTCATTTTTCGCTGATGCAATTGCATTATCAACTGAAACTGTTAGAGATAAAACAGCAGCACGATGTGCACGCTCAGAGTTCACAACACCAGATGTTTTTACTTTTCCAGCAAGGAAGCCTTTTACATCAACTGTTTCAAGAATAATTCTCTTTACTTGTAGCGGCGTCAGTTCAGGATTGATATCAAATACCTTACCTGCAACACCAGCAACATATGGAGCTGCTTGTGATGTTCCTGATACTTTAATGTATTTATTTCCTGGAGCACTAGAAAGAATTCCTACACCAGGAGCAGCAACATCAACCATCTTCGCACCGTAGTTAGAAAATGGAGCTAGTTGATCGTAATCAATTGTTGCAGCGACAGAGATTTCATTATCACCTTGAATATTTGTTGGTGAAGTTGGGAAAACATCATTATCAAGGCCATCATTACCTGCTGCAAAAACGAATAATGTATTTGGAGCAGCCTGAAGCATTGATTGAGAGTTTTTAACAAGAGCACTTAGAAAGTACTTCGCATACATATCAACCGTTTCTGGATTTGGTTCTTTCTTTGAAAAAGTCTTCATTACAGTTTCAACAATCATTTTTGCTTGTGGGTAACCTGTACCAAAAGAGCCATTTGCAACACGTGCTCCATGGTCTGCGATATAATAAGCAATTTCGTTAAATGTTGAAGTCTGTGCTTTTGCAAGTTGATCAATTCCTGCCTTAATTAGTTTTTCAACAAATCCACCTAAGAATGAATTAACAGCAATTTTTTGACCAGGAAGCTTAACCTCTGTTGGAATAAGCTTAACTGCAAGAATTTTAGCATCATCAGATTTTACAGCAGAGATACCAGCGACGTGTGTTCCGTGCATAAAGTTTCCATACACAGTCATTCTCTTAATGAAGTCTTCGTCTTTTACAATCGTTCTTATCCAAGTAACCTCTTCTTCAGTAATTGTTCCTCTCATTGACTTCTCTTGAAGCTCAAAGAACTTAACCATGTCATCATTTAAAGTACCAAGGTACTTATAGTCGATAACTTGATTATTACTTTCTGCAAAGTTCCAACCGTAGACATCATCTTGATAACCATTACGGTCCTCATCCCGATCGTTACCAGGAATTTCTAGTTCATTAATCCATGCTTTTGGAGCAATCTGCTCATGCATCATATCTGTACCAGAATCAATAATTGCGATTGTTGCAGCACTTGTCGCACTTGATAAAAGTGCTACTGCTAATATATTTGCTAATATTTTCAAAATTTCCTCCAATGAAATATATTTTGATTAAATTTAAGCTCTATTATCTATTTTAAAATGTAGATTGCATATGTAAAATGAAGATAGCTTACAACGTCTTACATAGAACAAATACTATATAGTATAAAGAACTCAAATACAGCAGAGGAAGTCATGCGTCATTTAACGATATTTGCGACAGATGTCATCAAAGGTCCCCTATTCCAAGATTTAAAAGAACAAGGCCATACAGTTAAAATTTGGGATCGTTTAAAACATGGAACAATCACTCAAGATGACATAGTCGAAAATGCAAAGGAATGTGATGTTATTATCTCAATGCTGAGCAATAAATTTGATGCACAAACTTTAGAAAAACTTCCAAAACTTAAACTCATCTCTCAATATGCAGTTGGTTTTAATAATATAGATATTGATTACTGTAGAAAAAATAATATTGCTGTCACAAACACGCCCAATGTTCTCACAAAGGCCACGGCAGAGCTTGCGATGGCACTGATGCTTTGTAGTGCACGAAAAATTGAAGCAGCAAGACAAAATGTAATTAATAAAGAATGGCAAACATGGGAGCCAGCAGGCTTTATTGGAAAATCTTTATTTGATTTAAAACATGGAATTATTGGTGCAGGAAGAATCGGGACTCAATTTGCAAAAATGTGTAAGGGCGCATTTAACCAAGAGATTCTCTACACTGGCCCAAGCAAGAAAGATCAAATTGAAAATGAGTGCAATGCAACTTATGTTGATCTTCAAACACTTTTAAAAGAAAGTGATATCATCTCTATTCATTGTCCATATAGTCAGTCAACACATGAGCTTTTAGGTCACGATGCCTTTAAATTAATGAAGAAAGATTTAATTCTAATTAATACGGCAAGAGGTGAAATTATAAATGAAAATGCAATGTATGACTTCTTTAAAAATAATGAAGAAGCACAGGCAGGTCTTGACGTTGTTTGTAACGAGCCACTAAGTAGTAACTCTCCTTTAAGAGAACTATCCAATATCTTCATTCTTCCACATATTGGTTCAGCAAATGATGTTGCACGTTCTGATATGGCCAAGCTCATTTTTGATAATATTCAAAGCTTTGCAAATAACGAAGATTTAAAAACAAGTGTTTAAGAATTTTATATAAGGTTTACCTAAATTAAGCTGAAGATTTTTTGATATATTTATACATTATATTCATGAATATAAAGGAGTTATTCATGAAAAAAATATTAATAATCGATGACGATCAAGAAATTAGAGACCTGCTTAGGGCGCTACTAGAAAGTAATTATAATATCGTTGAAGCAAGTAATCAGGATGAGGCCATTGCGACGGCCTGGCAAGAAAAGCCAGACCTAATCCTCTTAGATATACTATTACAAAATGAATCTGGATTTGAAATTTGCTCGCAATTAAAAATGAATGATGAACTTAAAGATACACCAATTGTTTTCATTTCTTCAAAGAATAATGTGAATACAAGAGTAACTGGTTATCAACTTGGTGGCATAAACTTTATCAGTAAACCATTTGAGCCTTCAGAAGTTAAAAGCATTATTAGCACAACTCTTAAGTCTGTTAACAATGAGAATGCACTTGAAGTGATTAATTACCGCGACATTGCTCTTAATATCCCATCTCAAGAAGTTAAAATACGTGGAGAAAGAATTCATTTTACATCTTCAGAGTTCAAAATAATTCATCTACTTCTAAAAAATGAGCAAAATGTTTTGGCGAGAGAGAAAATCCTCAATCATATCGCTCCTGATAATCATAAGGTTAACGATCGCATGATTGATACTTATATAAGTTCAATTAGAAAGAAGATCAAAAATTCTAACTTTATCATCAGAAGTGTTTACGGTGAAGGTTACAAAATTCAAGAGGTATCACTGTAGGTCTTAATAGGCCTACAGACTGTTTAAATAACGTCTTACTTAATCTAAATTAAGCTAAATTTAGACGACTTATCCCTATGGTAGCACTTAAGTCAATTATACTGTTCCTATGAAAAAGCATATCATGGTTATTGACGACTGCTACGAAACTGCCAAGCTCCTTGCCACTAGCCTCGAGAACACATTTAACTCACATGTTCGTTTTCACACTAATCCATTTAAGGCCATTGAAGATATACAAACAATTAAGCTTAATCGCGGAGAGAAGCTTTATATTATTTGCGACTATATGATGCCACAGATGGATGGAATTGAATTGTACGATGAGATTTCATTACTTGATAAAGAAATGAGTTTTATCTTAGTAACAAATGAAAATGACAGCCAAGTAATAGAGGAGGCCGCACGCAAAGGTATCGATCTCTTTGTACTCAAACAACAAGGCTTTGATGTTGTGATTAACCAGATTAATAAAATAATCAATGATGAAAATAGACTCGGTCGAGATATTATAGAGGTATTTGAAATAAGTGATGTTGTTCAAGGTTATCGTGTCGTTGAAAAAGATCATAAACACTTAAAGCTTTTAACAAAGGAAGAGATTCCAAGGAATGCCATTATTAAATTAGATGGTCACTCTTCGAGAGCTCAAATTTATAAAGTTGATAGCTGTAAAATAGTCGACAATAATATTGAAGTCGAATGCAGTCCCGTTAAGGCCTCATAAGTTTAATACGATGAGCTACGACAATTGCCATAATCAAAAGAAGTCCAGCTAGCATATTTCCACCGCTGCCACTATTATTAACATCTTCAATCGTTCCGCAGGCTCCTCCACCACTTTTACCACTACTATAGCTATCGTTTAAAGCAGCTGTTCCACCTACTAGAACGGGATCGTTATAACGGAAACTTGCATTAGGAGTTGTCGAAAATGCTAGAGATACTGCCTCGTATGCATCGACAGCACCTTTTGCACAAGAGCTGCGATCGCAATAATAATCAACAGCTGTTCTTGTGATGATATCTCTAACCTGATCTGGATATAAAGAAGGATTTGCTTGAAAGATCATTGCGGCAGTTGCTGATATAAAGCCAGCGGCCATTGAAGTTCCATTCATTCTTGAAAAGACAGCTGTTCCTTGTGTTGATTGTCCACTGTTAACAGTCGATAAAATACTATCCCCTGGAGCAGCAATATCGACAATACGGCCATAATTTGAATAGGAAGAGCGAGCACGTGTTGTTGCAACGGCACCAACTCTTAAAACTCCACGGCAATTTGATGGTGTATAAAAAGAAGCGTCTGCATTTGAATTTCCAGTTGCAACCACAACAACAACACCTTTAGAGCGCGCAAAATCAATTGATTCTTGCATGTAACGACTACAACTACCACGTGCACCTAAAGACATATTTACAACACGGGCAGGATAAGGATTGGCCGGGACTCCGGAAACACTACCGCCAGCGGCCCATCTCAGAGCATCAGCAATATCTGAAGTAAGACCACCACATGCTCCTAAAACTCGAAGTGGCACTAAATTAACGTTTTTGGCGGCCCCAACGACACCATAACTATTATTAGAGCTTGCTCCAATAATTCCTGCTACGTGTGTACCGTGCCACGTTGATGCATTTGTTCCAGAATTACATGCAGTAGTAGCAGAGCCATAATCCCCTTCATCATTTGGATTTGCATCACGGCCATCTCCATCTCTTGAATTATCAGAGTCGGATATAAAATCATAACCACCTACCACATTTGTATTTAGATCAAAATGGTCTGTTATCCCCGTATCAATAACTGCTACATTAACTCTCGTATCTGTTTCAGAAGTTGCATACTCTCGTGCATGATAGAAAGTATTGTCGAGGTAATTTGTGAAGTGCCACTGACTAGGATAGTAAGTGTCGTTGTACTCACCACCATTAGCAAAGAGCCTTAAATCTTCTTCCACGTATTCAACGTCGTCACTTAAAGCGAATGAAGAAAATTGTGAGCTTGGATTAATTTTTGATTTTTCGACACTTCCATCTTTGTATTTAATGATAAAATCGGCCGAAATATTGGCCGCACTGAAGGCGGCCAAAGCAAGTACTAAAAGTCGCATACTCAATCCTTGAGTTCTTTGATCTTATATATCTTATATAAAGAAAGGCCTGTGGCATCCTGCCTGAGGCAACTACTATATACTAAGCACAAACCGTGCCAATTGTTCATCTTACGATATCAGCTACATCCCAGCATTTACCTGTCAAAATGACACACGCTAGGGCCAAATTGCGAAGAAAAAGGTGTCAGAATTGTGACTTAAATAAAATTTAAATTAGCTTAAAAAAATTAGGCTTGATTTAATTGGACTCAATTAAGGTAACTTTCCAACGACGATTGTCTGGATCAGTTATAAAGAAGAATTGCACACCTTCATGCACAAGTATTTCAGGTATCTTTTCATTAGAGAGAATATTAAGGTTTTCACCAGAGCTTTCTAGTCGATAGTTTACAAACTCAACCTTCTTTTGTAGCTCAATTAACTCATCGTAATTATCAACAACAAAATCAAAAACGATATTATTACCAACTTGGGCAAGTTTAGGACGTTCAACCACGAGAAATCGTAACTCATCGTTAAAGACAACAACTGAGTCAGACGCTCCTTCAACTTCAAGATCAAAAACTTCACTTAAAAAAGTGGAAGTTAAATGAGCATTTGAGCTAAATAAAACGATGTGACCTAATTTCATCTCTTAATTATTACGGGCCTTTTCGATATCGTCAATAATGGCATTGATTTTTAATACGTATTCCCCATCACAACCATCTTCTTGGCAGTGAACAACGCGGTTACATTTAGCTTTAGTATCCCACTCAAAATCATCATGGCCACGAATAAGAAGGCCAACCATCTTATTACTTTCTTTTGAAAATACTGGCCCACCGCTATTGCCACCAAAAGCGTCTAGATTAGTGATATAAAATAAAGGATCAATATCTCTGACAAAACCATTATAAGAATACTTTGATAAGAAACCGTTTGGATGACCAATCATATAGACTTCATCTGAAACTTCAAGTTTAGTTTCTTCTACTTCCACAGGCTTTCTACCACCTTCAACTGTACGATCTAGCTCAATTAGTGCGTAATCAAATGTCTTATCGCGACTTTGGTTATAGGCAAGAATCTTCTTGCAGTTATATACCTGAGATTTCACAAAGTATTGAGTTGCATTACTACTTCCAAGATCCTCACGTGCATCAAAGATAAAGCTTTTACGATCACAAGCGATTTGAACATTTTGAATGCAATGTGCGGCCGTTAGAACCTGCTTTGGCCCAACAAGAACAGCGCTACACTTTCCATACGCTTTCTGGTCAAGAAACTTCTCTTCCCCCTCACAAAGACGTGCATTCTTTGTGAAATCAGAACCGGTTATAGAAAATAGCCTACCGCTAATTACTTCGTTTAAACTCCAACGATTAACAACAATAGCACTCGAGTGAGCATTTATCTTTGCAACAGGAGAATGCATTAACGTTCCTGCATTGACATCAACGATATCAAGATCACCATAAATGGCCTTATCAATATTATCAATTAAATCTGAAATACTTGGCGTAAGATATGCAAAAGCATTGAATGAAATAAAAAGTGAAGTAATAGAAAATAATACTTTTAATTTGTTCATTTTGGCCCTTTATAAAATAATGTTCATATATATAGGCCAAAAAGCTGATAAACACGAGTATTTACGTAATTTTTGTAATTTTTCCAACCTCGTGAACACGGAAAATAAGATCATCTACCTCGTTGAAATCACGTGCAAACTGGCCAAGATACATCCAGTGCGGACCTTCACTCGCGGCCAGTAAGGCCTGTTTATCATCTCGAATCTCTGGGCGCTCTAAGCTAATAAGATGACGCAAGAAAGACTTCTTGGAAATGCCAATGAGCCAACGCTTAGATATTGTTTGAATCTCATGTAATTCATCTAATAGATTTAGATTTTGATCTGTGGTTTTTGAAAAGCCAAAACAAGGATCTAAAATGATTCGCTCAGAAGCTATGCCTGAGCTTTGAAGCTTATCCATTGCCTGCTTGAAAAAAGTCTTTAGAGAGTCAGCATTGAGCTTAGGATCCAAGTAATTCATATGCTCAAGAGTCTTATCGCGGCCAGGAACGAGAGTGTGACAAAGGACGTACTCAATCGTTGGATAATCCTTTAAAAGTTTTATACATTTATCGTCGATAACACCAGAAACATCATTCCAGATAATACGTTCAAACTTTTTAGCATACTTGTCTAAGAACAGCCTCATTGTTTCAGGCTTATAGGTATCAATTGAAATCGTTTTAAATTCATTTAGATACTTAAGGTGCTGGAACAAATACGAATCAAGCCTGGCCCATTCTTCTTGTAAGGAGACAGGATCATTAAATGGAGCGCTACTTTCAGCACCAATATCGATACCGTAATTGGCGTTTTTAAACTTTTCTAATTGTTTGATTTGATAGTCTTGATCGAGATTTAAGTGGCCATCAGAGAATGAATTAGGGGTAGTGTTAACTACCCCTAAAAAAGATATTTTAGTCATTTTAGATTATGCTAATTTTGGATCGTCAATTGGTTTAGAAATTGTCGACTCACCTGCTGCTTTTTGAGAAGGTGCTTGTTGGTTATTAACCTCTTCAACTAAAGGAACACCAATATCTTCACCATCGATTAAAGACTGAATTTGTTTTGAATCAAGAGTTTCCCAAACAATTAGTCCTTCAGCAATTCTATCAAGTGCATCACGGTGATCAGTTAAAATCTTTTTAGCAACTTTATAGTTCTCATCTAAGAAACGTGTGATTTCTGTATCGATTTCACGTGCTGTCTCTTCAGAGTACCCTACACCTTCACTTGGTGCAGTTGAACCAAATGGAGAATTACCTGGTTGATGGAAGTTACGAGGTCCCATTTTAGAACTCATCCCCCATGAACAAACCATACTAGAAGCAAGTTGAGTTGCTCTTTCGATATCATTTGAAGCACCATTTGAGATTTCGTTAAAAACGATTTCTTCAGCAACGCGTCCACCCATTAGGAAAGCAATGAAGTTTTCAGCTTTCTCTAGTGTTAAGTTGTGCATGTCTTCGTTTGGAAGAGTTTGCGTCACACCTAAAGCTCCTCCACGAGGCATAATAGAAACCTTATGGATAGGATCAGTCTTTGGAAGATTCATACCAACAAGAGTGTGTCCTGCTTCGTGGTATGCAGTTACTTTCTTTTCTAGATCAGAAAGTACCATCGACTTTCTTTCAGGCCCCATTAGAACCTTATCTTTTGCTTGTTCGAAATCGATCATTTGAAGAACCTTCTTACCGTAACGAGCAGCAAATAGAGCAGCTTCGTTAACAAGGTTTGCAAGGTCTGCACCTGTGAATCCAGGAGTCCCCTTTGCAATTACCTCAAGATCAACAGCTGTATCAAGTGGAGTTTTCTTTGTATGAACCTTTAGGATTCCAAGACGTCCGCGAACATCTGGAGGTCCAACAGTTACACGTCTATCAAAACGACCAGGTCTAAGAAGGGCCTTATCAAGTACGTCAATTCTGTTTGTTGCCGCAATAAGAATAACACCTTCATTTGATTCAAAACCATCCATTTCAACAAGAAGTTGGTTTAGTGTTTGTTCACGCTCATCGTGTCCACCACCCATACCGTGTCCACGGTGGCGTCCAACAGCATCGATCTCATCAATGAAGATAATACAAGGAGCATTCTTCTTACCTTGTTCAAATAGGTCACGTACACGAGATGCACCAACACCGACAAACATTTCAACGAAGTCTGAACCTGAAATAGAAAAGAATGGAACACCTGCTTCACCAGCAACAGCTCTTGCAAGAAGAGTTTTACCTGTACCAGGAGGACCTACAAGAATTACACCTTTAGGGATCTTACCACCAAGATTAGTGTATTTCTTTGGATCCTTAAGAAAGTCTACAACCTCTTCTAGTTCTTCTTTTGCTTCTTCTACACCTGATACATCAGAAAATGTAACTTTCTTATCGTGTGGAGAAAGCATACGTGCTTTAGACTTTCCAAAACTCATTGCCTTGCCACCACCTGATTGAAGTTGGCGAAGGAAGAAAATAACAATGAGGAATAGGAAAATCATCGGTCCCCAGTGCAGCAAGAAAGTTGTGATAACGTTTTGTTTCTCTTCCGCTTCGTACTCTGGATAGATTCCGTGAGTTTCTAAAATTTTAAAAGTTTCGGCACCTGTCGTTCCTGTCGCTTCAAACCAAGCTCCATTCTCATAGCCGTCCTTAAACTTTCCTAAGATCTTGTCCTTACCCTTTAGAACAACTTTATCAACATGTTTGCCTTTAATTGCACTAACAAAGTCCGGGTATGTCACAGGCTTGTATGCCTGGCGGCTTTCAGAAGAAATTTTAGCGATGGCCGCAAACATAAGGATTAAGATAATCCATAGGAGGAGTGTTTTGTTTTGTCCTTTCATTAAAATCCTTTTTAATTAATTTTCAAATTAACTATTAATCAAATATTCACTAACTAATTACAATTCTTAATAAAATATAAAGCTATATTGTAACCTTATAGTTATTAAAATGGTATCATTTTAGTGAGTGTCAAGCCTAGTAATTTAAAGCCAAACTAAAACTTTACCGCTTTTACGCCATGAATAATGAACTGGAAGACTAATTTCAGAAAAGAACTTGTTTAGGTTCCCATCCCTATCAGCTATCGGACAAATCTTAAGCGAATGCTTAGTATTAGTGTTATTTGATAGAAATGGAACGCCTTCAGGAATCTGCGAATGATTAATGCTAAAATTAATCTTATGACCTTTCTTGACCACGGCCAAATGATTTTTAAAATTAAATACTCGTAGCCCACCGCTAAAGCTTAATGGCCCAATACTCGAAGACTTTACAAGAGAGCGTAGCTTATCAAACTGTGAATGAGTTCGCCCTTTTGATGAATGAGATTGTGAAAGAATTGCCTGCTCAATGCCCTCACTAATTTCACCATTATATGAAATCACGATCCCCCACTGACGCTGAATAACCTTGAAGTCTTGTGCACGACTAAGCTCTTTTTTAATCATTTTCAGCTTATTCATGCGATTACAATAGTGTTTAAGGTGTCCAGGAAAGCGTGGAGCAATCTGATTTGCAACAAGACTTCTTATAAAGTTGCGTTCGTAGCGTAGGTCTTTATTAGAGGCATCTTCAAGCCACTCTAGCCTGGCCAATTTAGCATACATGAGAATCTGTTTCTTAGAGAATGCAAAAAGTGGCCTATAAATATAGCCATTACGATACGGCATACCTAAATCAATCTGCTTTGCCGAAGATTTAAACTGCTGCATAAGTGACCATTCAAAGCAGTCATCAAGATGATGACCAGTAAGAAGTAACTCTCCCGCTGCTAGATTGGACAATAATAGTTGATACCTTTTTTGGCGTGCAATAGATTCGAAATTCCTTGTCTTTAAAGATAAGTGTTCAACCTTATATGTCTTAAATTCGAGGCCATGTCTGTTAGCAAAACTTGATATCAGCTCAACTTCGTCTTCAATCTCTTTTCTTGTGCCATGATCAATATGTAGAAGTCTAAGTTTCTTGGCCCCTGCTTGAACCAGTAGATGCGCTAAAACCATAGAATCAACGCCACCACTACAGGCAACGGCCATAGGTCGAGATAGATCAAGGCCCATATCAACGTTGAATTTCTTAAAATGAGAAATCATCTTAGCTTCAAGCGAATGTGATTTTTTTTGTTTAGGTTTTAGATTCATTGCCATTATTTTCACAAAATTTAACTTTTTGATAAATTATAATATTGACATACGAGGCGCAAGTCATTAATATCCTAATCAATCGAAATGTGCGAATGTAGCTCAGTTGGTTAGAGCGACGGATTCATATCCCGTAGGTCGGCAGTTCAAATCTGCCCTTTCGCACCATTCTCCTCTTATCTAATTCCAATAAATTACAAATTACTTCTTAGACATAACAAATCAGTGTTTGTTCATTTATTATACAGTGTTCAGCTCGTTAACACTAACTTCCTAAACTAAATTTCGATACTTACACCACATTTCAGCAGTTTAAACTTTTTACACCTGTGAACTTGTTTCATTACACATGGCATCATTCATGCATCTATTCTAGTATCAAAACAAATAGGAATGACATGATTAAAGCGAAAAACGTAACTAAACATTTAATTTTACTGGCCTTACTAAGCCAGGCACAAGCTTTCGCACAGAACGAATCGGCAAAAATCTTTACAGAAGGGCTTAGCTCTACTCTAAAGACAGCAGGATTCAAAAATGTAGGGCTAGAGCTTGGGGCGGATTATGGTGCTCTTGATTCAAGAACTGATAAAGGAAGTGTTTATCAGACAAAGATGAACCTAGAGCTTGAAGCAGAGGTTGTTGAAAATATCGACTTTAACTTCAGTGGTGGTTTTAGCTATCAATCAGGTAACTCTTCTTCACAAGAAGCAGAAAGAGTTAAAACTTACAAGCCAAAGTTCACATATGACTATGGTTATTTTGATTTAAGGCCACTTAGTTTTGTAAAGATCAGTGCAGGTGCTCTTGATAACTCAACTAAGCGTCAATATATCTCTCCATTCATTAACGGTGGAACATCGTTTATTGGTGCAAGAGAAGTGATTGCAACTAAGGTTGGAAACTTCTACCTTCGCCTTCAAGCAACACAAGCTAAGCCACAAAATGCAATTTTAAGAGAAACTTTTAATATTGATGATTCAGGTGATCCACAATTCTTCTCTGAGTCAGCAGACATTAGCTACCTTACAAAAGCTTTACGCATTGGTGGTGCTGTAGGTAGTTACCGCTACAAGAAACTTTCAGGTGATCTTGCTAACAAAGACTACTACTGGGGGAACTCTGTAAGCATCGGTACACCAATTGATCAAAGTCTATACCTTTATGACTTTACAGGAATCTTTGCTAATGCAGGAATTGAAATTGCTTTAGGAGATAACTCTCTTAAGCTTTCAGGCTCATATATTAAAAACACTGAATCAGTAGTTCCAGATGATAAGAACACTGGTTACTCATACAGAGCAGATTTCAAAACAAATATGGGTGACAAGAAAATTACTCTTTCTGCCCTAGCATTTGAAAACCAAGCAGATACTGCTCCAGCTTTCTACCGTGGTGGAATCTTTTCAAATGACTACAAAGGATATGCCGTAGGATTTGAATTAGAAACACAAAAAGGATTTAGCACAGAATTTAATTATATTAATCGCACTGTACTTGGAAACCTTGACTCAGCGTACTTAATTGATGGTTACAGTGACGAACAAGTTTATACAATCTCCCTAAGGAAAGAATATGACATTTTGTAAGAACATGAAGAACATCACTCTCCTAAGCATCTCAATGCTTGCACTAACAACGCTTGTTAGTTGTGGAAGTGACACTTCCAACGACGAAAGACAGCAACTTGCAAGACAGCTTAAGGCTTCTGCAAATGAAAGTGCTCTTGTGTCTGTTTCACGCTTCACAGTAGAAGGAGTAACAGAAGATAAGGCATCAATGAAGTCAAGAATCGCTTATGGTAAGACGTTTCATGTAAAAGCATGTCTAAGTTCAAAACTTGGAAAGAGCTTACAGTACCAAACTTTCTACGTATCTGGTGAAAACTTTCAAACTGTAGAAAGAACTGCTGATGACAATAGCTGTATCTTTTGGGATGAGCCAATTACTATGGACTACTCTCTTCCAAACACTTACCTTCCAATGGGTGAAAGAGTAGTAACTCTTGCAACAAGTGCTAATATTTCATACGACCTAAAACTGTCGATGAATCAGTATACAAATAGCATTATTCACAGAAATAACTATGTGATGAAAACTTCTCTTAACAAGAACCGTCTAAGTGCAGACGAGATCATCAATGTTAAGAACGTTAAAATCACTCCTAAAGGTTTTGGTCAAGTTGATCCAAGAAATGATAATTTAATTATTGATCAAAAAGTTGTTGTAAATGGATGTTTAAACCTTAAGGCAAATGGTAGCTCACTATCAAACGAATTTGTTAAAGCAAGACTAATCAACCTTGAAAAACAAGAAAACGGTGAAGAGCATGCAGTAACTGAAATGTATGACATTACTGACGGTCAATTAGATGAGTCAGGTTGTGGTGAAATCAAGTTCTACCTTGAGCACGAAAGATACACAAACACTCGTCGTATTCCATTTAACCTAGAAATTGAAGTTCAAAATGAAACACTTCAAAATGCAAAAGTAACACGTGGACTATGTCTTTACCCATGGTCAAATAACGGTTGGATTTTTGCTGAGGTTTCAAGAACTGGAAAGTGTGAAAAAGATAATAACAACCAAAGAGCAAGGCTATTTGTTGATGAAGTTAACTACAGCTTCCTAGGACACGACAATAACAACGGTTTCCACCTTAACAAGAACCTTGATCTAGTAATTGAGAAGTCATTCATTGTTAAGATGTACCCAAAAGTTAACTACGGTAACTACGTACACCACATGAATCCAATTGAGCCTTTCTACCAAGGAAAGCTTAAGCTAGAAGTATACTTCCTAGCGCCACTACAGGGTGATATTGATTTAACAAATGAGAACAAGCACAAGTTTAAACTTATCTCAGTTGCTTCACGTGAAGTAGAAGTAGAAAACAACTTACTAAAGGCAAGAATTGATATGCCAATCAAGTTTGTGGACATGCCATATATCCACACGAGAACTTATGCGGCAATTAAACTTTCACCGATCTTAAGAGAGGGAGATGATCCAAGAAATGCACCTCGTCCAGCTTGGGCAGCAGGTACATTCCACGCATCATCAAAGTCTTTTCACTCAATCCTTCACACTCAACTTCAAGTGACGGATAAGTTTGAAGAGCAAGATTTCACAAATACAAAAATTGATAAGAAAATGAATGAAATGGTACAACTTGAGAACTACCTAGAGAAGCTATCAAACGATGTAAAAGGTGTGACAAAGAAAGATATCATTGCAGCTAAACTAGCTCCTCGTTATAACAAAAGTTCTGAGGCGATCTTCTCTGACGAACTTAAGAAGCACGAGCTTTTTGATGAGACAATTAAAGTTGATCACACTGGACTGAACAAAAAACTTATTGAAGAAAATAAGCTTACGACGACTGAAATCTCTAAGCTATACGAAGACCAATACGACTCAGCAACACTTGCTAAGCTATGTGGGACATTCTTTAGCCAAGAAAAAACAGGTCTAATCTGGAAATCTTACTCAGACTACAATATGAAAAAGTGTATTGAGTCTCCATGGGAATTCATGATGATTACACCAGTAAGTCACGTACAAGAGATTCTTTCAAAACCAAGAGTTAGCCACTCGAATACTATTAGAATCTCTAAATCAACTGGTAGCGGAACTTACTTTACTGAAAACAGAAGAGTTGGATTCTCTCACGGATATAAAACAGGTGTTGGTGCAAAACTTGACTTCAAACTTCCATTTGGAGAAAAGTTACCAGTAAGCGGTGGAGTTGGTGTATCAGCAGGATACGACTGGTCAACAGCATGGTCACTAGATCGTTCAAATGGTGATAATAACAGAAGTGACAGCGGACAATCAATTGATCTATACGCTGAAGCAATTACACTAAACTTTGAAGCAAGAACACACCAGTGTTTTATGATCGAAGGAACATCAAAGTTTAAAGCAGAATGGATCTCTGATAAGTATCCATCAAATCACGGACTTGGTGGTAGATTAGTTTACAACACTGTTAACAATCCGATTCGTTACAAAGTATGTAAACCAAGTGCAGGAAAAGAAAGACTAGAAGAAACATGGTACTTTACAGGTGAAGGTTTCCAATTCAACTCAATCTTAAGAGATAGACTTGGAATGACTGAAAACCAATACACAATGATGTTTAGAGGAAGAAAGACACTTTATAAGTTTACTGACTTCCTAGCAAAAGCTTCAAGCTCGATGTTTAACATCAAAGAAAGAAAGACTCAGTCACCAGATGTTTATATGCTAGATGTGTACAAGAGTTATAAAGAAGCATTTGATAGCAACCACGACTTAATCGATGACCAAGCAATTCCAGGTACGGTTGAGAAGTATGACCCAATTAAAAACGGCGGAGACCACAACTTCTCAGAAGACAAGTGTGAACTTCCACCAGATCAGTACAATCACGCATCAATTGATTTTTGCTAGAAATAAAAAAGGCCTCTAAAGAGGCCTTTTTCTATTTTAATTACTTTGCTTCAAAGCTGTCATATTTGGAAAAGATATAATCAAGAGTATCATCATCCACATCGCGGTAAAGACATACCCCTAATTCCATAAGATAAATTTTTAAGTGCTCACGAGGATCAACGTTAGGATATTTCTTCTTTAGAAGTTCAAATAACTCGGCCTCGGCTTCCACAATAATATCAGACAACTCATTACCAGCACCCTTATTGATCATATAAAGTGCTAACAGATATGGCATTTGAATGATTTGCTTTCTAACTATTTTAATACGCTCACGAATTCCAACAGAGTTTTCCTGAGATAGGTTAAAGATACGAGCAATCATATACTTAACCGCTTCCTTAAGGATTACATCCTTTTCCTTACCTAAATAATAATAGATGAGTGAGCGAGTAACATCGGCCTCTTTGGCCACCTCGGCGATTTTCCAGTTAAGGTGTCCCTTAGCAACTTCTAATTTGGTTACTGCATTTAAAATTCGATAATGTACTTCTTCACTTTTATTGCTTGTCATAAATAAATCTCTCTATACCCGATAATAATACTTAAGTTTTAAAAGGTAAAATCCGATAAAAATTTATTGAGTCATGTTCAATTTTGATTATTTAGCTATTTATATTTTTCAGAATTGTGGGGGAAAACAATGAAAAATCAGAAACTTACAGGGATCGCCGGAGCCATTATCGTCTCTACCTTGCTAGTATCTTGTAATCAGAAGTCTTATCGAATGCCAAGTTCATTAAAGAGCTCAAAGTTTGAATCCCTCATGCACGAGATGCACGAACAGGTATCCAAGGGCGTAAAATCTCCTGCAGAATGTGCGAAAAAGACTCAACATTACTACAATCGCCTCTTTTCCATTAAATCAACAGATATCGATTTTTCTGAATTCTCGCAGTATCAAATGCAAGATTTCGTGAATGCATCCTTTAATATTCGCCTTGATCTCAAGGAGAAATTAAAAGATCTCAATAGTACTAAGGAACTTGATCAAGATGAAAAGCAATGTCTTAAGGGTGTAAAAGATATTTTTAGGGCCCTACGCTATCTCGAGGACTACTTTATCGAGTCCTACTATGCCTCAAGGCCTAAGGGAAAAGTACCGCGCCAATTTAACACATTAAATTTTGATGGCGACTCTCCTATTCACTTTATGGTTAATCCAGAATATAGCTTCTCTGGCCCGAGAGATCTCAAATCAGGAGATATTATTCTATCACGCGGGAATGCCTACTCAAGTGCCGCTATTGCTCGAATCGGCGATGATGACCATCAATTTTCACACTTAACATTAGTATATAAAGACAAGAAGACAGGCGAGCTTTTCACGTCAGAGGCCCATATCGAAGTGGGTAACGTTGTTGCTCCCTTTCAAGTACACCTTGATCAGGCAAATTCTAGAACTGTTGTCTTTCGTCACAAAGACGCTAAATTAGCGCATTTAGCGGCCAAAGAGATGCATGAGCGTTTCTCTAAATTTACTAAAAAAAACGATAAAAATATCCCATACGACTTTGCCATGGACTATAACGATGACTCGCAAATCTTTTGCTCTGAAGTTATTTATCATGGTTACAAAGTTGCCAGTGAAAAACTTTCTGGAACAGCTATGGATATCCCAGAGTTTAAAACGAGCTTTAACCCGGCCCTACTTTCATTTCTACAAGACTTTGGTCTCCAAGTGACAAGTGAAAATATCGCAAAGTTTAAAACATTCGGCCCTGGCGAAATTCAATTTGATTCACGCTTTGATCTCGTTGCCGAATGGAGAAACCCAGATAAACTTAAGGATACACGTTACAAAGACGCGATTCTTTCAAAGATTTTTGAATGGATGGAAAAGGAAAGATATGAATTTGATCCTAGCTTTGGAACAAAACTAGGTAATGATTTTGCTTGGCTTGCACGTCGTTCAGTTATCAGTCGCGGTATTATTAAATTTGTAGCAGGTGTAAACTTAGAAGAGAAATTTCCACTCAATCTAGGTTCAAAACAGATTGATCTCTTTGTTGTTCTAGACCAAGTTGGTGAGAAGCTCTACGAAAGGATTGCAAAGGCGGAGAAAGAAGCAGGAGGAATCCTCTCTTTTAATGAAATGTTTCAAGAACTTGAGAGTTACCGAAAAGAAGACTTAGACAAGTACACAAAATATATTGAAGACAAGAAGTATAATCAAAAGCTTCAAATGCAAGGTGGTCGACGCAATGGCCCAAGAAGACGCCGCTCATTAAGTAGGCCTGATTTCCACCACTTATTTCACAACTAAAGCTAAAGGGTTAATTCGCACTTTAAGAGTTAAGTAAATTACGCTATATTGGCCGCATATGAAAACGGTCAATATAGCAATTCAAAACGCCCACAACGAGCTATGCGCTCACCCACTTTATTCAAATATCAACGATATTGATGATGTGAAAATTCTTATGAAGTGGCACGTCTTTGCAGTATGGGATTTCATGTCTCTATTAAAAGGCCTTCAACGTGAAGTGACATGTGTGTCAACGCCATGGATGCCTTCAAAGTATGACAAAGAGTGCGTTCGTTTCATTAACGAGATTGTTTTAGGTGAAGAAAGTGATGAAGATCTAAACGGTGGCCATATTGATCACTTCACAATGTATTTAAATGCGATGAAGGAAGTTGGTGCTGATACAACGCCAATTGAAAACTTCTTCAATGACTTCTCTTTTGAAGAACTACCACAAGAGATCGCTAAATTTACGGCCTTTAATCTAAACTTAGTAACAAATGCACACCCGAGTGCAGTTGCTTCAGCATTCTTTTATGGAAGAGAAAATCTGATCCCTGATCTGTTTCAACCATTTGTGAATGTTTTAGAAGAGAAGAATATCGATGCCCCATATTTTAAGCACTACCTAGTTCGTCACATTGAACTTGATGGTGACGAGCATGGAGACCTTGCGGGAAAACTTCTTTCACAGCTTTGTGACACTGCTGAAAAAGAAGAACAAGCAACGCAAGTAGCTCTTGATTCACTTAAACTTAGAGCACAGATGTGGGATTATGTTCTAGAAGAAATTAGAGCAAACCGTTCAGAAAACTTAGAGCCTATCCACTAATTCTTTTGCTAGAGAAACTCCAGCGCTCCAACCGTTCTTATATAGAGCGTTTAGAGCGTAGACACCTTCACAAACCTCACCACAAAAAGGTGTGCGTCTCTTACCTTTATGACGAATTCCTGTGTGAATCATTGGTTTTTCAAGATTTTTAAATTCAGGAAATAAGCCTTGAAAGATTTCTAGTTTCTCATACACTTCTTTAGGAGAATGAAGATGAGAAAGCCCCTCAATTGAATTTGCACCAAATAGTAGAAGATTATCCTGAGCACGATAAATAAGATTAAAGTGACCACGAGAAATCACAAAGGATTCTTCGTTTAAATCGATATCCCAAGTAAAGTAAGTGCCTTTAACAGGCTTCCCCTCTGGTAAACTCTTATCTTTAAAGATTAATGACGTGTAGGCACTTGTTGCTAAAATAATTTTTTGAGCATTGAAGCTTCCAATATTAGTCTTGAGCTCGCCTTTATTAACGCCACTAACTCTTGCCCTAATTTGTTCGACATCAGTTTTAAAGAAATTAAGGAATTCATCAGGATTGATAACATATGCATCTTTAGCAACAGTCTGCTGATTCTTAAACTCAATAAAGTCTGCACCATAACGGGCCTCAAATTGCTTAAACTTTAGAGGATCCTCTTTAATATTTGGAGGAAGATAGAATTGTTTACAGCTATAAACTCCAGATGGCCTATTTATTTCAACGAAGTCTTTTAAGAATTCATGAGCATGAAAGAGAATATTTCCAAGCTTCGAAATCCCTTCTTCAAATAATCCGAATGATACAACGCTTGTCGTGCGTCTCGAACAAGCTGGAAACGCCTCGTCATCATATACTTGAGCGATGCTTGCCGTTGGATATTTTTTTGTTAAGAAATATAAAATGGCGCGGCCAGCAATGCCATCACCAACTACTAAATAATCGAATTCATTTGTCATAATAACTTCTTACATCAATATTTTTAAGTTAACCAGTCGAATTTACTCAAGTTTTCCATTGTCATTCCAAATTCAATAACTATACAATTTTAATTCAAATTTAGTTAATGGAGTATGAATTATGTCAGAGACGACAGAAAAAGCAGCAAAAAACCCAATGGATATCATCGATCAAAATGCCGTCCTATTTTGTGTAGACAACACAGATATCACAGCGAAACAAATCATGGCCGTACTTGCCATGTTACTTGTTGAAGACTGTACTGTCCCATTCATCACACGTTACCGTAAAGATAAAACAGGTGGTTTAGATGAAGAACAAATCCGTCTAATCCAAGAAAAATACGACGAATATATTGAGCGTGAAAAACGCCGTGCTTTTATCCTTGAGGCCATCACAAAACAAGAGATGATGACACCTGAGATTGAAAAGAAGATTAAAGCAGCGACAAATATCAACCAACTTGAAGATATCTACGCGCCATTTAAGTCAAAGAGAAAAACAAAAGCACAAATTGCTAAAGAAGCTGGGCTTGAGCCATTTGCAATCTTAATGAAGACTTCGAAGCTTCCTATGCCAGAGCTTGCAAAAGAGGCCTTAAAATTCATTAATAAAGATAAGAAAGTTGCAACTTTTGAAGATGTATTAAAAGGAGCATGCGATATCATCATTGAGGAAATCGCACACGATACAGAGCTGAAAGAGACTCTTCGAAATGATTACTGGGCACAGGCAATGATTAAGTCATCACCAAGAAAAGGTTATGAGGAAATCAAAGACTGGCAAAAATACAAAGACTATTTTGAGTATGAACAAAAAGTAGCGGATCTTCGTGATCCAAAAGCGGCCCACAGATTCCTAGCAATTCGACGTGCACAAACAGAGAAAATCCTGAAAGTAGAAATCGTATTTGACGAAGAATACGCAACTAACATGATTCTTTCGAAGCATTTTGCTGATACAACAGTAACGAGCTACAAGGCACTTGTTGATTGCGCTTCAAAGGCCTACAAAAACTATATTCACTCTTCACTTGATTTAGAAATCAAAGGTGAGCTTAAGAAGCTTTCTGATGAGTCAGCAATTGACGTATTTGGTGTGAACCTTAAAAACCTACTTCTTCAGCCATACTTAGGGCCTAAGACAGTTCTTGCACTTGATCCAGGTGTTGTGACAGGTTGTAAAACTGTTGTTGTTGATAATACTGGTAAGTTTGTTGTTGATACTGTTGTTTATCCTCACCCGCCAAGAAATCAGGTTCGTGAGTCAGCGACAATTCTTAATGCAATGATCGAGCAATTCAATGTTGAATATATTGCAATCGGAAGTGGGACTTTCGGGCGTGAGACTCTACAATTCGTTGAAGACAATGTAACTGCTGTTAAAGATGGTCGAGTTAAAGCAACAATGATTTCAGAAGATGGAGCTTCAATTTACTCAGCTTCTGCTATTGCTAAGAAAGAGTTCCCAGATAAAGATGCAACTGTAAGAGGTGCGATTTCTATCGGACGTCGTTTCCAAGACCCACTTGCTGAACTTGTAAAAATAGACCCAAAATCAATTGGTGTTGGTCAGTACCAACACGATGTAAACCAAATCAGACTTAAAAAATCTCTAGATGGTGTAGTTGAAAGTTGTGTTAACTTTGTTGGTGTTGACATCAACACTGCTTCAGCTCCTCTACTTTCATTCATCTCAGGTATTGGGCCAACTGTTGCAGGAAATATTGTTAAGCACAGAGATAAGAACGGACTTTTTGGTGACAGAAGTGAGATCCTAAAAGTTTCTCGTTTTACAGATAAGGTTTTCCAACAAGCAGCGGGATTCCTTCGCGTTTACAACGGAAAAAACCCACTAGATGCAACATTCATCCACCCAGAAAACTATGAAATGTTAGAAAACTGGGCACAGTCAAAAGGTTACACTCTAGAGCAGTTAACAACAGATAACGCTGTAGCAAACCAACTTAAATCAGATAAGGATCTAATTTCTGAGCTTGGTGAGTTCACAGTTAATGATATCTACAAATCACTAACGGCCCCGTCACAGGATCCACGTACAGAATTTAAAACAACTGAATTTAGAAAAGATGTTCGTGAGCTTAAGGATGTAAAAATTGGTGAGCGCTACCCTGGTATCGTTAAAAACATCACTCAATTTGGTGCCTTCGTTGATATCGGAATTAAAGAGAATGGTTTAGTTCACGTCTCTCAAATGGCCGATCACTTTGTTGATAATGCACTTGAAGTACTTAAAGTAGGACAAGAAGTTTCAGCAGTTGTTCTTGACGTTGATATGGATAGAAAGCGTATCGCCCTATCTCTAAAATCAGATGGTGCAGAAGAAGCAAAAACTTATGAGCGCCCTTCAGGTGGACCTCGCCAGAGTAAACCTCGTGGTGGTGGACAACCAAAGATGCCAAAGCAAAACGATGCACCTTTAAAGAATAATGCATTTGCTGCACTTGCAGGTTTTAAAGTTAAGTAACTAAAATATAAATATATTATAAAGACTAATTTGTAGCCGGGATACTTCTCGGCTACACAATATTTACAAAACTAATAATATACCACTATTTCTAATTATTAAATTATATAAAAGTGATCAAATTCCAAAACATTAAGCTCTGTAATTTAGATAATTAGGAAAACTAAGTAATAAAATGGGTGAGATAATATCTCATAATGAATAGGTTGGAACGAATGGAGCAAAATATAGAGTCATTCAAGCAAAAGCTTAACTTAATTCAACTTGAATTTAAAAATGATATTAGTATCTCTTACAATTCAAATATAAAAAAGATTCAGGAACAGTTAAAATTTTTATACTCAGGAAGCCTTGGGATTTTCTTACTTAATACTGAAAATCTGATAACACTCTGTGGTAAGGGAGCTTTACTTTGGTCAATTATTTTCTTTACAGCAGCATTCATACTGCAATGGTTCTTTAATTTACCGAGTCGTGCCATAAATACAATTATAAATCCAATAGAGAAAGCAACCAAAAGTTTTTTTAAACTGATAGAAGAATATGAAAAAAAAGGTTGTTCAACAGAGTCACTAACAAATAGTTGTATTGAAAATTTAAAAGACACCAGAATTGGTACTGACTTATTAGAAACAATCGCAAAAGAAAAAAACATAGAGAATGAAGAGTTTTCCTCTGCTATAAACAACTTTGCAAATCAGATACTTTACTCCAACAAATCCCCATACAAGATTATTGAGTCAGAAATACTCCCACTTAACTCAGCCATTGAAAAAAGTGAAGACAATATTATTGTAGCTTCTTTAAAAAGAATGTGGAAGGACTTCAAACCAATTCTTATCACGTTTTCATTATATCTATTAGGAATCAGTATCTTTAGTTTTGCAACTATACATCAGAACTGGAATATACTTTTTAGTTTTTTATTTATATAACCAAACTGTACGCTACTTGAAGAGATTAGTTTGAACTTCTTTACACAAAAAGATTGGAAACAAAGAAGAAGTTAAAAAATGTTTTTTTATTTTAGACAGCAGTTCTCTATCTTTGTTATTTAACAACTCAGACTCCAAAGGTAAATCCGAAAAATACGAGACAACAGAAACATCTATTTCAAAATTTATTTTACTGGCAAATCGAGTTAATCGACGAAATGCACCGACTGGATTATGATTTATAGGATTTACAATAGAAAGCTTTAACATCCTTAAACTTTCAAAATAGTCTTTTGAATACACAAGTTCTTTTTTATTATAATTATAATAAATCGCATCCCAATTGAAAAATACAGTTTTTAACAAATCTTTCTGCTCTCGATATTCAACATGTTTCTTTTTAAAAGCGAATGTATTCGACAATAACCAAATATCTATAACCCAATAATTCAATTTAATACGATAACCGCCAAATTTATTTTTTTTCATATTATAAGATTTTGATATTCTTAGTAATATCAATGAAAAATCTATCTCAGATCCATCTAACACGATATCTACATCAGACTTAAAAAACTTTAACCCGTCTATAGTTAAATCTCTCAGCAAACCACCAAAGATTAATACTTCCAAAGAATTGTTAATAAGAAGTTCAATAAAGTTAGAAATTTCATTAGCCTGAACTCCCTTTCTTGAATGAAAGAAGTATTCAATCCTTTTTTTAAGGTGTCTTTCCGATGGAAGATTGCTAAGCATTATACCTCTTCAATTGTTCATATAGATCAATAGCAAAAGAATCTGTCATTCCTGCAACCATATCTACAGCAAGCTGAAGCTCGATATATTCATCTGATAAATCTGAGCCCTCTTTACGACGGCTTAATTGACGTTTATAATTTTCAGAAATAAGAGAATAACAATAATTCTGAAAAGGAGTTTTTTCAAAGCCTTTAGGGTCTTTAATTCTACCACTAACTGATTGCCAAAAACAATTCATTAAATATTTTATAACATTATACCCAGTTAACTCAAGCTCTAACACTGATTTATGACAAAACAAATGTAAACTAGCTAATTCTTTTAACAATTTGACTAATTCTGCAGACTCCGACTCATTCAATAAGTCTTTAAAATAACGATAATTTTTAATACTACTAAAGGACTTTTCATATTCAGAAACTGTAGAGTTAACCATTTCAGAAATTGCATATGCACGAAATCTTTGCATAGAAACATCATTTAGCTCATTCGGACTAAGGCCTTCTTCTAAGTCTTTGACATACTTACTATTACATTTATCTAGCAACCGATTAATTACCGTATCGTTATTAGATTTATTGGATAGGTATGAAATAACATCATGATACGAAATAATCCCTTTTTTTACACCATCTTCAACATCAAAAACACTGTATGCAATATCATCACAAGCCTCTACAATAAAAATTAGAGGATGCCTCTCTCCTAGTTTTTGACCAACTTCTTTCATTACTTCTTCCGCCCTTCCCCTTTCAGATTCAAAGAAATTAAATTTTTTTCTAAATGGTTTAGTTTTATCAATTCCACTACTAAAAACTGGATATTTTACAGACGCGGCCAAAGTACAAAAAGTAAGGTCTAGGCCAGTATGATCATCTAACAATTGTAACTTTGTAACTAATCGAAATGTCTGTGCGTTACCTTCAAAATTTTTAAAATCGTCTATATGCTCAATACTATGTAATACTTTGTTACTATTAACCCAGTCCCTGATAGCATTCTCACCTTGATGACCAAAAGGAGGGTTTCCTATATCATGCATTAAACCAACTGTTGCCAAGATTGGCGGGATTGTACGCATAGGAAAATCAATTTCTGAAAATACACTACTATTTCCAACTAAAGCATTACCAATACTTCTGGCGAGATTTGATACTTCCATAGAGTGAGTTAACCTATTCCTAACACTATCATTCTTTTCGAGAGGAAAAACTTGTGTTTTATCAGCAAGTCTACGAACTGGTGTAGAGAACAATAACCTATCTAAGTCTATTTCAAATTCTGACCTGTGATCAGTAACCGACTTAGCTCCCTTTACTCTTTTCTTTGAAAATGAATTCAATCAAACCCCCTCATAAAAATAAACTAATTGAAGAATTATCGGTATATATTTCATTTTATATAAGTATGTGATTAAAAAAGTCATATTAATTATCATTTCCAATAGATATACAGCTAACCTAAAAGTTACCTTTAGAATTTCAGTTGCATACGTAATTTTAAAATTATTATTTAAAATAATGTTCAATATGCTTTTTAGTAAAAAGATATTTATTCTCTCAAAAAGCCAAAAGGTTTCAGCAGTTGTTCTTGACGTTGATATGGATAGAAAGCGTATCGCCCTATCTCTAAAATCAGATGGTGCAGAAGAAGCAAAAACTTATGAGCGCCCTTCAGGTGGACCTCGCCAGAGTAAGCCTCGTGGTGGTGGACAACCTAAGATGCCAAAGCAAAACGATGCACCTTTAAAGAATAATGCATTTGCTGCACTTGCAGGTTTTAAAGTTAAATAGATTCTTCACTAATTTTTAAAATTATAATTTAATAAGGCCGGGTATATTCCCGGCCTTTTATATTTAATATCTAGTTCATAGCATTGATCGAAACATCAATGGCCTGGACCTTAATATTGTCAATTGAAGGGTCACCCTCTTTCATTTTCTCAAGCGAAAAGTAAGGCGTGATCTTACCAGATAGTGCACCTCCAAAATGCTGAGTTTCAACTTCATACACTCCATCTTTATCAATCTTTTTGACAAGTATGTTTTGAACTATCCACTTATTATTTATTTTAAGAGTTGATTTAACAAATATGGGTTTTGTTACTCCCGTTACTTTAAATCGTATTTTAAAAGTTCCAAAAACATACTCATTCTCAGCTGATGCGATTCCATCAGAAACAGATAATGTTAAATTCTTAGGGTAGTTTTTTGAAACAAAACTATTATAAGAGTCATCCTCAATTTTTACAAAATTAATACTATCTTGGTAAAAGAGAAAATTATAAGAACTTAGTCCATTGAAAACATTAACATGATTTTCAAAATTAAATTCTGTTTGTCCTTCGTTTGCCAAAGTTAAGAAGCCAAACATCAATGCTTGGGTTGCATGCCCTAGGTTATGAGACATCAACTTTACATTATCCATATCTTTTAAATGGCCATAGAGATCTAGTGAATCTTTACTGTCTTGATCATCTTCGACTCCAAACTCTAGAACGATAGGAATATCAACCTTCCTAAGTGCAAGGTAGAAGTCATCATTATTCGACTGAGCAAAGTCTGAAACGATATGATTTTGAGTTGCCATAACATTGTCATAAAACTTATTAGCTTGAACATTAGTAAAATCACTTCTAAATAGATTGTAATAGTCAGCTAATTTCTTTGTTGTAGAATCACTACCTTTATAATGATTAGTTTCAAGACTATTCAAGGCATCAAAATGTCGAAAGCTCTTTGACTTATAACTTAATTCGTAATTAAGGCCTTTATGGTAGAGGCCACCATTTGTTAACGAGTGTTCAAATGGACTTGTCGGAGAGCTTCCAGCAACAACTAATTTAATAGCTGGGTGATAAGTAGTAGCGGCAGCAAGGGCCATGTAACCATCATATGATCCGCCCTCTAAGATAATATTCCCACTATGCCAATCATTCTTAACAATTTCATTTATAATTGCTCTGGAATCTTCTCTCGTTTGCTTCCAATCAAGCCAATCAAAACCCTTATTACCAAATAATGTACCTCTGGCAACACTAGTAATGAAATCATAATTTCTGATTAAAACTTCATTCTTCTGATATATATCATCAATAATTGATTTTCCATGAAAACTATATGGTGTTTGATTTAAGATCGCATCACGCTTTACACTGAAAGGTATATCGAGAGGCCTAAAGATAAAGGTTGGTAGAATAACATCACCATTTTTAGGCATTAGCTGTCTTGCATGGATTTGAACAATAGGATACTCATACTTGTATATACGAATTGTACCCTCACGATCAATGATAAATTCGATAACTCTACCGTCATCAATATTTTGATAAATCTTATAATGATCAATATCCAAGACTTTTCTGATTTTGCCACAATAGTCGACATAATTAGAATATAGAAAATCAACTTTACTATCTTCATGAATACTTATCTTCTTATTTTTTATAAGTTCACTCTTAGTGAATGTCTTTAAATCAAGACAAAGTTGTTCCATACTACGAATTTTCGTCAATGCATGAACTTGTGATGTCGTTAGGAAAACGACGAAAAGAATAATTAAATATCGATACATAAATTCTAACCTCTCTATCAATAAAAATAGCAATACATGGGCCAAAGAAATTATGAAATATTAGTTACTTGGACTATTAATGATGTATAGATCATGAACAAAAATTTTAAAATTGACTAAATAATCGACACTTTAAAAGACAGAAAATAAAAAGAGGGCCCAACACAGGCCCTCTTTTGAATTGATTTATTACTTTTTAAAAAATTATTTACACGTAGAAACTCTCTATCATTTGATTTGTTATAGTTCGCGTTTAATACATGATGTTGCAAATCTCATAACGTAATTATTTTCAATATCTATTAATCCATTAAAATTTGTATTAATATTTCGAAAGCCTTCCTTTAGTTTTTCTAAGTCACTACTTTCATCACAACCTTGAGAAATAGCACGATCAAATGACTGTAATGAAGTAATTGTGTAGTATTTCATTAGCTGAATAGTTTCCACAATATCAAGATACAACTCACAATTCTTCTCAGTTGGTTCGCCACCTTTATACGTATTATTAAGTTCAGTTGCAGCTCTATTAAAGTGAGTGTTATTTAACTTGAAGGCCTTATTAAAAGAACTCATTGAATAGCTATATTGTATTTCACATGCACTTGGCATATCAAAGTTAGTATTCAAATCGTTAGCGTTAATCCCTGTAGAAAAAATTGCAAATAAAACAAATGGCAATATTGATTTTTTCATTTCCATACCTCTTTTGAGTTTATTTATTAATCAATTCTTTCTAGGTTTACTCTTAGGCCCATTCCAGTGTTAAGATCGATTGTGATCATATCCAGAATCCCCATTTGCTTCCAAAAAACTAGATCAACTTTGTGGTTTTCTTCTTCATAGATCATACAGCTGAAAACAATAGAGCCATTTGAAACACGGTCTTTTTCACAAGTTGTATCAACTTGAAGCTGACCAGCATAATTCATCTTAAGATTATACTTCTCACCTGCTACGATTTCTGTAACTTCAACATTCTCATTTCCAACAAGGGCCTGATCCATTTCATTTTGTCCCTTATAAGTTGCACTATGAGCTGAAAGTGCTGTTAGTGATAGTAGAACTAATAATAATTTTTTCATTCGTAACCTCCATTACTATATTTTCTTGAACTTAGATTTTCGTTACTAAACAAATTTAAAATACAGCAATTGGAGTCGATTTGTGGAAAGTTGAAAAATTTATAATTATGAACAAAGAATAGTCTATGCTATCTACTGGAAATCTCGAAAGGTACCCGCGCCCCTTTTACTTTTAGAATTACCACCATTTTTTTGTAACATAGTCTTGTTCATCAAAAGAGACAATTTCTCCTAACTTTGGGGCCATTAGCTTAAGAACACCTTGCTGAGCATATTCATCTAGTTTTAAGATTGGATCATCCCATGTATGAAATGAGAGAGAGAAAGCACCCCAGTGAATTGGGAAGTAGTATTTTGCATTGATATCGGCATAGGCCTTTGGCCATTCTTCAGGAAGCAAGTGAACCGCAAACCAGTCTGGGTTATATTGACCGGATTCCATGAACGCTACATCAAATGGCCCTAAACGAGCTCCGATTTCTTTAAAATGGATGTCGTAACCAGTATCACCACTAAAATAGAGATTATTATTTTGAGTCTTTACAACCCACGATGCCCACAGAGTCGTATTCTCATGGGCCTGGTCACGCCCAGAGAAATGCTGAGCGGGAGTTGCAGTAAATTTGATGCCTTCAAAATCCACATCTTGCCACCAATCAAGTTCAGTAATACGAGAGTCATCTATTCCCCATCTTTTAAGATGTGAACCTACTCCAAGTGGTGTGATAATTTTGACGTCTTTCTTCTTAGCGAAAAATTTCATTGTCGTCATATCAAGGTGATCATAGTGATCGTGAGAAATAATAATATAATCGATTTCTGGAAGCTCTTCTAAGCTAAGAACAGGAGGTGCAAAGCGCTTTACGAATAAAGGAACAGGAGAAGATGAGCCCGAAAAGATTGGATCAATTAGAACAATCTTAGAGTCGACATTTAAAAGAATCGTTGAGTGTCCAAACCAAATCGATTTAACGTGATCTGACTTTTCTAAGAACTTCTCCATATCAGGCTTTATAGAAGGCAAAGTTTTTTCAGGATAGCGCCCTCCGCCCTTTCCTAAGAATTCAATAAACTTAGAAAAACCAAAACCATCTTTTTGAATGGGTTGCTCTTTAGTAATATTAGGTCTGCGGTTTATAAAGATTTGCTTAGAGGCATCAAAGTTTTCCGACTTTTCAAATGTTCTTAACTCATTCTTATTTGGGTGGGCCCCAAGAGAAGACATAAATACAGAAGCAACTTTACTCATACCTGTACATCCAGAAAAATTTAATAAGATAAATAATAGAAGAATATGTTTAAACATTAAGTTCCTACTTTTTTAACAAAACTAATGAAATTCCCATTATCCTTGAAAAATCTCCAATTAGAAAAAAGAGTGAAGATTACTGTAATAATCACAGGTACCAAGAATGAAAATACGAACGACGAGGCCGTAAATCGAACAGGTAGTGAACGATCAACAAACATTGCCGGCATAATAACAGGAGAAAACTGCGCTAATAACTTTAATACAATAAAGCTTAGAAGATTACCTAGAGCAATTGCGCAAACCGTAATAATGGCAATATTAAGTCCCCCATACTTCTTAATCTGATCCATACTCATTCCAAGGATCCAAAAAGAAGCAAAGTCATTTCTAACTCTTGCATAGAAAATTGAAAGCCCTGAGATAATCGAAAATGTTACAAGAACAATCGTTGCTAAAAATAAAAAGAGAACCACATTATTTTCTAGCGCCAGAGCATAAACAAGATTCTGATTTAACTGTTCCCATGTTTTAAAGCTTGCACCTTTTGAAGTTAAATACTGCTTGAGCTCTCCTACTTCAGCAGCACCCAAAACACTATAAACCCTCAGTTTATTGTAACGACGTGATTTTGCAATTGAGAACGCACTATAAGCATGTCCCCAGGCGTGAAGTTCATCGATATCTGGGTCCATTGAATCAGTGAAATTTTCAATCATCAGTGACTTAAAACGAGGAAGCTCACCAAAAAAAACATCTGTATGGGCCGGAGAAATAAATTGAATCTTATCATCAAGTCCGGCATAAATCTTTCGACCTAAATAAGGTGATAAGAGAATTTCTTCTCTTGCAGGCCAATGATCAATGGCCTTAGGTAAAATCGTAGAAGTTTCACTCGTTACACCATGAAAAATAACAGGTGCTAAGTAGCCTTCAAGACGAATAAGTCCTTCGATTTCATACTCGAATGAATACTTTAAATTCTTATCATCTAAATAAGCTTGTGTTTTTTCAAAACTAAGATCTTTTGGAAGATCAATAATGTATCGGCCAAGAGTTTGCTTTCCACGCTCGATGCGATTGGTTTGAAGTCCTTTAAGAACTGACTGAACACTTAGGAGTGAAAAGCTTGATATGATAAGACTCGCCAAGGCCATAATAAGTAGCCTTTGGCGAGTCTTAGCTTTAAATAAGTAATTTAGAAAAAATCTAAAAAAACTTAGAAACATTTAAACTATAACTCGTAAAAAGTTGAGTTTTCATCAGCAAGCTTATTAATAAGTGCGCATGGAGTGAACCTGGCTTTACTTACACTTTCAGAAAACTTAAGCATTTCATCTCTTAAACGAGCAATACCTTGAGTATCTGCATATCTCAGAAGACCTCCTCTAAATGGAGGAAAACCGATACCAAAGATTAGACCTAAATCAACGTCTTTTGCTTTTGCAACGATTTTATCTTCAAGTGTTGTTGCCGCTTCATTAATCATTGGCAGAAAGATTCTCATTTGAATCTCTGTTTCACTCAGCTTTTTAGACGCTTTTGGAAGCATATTCCAAGCTTCCTGGTTAGGACCAGTTGGCTTACCTTTTTCATCGTATAGGTAGAATCCCTTAGCATTTTTCTTTCCAAAGAATTCTTTTTCAAGCATTTGCTTTCCAATACCATTTGAAGCTTGACGCTCACCTAGTCCCTCATAGATGATTTTAGAAACCTTATCACCTACATCGATCCCAACTTCATCAAGAAGTCTAAAAGGCCCCATTGGCATACCAAAGTTTAGACAAGCATCATCAATATCTTTAATTGAAACACCTTCTTCTAGTAAGAATCCTGCTTCATTCATATATGGCATAAGAATTCGGTTTACAAGGAATCCTGGGCCATCATTAACAACAACAGGAGTCTTCTTAACTTTAACAACCCAATCATATAGTGACTCAATCGTTTCATCAGAGACACCATCGTGTTTAATAATTTCTACAAGTGGCATCATGTGAACCGGATTAAAGAAGTGTAGTCCTGCAAATCTTGAATTATCTTCAAGTGCACTGGCCATCTCTTGAACAGAAAGTGATGAAGTGTTTGAAGTAAGGATCGTGTCTTTACGAACTTTAGTTTCAGTTTCAGCAAAGACCTTCTTTTTAATATCCATATTTTCAACAACGGCCTCAATAACAAGGTCTGTGTGTTCAAATCCACGGTAATCTGTTTGAGCACTAATTGATCTCATTTTGCGCTCAAAATCATCGTGAGACATACGCTTTCTTTTTACTGCACCAGCAAAGTTACTTGAAGCTTGTTTAAGACCGAGCTCAAGTCCTACCTGATTTAGGTCTTTCATGATTGGAAACATATCATTCTTTGCCATAAGCCAAGCGATACCACCACCCATTGTACCAGCACCAAGACAAGCACCACGACGAAGCTTTCTTCCAACGCCCTTGGCATCGTCCATTTTCTTAGATCCTTCCATTAGGAAGAAGATATGGCGAAGGTTCTTTGATTGTTCACCAATACATAACTCTCCAAAAGCCTGAGCTTCAGAAGTTAAGTAAGATGTGCGACCTTTCATTACTCCAGCTTCCATCACATCAAGAATTTTTAGAGGAGCTTGGTAGAAACCTTTTGTTTTCTTTAAAACTGATTCACGTGCCTTTTGAAAAATAATCTTCTTTGTGAATACATTATCAGTTGCAGCGTCTTGCATCTTATCCATGAATCCACGCTTATCAACTTTCTTCTTGAAATGGTTTGGTGCAAGATCAACAAGACGCTCTTTTGCGTATACCTCGTCAACAAGTCCAGATCTCTTTGCTTTTTTAGCATTAAGAGTTTTTCCCGAAAGGATCATATCAAGAGCAGTTGGAAGCCCTACTGCTTTTGGTAGACGAAAAGTCCCACCAAATCCAGGAATTAGGCCAAGCTTAACTTCAGGAAGGCCAAGACCTGTTGCCTTGTCATCACTTACAATTCTTGATTTACAAGAAAGAGCAAATTCAAGTCCGCCACCAAGACACACTCCGTGGATACAAGCAACAGTAGGCATCTTTAAGTCTTCAATGCGATTAAAGATTGTCTGACCTGCTTCAGCTCCTGCTTGTCCATCTGCTGCAGTATGCATGGTATCGAATAATTTAATATCTGCTCCTGCCATGAAACATCTGTCTTTGTGTGAAAAGAAGATTGCTCCATCTAGCTCTTTTTCTTTTGTATGAAGATCTTCAACGATATCTTGAAGCTCTTTTAATGTTTCTTCATCGAAAACAGTCATCGAAGCTTTGTCATTATAACCAAAGCCGATATATGCTTTCTTGTCCTTGATTTCAAAACTGATTCTCTTATATGTCATTGCTATATCCTATATTTTCTAAATTAATTACTTTTGTAAGTTCTCGATAATCATGGCACCACCTTGACCACCACCGATACAAAGTGAAGCAACACCAAATCCTGCTTTTCTCTTCTTTAGCTCATGAGCAAGAGTTACAATTAAGCGTGATCCAGTTGATCCTACTGGGTGTCCAAGAGCGATAGCACCACCGTTAACATTTAGTTTCTCAGCAGGAATTTCACCCCATAATTTATCAATACCAAAGAAGTCAGCAACTTTCTTATCAGTAAATGCCTTCTTAACAGCAATAATTTGTGCAGCAAAGGCTTCGTTAATTTCAATTAGATCCATTTGCTCAAGAGTCATATTAGATCTTCTAAAGACACCATCCATTGCATGAAGTGGTCCCATTCCCATACGCTCAGGCTCTAGTCCATGGAAGTGATAATCAACAACTCTTGCAAGTGGTTCTAGGTTATATTTTTTTACGGCCTCTTCAGAACAGAAAAGAATCGCTGATCCACCATCTGTAATTGGACAGCTATTTCCAACTGTAACAGTTCCTGACTTACGATCAAAGTAAGGCTTCATTTTTGCAAGACCTTCAACAGAAGATTCTTTACGTGGCCCATGATCATTCATAAGTAATTTATCTAATTTTGAACCATAGATCAGTGGCACGATCTCATCAGCAAAACGACCTTCTTCAATGGCCTTAATAGCTTTATGGTGAGACTCATTTGCATAGATATCTTGCTCTTCACGAGTGATCCCAAGTTCACGTGCAAGAAGCTCTGCAGTTTGTCCCATATTTAGGCCACAAAAAGGATCCGTTAAACCTTGTTCAATTGCAATAATTGGAGAAAGGTATGCAGGTTTAAAAGTTGAAAGAACTTTTAATTTATCACCAGTTGTTTTTGCTTTCATAAGTGAAGCAAAAAGCTCAGTCATTTGCTTCCCATAAATAAGTGGCATATTTGACATTGACTCTACACCACCAGCAACAACGACATCACAACGTCCACTTGCTACTTTAATGAAAGCTTGAGAAGCGGCCTCAAGTCCTGAAGCACAATTTCTGTGAACAGAGTAACCAGAAGTCTTCTTATGAAGGCCTGCCTCTAGTGCAATAACACGTCCTACGTTTGGATACTTTGCAGGAGTACCTGTGTTTCCAAATATAACCTCATCAACTTCATCGTCACCGATTGAAGTTCCATCCATAATATGGCGAACAAGGTAAGCACCTAAATAAGGGGCTTGAATATCTTTAATTATAGTTCCGGCTTTTGCATGAGGAGTTCTCACTGCCTCGACAATGTAGACTGGTTTCATTGATGATTCCTTTCTTCAAATTATTTTACTTGCTTAATATTGTAAGGATAATCAGTGGCAATGAAAAGTAAAAAGGCCCCTGAGCGGAGCCTTTTTATGAGAACATGGGTTTTTTAAACAATTGTTTAGAACAGGTATGAAAGTCCAACACCTAAAGTAAATGTGTCAGCATTTTCAATATTTCTAGCTTGGTCAACTAATGCCTTCTGGTTAGTTGAACCATTGTATTGTGCTTCTTCACCAAGTCTAAAAATATTCTTTTCGTAAGATAGGCCAACTTGTGCGCTAAATTCTTTAGCAAAATTAACTTCTGCTCCAAGAGATGCACTACCTGATACATACTTCATCGATTGCTTAGTCTCGTTAAAAGTATCAACTGGGTTTTGGATTTCAAAAGATCCAAAGTGAATTCCAGTTCCAACACTTAAGTATGGTTTAATCTTAGCTGAACGTGAGAAATAAAATTTACCATATCCACCAAAGTTAAACTCATTATATGAAATCTCATCATTTTGAGAATAAGAGTTATAAGCATTATAGTTATTATAATTGTAGTAACCATAGTTGTTGTAGTTACTAAGCTCATTACCTTGAATAGTAAGGTTCATAAATCCAGCGCTAATTCCGATTGAAACTCTTTCAGAAATAACAGTTTCAACAGAAGCTTGGAAATTGATCCCTGCTGTCCATTCTTTTTGCTCACCAGTAATACTCTTATATCCAGTCTCAATTGTTAGTTTATTACTAAGTTCTGGAAGTACTGGTTCTGCTACAACAGGAGCGACCGCTTGTACTCTTGCAGGTGCTGCTTGTTGATTATTTATTTCATCCATTGCCTTAAGTTGTCCCTCAAGTGCCTTTTGGATCTTGTCAGCGATACGCTTTTCTTCTTGTAGACGCATATCCTCAACATTCTTTCTCATCATCTGCTCGTGTTTCTCCTCTAGCTCACGACGTAGCTTTTGGATTTTGTCAGCTTGTGATGGTTTCTTTTTCTTTTTGTAGAACCCGTCGATATTGATTTCGTCAGTATGAACAACTTGATCTGTTTCACTTAATAATGGATCGTCTTGTTGTCCATATGAGGCTGCACTTGAAATTAGAAGTGCGGCCAATACGGCCGAGTTAATCATTGTTGTTTTCATGATGTTCTCCCTGTCTCTTTTAAATAGAGTTACAGTTTCTTATAACACATTGCGAGATTAATCTGTTCAAAAGCGAACGCTGATGAAATAATTTCATGAAAACGGAAAAAGTTCTTTAAAATTAGATAGTTAGAACTGTCTAACGAAGCCTGAATGTACGAAATTTCTTAGGATCGACCTCATTGGAGCCATCAATTCCGATAGTTTTAAGAAAACAAAGAGGATTTATACTACCTTGTTGGCATGCTTCAGGGTCGGCCTTGAAGCGAGCATCAAGAGTTTGAAAGACCGCAAAGAGAATAGAGACGACGGCCACTAGAAGTAGAAGATACTCAACTGCGGTTTGACCGCTTTGTGATTTTAGAATGGTTGTAGTGTAGCTTCTCTTCATTATACCTATACTTAAATAAAGGTTTTAAAGTCACGTGCCTCTAATAATGTTTGCGTGATACCTAAGTTATTCTTCTTTAGTGGCCCATGGTAGAAGACGCCTTTTACAGACTCGAACTTACCAGCTTGACCCATTCTAAACTTAAGATTAATCCTTGAGCCAGAATTAATCACACTGTGATTACGAAGCATGCAAGTTTCATTTGTCAGTTTACCTTTTAAAAGAGTGTCATTTCTATCAATTATCTGGTTATCTAAAAGAAATTGATGAAGTTCTTTTTCGCAGAAATCATACTTTAAGCAGTCATCAAATTGTTTAAACATTTTAATCTGACAAGTACCATCCAAGCTTATTTCTTTCCTGATAAAGACGATATCACCACCAAATGAACTTTCATTAAAGTAGTAGTAATCAGCACTGATTAGCTTATCGGCCAAGGCATAATCTAGCTTCACACAGCGATAGAGGTCAGTGATATTATGAGCGATATTTAATTTGTCTAAATTAGAGCTAAAAATTGCGATCTTTTGAGGCGCGACGACCCCTGAAAAAGACGACAATTGAGCCGCCCAAGGTCTTCTGCTAGAAAAACTAAATTCTTCAACGATATCCTCAAAGCTACTTCCTCCTAAACATTCAATAGTCTTTGTGGCCTGCTCTTCTTTTTCAAGTTGCCACTGAAACCTAAAGCGAGGAGATAACATAAGGATAAAGAAGTATATTGTTTCAAGATCTGAAAATGTTAGCTCTAATGTCTTTGTATAAACACAGCGAAAGCAACTAGCAAATCGTTGAAGGTCTTTATTAAGTCTTAAATGTTTTTTGAAAATTTCATAAATATCATGAATATAATTTGGAAGAGCTGATCTTAGAGTATTAACTGTCACCTGATGGAATGTTTTATAACGACATAAAGACTCTCCAAGGCGCTTAACAGAAGACATAAAATCTTGGTCAAACTTCTCTTGATCAATTTCTTCAATTCTTAAACGATTGATAAACTCATTATAAAGCTCAGGAAAATGACGACAAATCTGAGAGAAGTTTAAATAAGGACTAAGTCCTGCACAAAGCGTTTGCTCACTCTTATATTTTAAATAAAAAGGAGCGTGAACAAATGAATCCTTATCAAAGATTGTCGAATCTAATTCGAGATCACTGGCCCAAGCTTCAATAAATGCTAAATCTAAAGGCCCAAAGAACTTAAAATAAGGATCACTTGCCTTAATTCTTTTATCCCTCAAATAGATTGCACCAAATCCACTTTTAAGAATTTGAGTTGCTGTTAAAAAACTAGCAATATTATTTCCAATGATGAGAGTATCTATTTTTTTATTCATATATTATATTTTTTTAATTCGTTAATAATGCGATAAGTTTGCGTTTGGCCATTTCACTTTCTTTAATCATATCAGAAATCAACTCATTGGCCATCTTATTGGTGCTAGTGCTTTTTATAATTGAATAGGCATCATTCATATTATCAATCACACCAACGCCAACCCCGGACTTTACAATAGTATCGTACTCTGTCGAGCGCTTTACATTTGGCCCACAAAATATATTTGCCCCAGCAACAAAGGGTTCTAGTACAGAATGAATCCCCTTCCCATGTCCTCCGCCTACAAAGACAGTTCGGAAATAAGGATAGATCTCACATAATATGCCTCTAAGAGTGGATATAATGAGTCCAGGTCTTTGCTTATAATTTGAAATAAATGAGTCTATTTGATTATTTTCAATGATTTCTTTTGTCAGCATATGAATTGATAAATCGGGACAATGCTTTAATATAAGCACTTTTAAATTTTCAATATTATCGTCTTTGAGTACATGCGGGGCCATAAACACAAATAACTCACCTGCTCCTATCAGCTTGCAAAATTCTTGATCAGAAAAAGCATCCATTTCAACAGGCCAAGTCTGGGCCAAGCAAATTCTCTTTTCATATTCGGCCAAAGATAAGAGCTTATTCAAGTCCTCATATAAAGAATGTCTTCTAAAGAAGTGCTGACGAGAATCAATTTGCAACATTCTAAGCTCAATTGGGTGCTCTAGTTTATCAGCACTAATATCTTTACCGATAATCATATAGTCTTCATTAGTTGCACAAATAATCTTACTAAACATTGAATAGATATACTTCTTAAGGCCAGGTAAGCGTAATTCACTTATATCTGTGGTCTTTATACGTGAGCTTTTAACAGTTGCTGAAAAAAGAATAAATTCTTTCATTTTAGAGCCAAGATAAAGTAGCTCTGGAAAAAAGTCATAACGAACCATCATCATTTTCTTTGCGCTCGACCAAGCAATTATATTCTGGCGTGAAAGAAGCGGGAAATAAATCATCAGAGGCAAACGTAAATAACGAATATTTTCTCTATTGGCCTGATAGTAATCAATAACCTTATGCTCAACACTTGGAGATGTGAAAATTAGCTCAACATTCTTGCCCAAAGAGATAAGCTCGTCGGCCAAAGGTCTAATCTGCTCAAACTCTCCTTCACTTGAGAAGTGAAAGACACAGTGTGCTTTTTTTCCAAATCGAGCAAAGGGCCTACAACCTTCATCTCGATAATTCTTTCTTTCAAAGGAGACTCGAGCGTAGAAAGGTCCCACTTTTAATAGATAAAGCACAAAAAATAATGGATAGAGCGCAATTCTTACAATTGCCTGAATAAGAAAAATCAATAACATAGGTATATTATAATGAGGTTTTTTCTAATATAGAAGCCAAAATAAGGTCCATTTGACACCAAAGTAATTAAATCAACATATTTTTCTGACATGTTCTTACAAACTGAAATATTAATTCACTAAATTACAATCATTTGTTGCAATTCAATAAAAAAAATTCCAATATCTACAGTCTATAAAAGAAAGAGGGAGAAAAAATGGGAATTTTAAAGGGAGCAATCATTGCATTCGTGGCAGTAAGTTCTATGGCGGCGACATCAACGTCATCAGTATCTGTGCCATCGTCAAGCTCATCAACTTCAACAGCAGCATCTTCAACAGATTCTGCAACAACTTCAGAAGCTTCAACAGGAACTTCATGGTACCAAAAATTAAAAGACTCACCTTTTAATATGCAATACCTAGTTGAAGGTTCTAACAACTTTAAACAATCGATCAATGGTTACAGTTTCTACAACTACTTATACCTTGGTTACAATATCAATAAGACATTCGCAGTTAAGCTTGTTCCATACTGGCAAACAGACTTTACTAAGAGACAAGAGAATGCAGACGGAAGCCGTACAGTTCACCAACAATACGGTGCAACTCAAGCACGTCTTTACGTTAAGAATATCCTAACTGATGAAAAGAACGGTTTTGATCTATACCTACAAAACAGAATTTACTACTACCCAGCAGCAACTAGAAATGGTTCAGGGTACGATGTAAAGAATAGACTTTACCTAATTGGTGGTAAGAAAATCACTGATAACTTCAAGATTGGAACATATGCGTTCTATGAAAATTATATCAGAAATACTGGTTCATCTAAGTTTCTAGAGAACTACTATGCTGCCGTAGCTCCAACTTATTATATCAATGATAAGTGGTATACAGCTCTATCGATTGAGTACTACCGTACAAAGAGAAAAACTGGTGCTACAGAGTCTGAAACTCTATCACTTTCACCAGAAATTGGTTACTCATTCCCAATCTGTTCTCTATCTGCTGCACTTGCTCTTGAGCCAGTTGACTTCAGAGGTGAAGACCCAGATTTCGTTGATGGTACACTAAAAAATGCTTCTTTAATCGTATCAGCATTTTTCCCAGTTTTTTAATTAACTACTCCATTTTAAATACTTACGAAGCCGACTTTAATAGTCGGCTTTGTTTTTTTAAGTCTTTATTAAACTACAGGCAAAAATTTCCGATAAACCTAATAGAAAGTGATTAATCTAATCAGGGTTTGAGGATTTATGGCCACTAGTACAAAGAAAAAAGTTACTGAATACCTACTTACGAAAGAACAAATTTCAGGAGGACTCTATGAGCCTAATGAAGTCTACTTTATCAAAGATGGTGGCAAGGAACTTGGACCATTTTGGCAAGAAGACCTAAAGGAATTTATTGAAGAATACTCATTATTTAACCAAAAGGTCTTCGTAAAAAGCATGTTGGAAGAACAATGGTCTGTCATTACGGCCCATCCTCTATTTCAAAGAAGAAGGCCAGAGATCATTAAAGAGTTTCAAGTTGATGAAGACGACCAATTCTTTATATTAAGAAGCAATAAGAAAGACGGGCCATATAAGAGTAGTGAAATTATGGCCATGCTTGATTCTCTAGAACTACTCTACACTGACTTTATTTCTGTCGATAACGGACAAAGTTGGGGAACAATTCATGAATTTGAAGTATTTGATCGTCGCAGCCGCTCAAACGAAAGTTTACCAGAATCGCCTCAAGGTCATATTTTTAAGAACTCAATCTTAGACGCAGACAAAGCAATTGAGCTATCTAAGCAAGACTCTGAAGATCGTGAATTCATTTACGATCTTGCTTATATTGGAAATCAAAAGCTAAACCCAAATAAAGCATCAATTGACGATTTTGAACAAAAAGAAAAATCAGACCCAGCGACCATGTTTCGTTTAGGAGCATTTGCTGCAAGTTTTGTATTTGTATTTGCTATCTTCTTTGTATTTAGCAAGATGTCTGGAACGCCTGATGTTCCTGTTGCAAAAACGAAGAAAACGGCCAGAACACAAACAAAGAGAACTCCTGCAGCACAAGTGCAAAAGAAGCCTTCTGCAAAGACAGTGACTAAAACTTCAAAAAGAAGAGAAGCTCCAAGCGCCTTTAAGAAGAGAGCGCAAAATAGGCGTCAAATTACAAAAGGTAACGATTCAATTGGAAACGCTGACTTTCTATCTGAATCAAGGCAGATGAATGATGCAGTAATGGACCCTGCTGATCTTCCACCAGAGGTTATCTTCGATGATGCCAATGAGGCACTAGAGTTAGATCCTGTACGAGAGAGAATCTCAAAAGAGACATTTGATCCACCAGAGCAAGAGCTAAATAATTATGACGAGCTTGATGCGGCACGAGAAATCGTTGATGAGTATCTTGATCGCTCGCCTGCGGCCGGTGCAAACCCGGATGAATCACCAGGACTTAGTGATGAATTCACACCTGAAGATGCTATAGAAGGTGAACAATTCTAATAGGTTGTCTCCATAAAAATTGAAAGAATAAGTAGTCAATAATTGATTGTTTATGTTACTTTTAAGTTATGGAACACACTAAAGATATCACGCAACTAACTAATGTATTTCGCCAAGCGGCCTTCCCTGGATCATTCTTCTTCAGCTTTGAAGGAATTGAAGGCTCAGGAAAATCGACACAAATTGTAAAAATCAAGGATTACCTTGAAGATAAAGGCTTTAACGTTATCGTTATTCGCGAACCAGGCGGAACTGCTTTCGGTGAAAAATTAAGACAGGCCATTTTAACTTCTAATACAGATATTCACCCTGCAGCAGAAGCACATTTATTTGCGAGTGCTCGTGCACAAAATCTACATGCACTGATTTTGAAAGAGCTCGATTCACCAAATACAGTAGTAATTTGTGACAGATTCCTAGATAGCTCGATTGCGTATCAAGGAGTGGCAAGAAAACTAGGGCCAGAGTATATCTTAAATATTCACTCAAGCTTTCCATTAAATATTGTCCCTCATAAAACATTCTACCTAAGAATTGATTTAGAAAAATCACTAGAGAGACAACGTTTAAGAAATATGCCAAAGGACTACTTTGAGTCACGTGACAATAGTTTTCATCAAGACCTGATTGAAGGATATGATTATTGTGCACAGATCTTTCCTAATCGTATTGCAACAATCGATGGAAGTGCACAGCTTGAATCAGTCACTCAGAAACTAATTGAAGAGATTGAAACGATTATTAATGGATAATTCTTCAAAAGTTAAAGATATTCCATTTGAAGCGCTTTTTGCTCGTTACAAAGAGCAAAAATTGGCCCACTTCTACACTCTTCATACAGGTGGCCACCGTGAAGTTTCGTCCAAAGACGAAATTCTGCAAGAATGGGCCAATAAATTTCTAATAAATATTCTTTGCTATGAGAATGGTTGGGAGCCAGCTCACGCCAAAGAAGTTCTCGAGCGTGGACATGAGGATATTCTCTTTGTCTCAACAGACCAGAAGTCCTATAAAGTTAGCGATGATAGTATTGAGGAATTCTTCAATTTCATCCGTTTCAAACCTTCGAAACTTAAATATTCATTTACGATTTTTAAACAATCGCAAAAGATCACTCAAATATTAGCAAATAAGCTACTCAAAACACTTGAAGAGCCACCAGAAGGTCATATTTTCGTCTTTATCAAATCAAATGACGAAAAGACTCTTGCTACAATTGATTCAAGAACAATCAAAATCAACATTGTCTCTCACGATCATAGTAGTATTGAGCGTAGAACGAATATGAGCTTTTCTGATTTCATCACAGAAGAATGTGAGGATGAAGCGTTGGCCAAAACTCTATCAACGATCAGGCCAAATAACCTTCAACTAGATGAGTTAAGAGACCTAATTAAAGAAGAACCAAGCAGAGAAGCAAATATACATCACTTAGTGGCCTCACATATGAATCAGAGCAATAACTATAGCTTCGATGATGCTCAAAGCTGTCTAGATGCGACAAAGGCCTCAACTTTTGAAATTCCATTTAATGGTTCATCTAAATCACGACTAGCACGTCTACTTCAACTTGTGATTTAATGCAATTTGGCTAGACATAAGCTACCAATAATACGACAATTGAAGCTACTCAAAAAAAATTGATGGGACAAAATGACGAACCAAGATCAGCAAGATATATCTGAATCACATGACAATGATAAGTCAGGTGGTAAGAAGAAAGTAAATAAATTCAACAAGCATGATGATAAACTTGCTAAAGAGCAAGATGGTAAATTCGAAGAAGGTCAAACACTTACAATGGTAAGAGTTCGCTTCCCAGGAAATGCTAAAAGTCAGCCTTTCTTACTAGGTAAGAGAAAATTCACTTACGGACAAAAAGTAATAGCAATGAGTGACAGAGGAATGACTGTTGGTTATATCAACTCTTTCCCATACGAAGTCACATTCGACAAGTCGATGCTCCCTATTCGTTCAATTTCGAAAGTTGCAACTCAGGAAGATATCGACGAACAAAAGAGTTATTTGAAAAAAGAGAACGAGGCCGAAATCATCTGCCTTCGCCTCATTGAAAAGTACAATCTAAATATGAACTTAACACACGTTGAGTTTATTCAGTTTGGAAAAAAGGCCGTATTCTACTTCACTGCTCCAGAGCGTGTAGACTTTAGAAATCTTGTAAAAGACCTTGTGTCAGAGATTAAGATGAGGATCGAGCTTCGCCAAATCTCAGTAAGAGATCGTGCCGCGGCACTTGGAGCAACAGGAGCTTGTGGACTTCAAACTTGTTGTTCATACTTCTTAACAAATTACGGAAACGTATCCATAAAAATGGCAAAGAATCAAAACCTTGCCCTTATTCCTTCAAAAATTAATGGTGTTTGTGGACAAGTTAAGTGTTGTATCAAATACGAAGATGATGTTTACACAAATAAGAGAGAATTCCTTCCAGGAGAAGGATCTTATATCCGCACTAAGAATGGTGATATCGGAAAGGTTTTAAAGCTTCATATTCTATTAGAACAATTTGAAATGTTAACTGATAGAGGCTATATCCGTCGCTATTATAAGAATCAATTTGATAAAAAACGTTGTCGTCCACCTAAAGAATGGAGCTTCCCTACTGAATTTAGATCAATCACAAAAGAAACTTCGACAATTATTGGAATTGAGGAGTTAGAAGAAGAGCTACGTCTAAGAAAGCAGGCCTTCCTTAAGAGCCTAAATAACGATAGTGATAGCGATGATATTGAAGAAGATGCGCACGAGTTATTTGATGATGAAGAAGAATCAAATAATAGTGACGACGAGGACATTGAGAAGATTCCATTAGATTCAACTGAAGATGAATCGGACAATATTCCAAAGCAAAAAATTGAAAAGAAGCGCCATAATAACAATCGTCCAAAGCGTCGCCCAACAAATAGAAATGAAAAAGGTGACAAAGATAGTGATGATAGGCCTAGAAACAGAAGGCCTCAGGATAAAAATGCACAATCTGAAGATGGCCAAAATAAGTCACAAAACAAGAATCGCAATCGCAATAGGAACCGCAATAAATCAAAAAGCGGAAACTTCCGTAAGCCTTCTGGTGATAAACCAAAGAATACGGAAACAAAATCTAATCAATAATTCTTTTTAAAGATGTATAACAACGATGGTGAGGGAAATGATTTTCCCTCACTATTTCAAGCCCAGAGATAGCTTTCAAGTATTTTACATTAAGCATCTCATCTCTCTTATCCACTATAACAGAAGCGTTAATCCTCTTTAGTAGAACTCCCTCATTTAAGGCCAAAATCTCTGCGTAAACCCCAAGTTCGACATAGGAACGAACACGAGTCTTAAGTGGCGCAAGTGATGGGATAGGAAGACGAGATAACGCTCCCCTTGCTGATGCCTTAACAAATTTAGTAAGTAAATTGCGTGGGTAAAACGCAGGGGCGACGTAAGTAATTTTACAATTTCTTATATCAAGATTCTCATTTTGAATTAACCACTCAATAAGTAAGGCCGCCAAAGAATGAGCAACGATAATAGATCGCCCATTTTCCTTAAATACTTTTCTAATTCGCTCTAAATCCTTTCCAATATCAGGACGAGAATTCTTGTTGAAAGAAAGTGAGATAAATTTAACATTTGGGTTTGAAAAGATGAAAGATGCCGGGGCCTGATTAAGCCCCGGAAAAAATATAATCGTTTCGCGATTCTTAGAAGTCACAATTTCCTGGAGTTCTTGGAAATGCAATAACGTCACGGATATTGCTCATACCTGTGATGTACATAATTGCACGCTCGAAACCAAGTCCAAATCCAGAGTGAGGAGCCGAGCCAAATTTACGAAGCTCTAGGTACCACCAGTAACCTTCTTTCTCCATTCCCATCTCATCCATACGCTTTGTAAGTTTATCAAGATCTTCCTCACGTTGAGATCCACCAATAAGCTCACCAATACCTGGAACTAAAACGTCCATCGCACGAACTGTTTTCCCATCATCGTTTTGCTTCATATAGAAGGCCTTACAATCTTTTGGGTAATCCGTAACAATAACAGGTGATTTAAAGTGTACATCTGTTAAATATTTCTCGTGCTCAGTTTGAAGCTCTTCTCCCCAATTTGTCGGGAATTCAAATTTTGCACCTGAAGCAGATAGAATTTCAATTGCTTCAGTATAAGTAATTTTCTTAAACTCACTATCGCGAACTGCCGCTAGTGTTTCAAAATGATTCTTATCAACATCAGTAAATGGCATTGAATAAAGGAATTCAAGTTCTTTACGACAATGTGTAAAGGCATACTCGATCATATACTTAATATAATCAGCAGCAAGTTCGGCCACATCCTCAAGGTCAGCAAATGCAACTTCTGGCTCAATCATCCAGAATTCCGCAAGGTGGCGCTTAGTATTTGAATTTTCAGATCTAAACGTTGGACCAAAAGTATAAACCTTTCCAAGTCCTAATGCGTGACACTCGCCTTCTAGTTGTCCAGTTACACATAGTGAAACATCTTTACCAAAGTAATCTTTAGCGAAGTCAACTTCACCCTTATCCGTTTTTGGAGGATTGTGCTTATCAAGCGTTGAAACATTAAACATTTCTCCAGCACCTTCACCGTCAACTGCAGTGATAATTGGTGAGTTTAGGTAGAAGAAACCTTTATCATCAAAGAACTTGTGAGTTGCCATAGCAAGTGCGTGACGAACACGAAAAACTGCTCCAAATAGATTTGTTCTAACTCTTAAGTGAGCAATATCTCTTAAGTGTTCAAGTGAAGTACCTTTCTTTTGTAGAGGATAAGAATCATCAACTGCACCAATTACAGTACCAGTTGTCGCCTGCATCTCAATTGTCTGCCCCTTACCTTGAGACTCAACAACCTTTCCAGTAATTGATACACAAGTACCAGTTAACATAGTCGAAAGGGCCTCATAATTTTCGATACCACCATCAGCTACAATTTGTAGTAGATCCTGAGAAGATCCGTCATTTAAAACAATAAAAGAAAATGCTTTTGATTTTCTTACCGAACGTACCCATCCTTTAACAGTTACAACAGAGCCGATAAAGTCAGATGCCTGATCAAATAATTGCTTAAGTTCGATGCGCTTTAATTGTGTCATTTAAATACCTTCTTATAAAACTTCTTTTAAAATAGAATGAGTTTGTTCTTTTTCTAATCTTGGCCCGTATTGTGTTACAAGCTTTGCAGAACACGCACATGCAAGTTTTCCTGCAGCGCTAAAGTCTAGTCCATTAGTAATCCCGTAAAGGAATGCACCTGCAAATAAGTCTCCTGCACCGTTAGTATCAACAGCAGAAACCTTTGGAGCTGAAACATTAATTTGCTCTGAACCATTATAAAGGAAAGCTCCTTTTGAGCCAGCAGTAATTGCAAAAGAATGTGAAATATTCTTTAGCGCTTCAAATGCTTTCTCAACTGAATCCATTCCAGTAAATGATTTTGCTTCTTCCTCGTTACAGAAAAGAAGATCCAACTTATCATCACCAATCATTTGCTTGAAGCCATCTTTAAAGAAGCCTACAATACCAGGATCAGAAAATGTTAATGCAACTTTAACATCATTCTTTCTTGCAAAATCTCTGGCCGTTTGACAGGCAGCAATTCCCGCCGCACCAGTTACAAGATAACCTTCCATATAAAGCCACTTACTGTCGCCTAGAGCGGCAAGATCAAGTTGTTCATCTGAATATGTTGCAGTCGTTCCAAGAAAAGTATTCATAGTTCTTTCTGCATCTTCAGAGATCATGACAAGACACTTACCTGTTTCACCATCATATAGACCTTGTTCAATATTAGACTTAACACCATTTGCAAGCAGGTCATTCTTATAGAACTCTCCTGTTTCATCTTGTGCAACTTTACATGAGTAGAAAGTTTTAGCACCAAGTTGAGTAGCACCAATAATCGTATTTGCAGCAGATCCCCCACAAGCACGAGAATGACCAACATTACTTCCTCTAAGAGAATTAAGAAGGTGATCTTGTCTTTCTTTCTCAACAAGAGTCATTAGGCCTTTTTCAATTAGGTGGTCGTTTAGGAATTCATCAGAAACTTTAAATTCCATATCAACAAGGGCATTTCCCATTCCGTACACATCATACTTCTTCATACTTAATCCTTTATATTTAAGACTCTTTTCTTTTAAAAATAAGTTCATTATTTACTTCATCAAAATCAGCATACTTGTAGCCAGCAACATCAAAGTTTTTAAGGCCTTCAATATCCTTAATTTTATTTTCAATAATAAAGCGTGCCATCATACCGCGTGCTCTTTTAGCATTGAAAGAAATAACCTTATATTGGCCATTCTTAAAATCTAAGAAGCGCACATTAACAAGCTCAGGTACGAGTTTGTCTTTTTTAACACTCTTGAAGTATTCCTCTGAAGCGAGGTTTACAAGATACTTAGACTTATTCGCTTTTGCATCTTCATTAATTTTTTCAACAATTTTTTCGCCCCAAAAATTATAAAGATTTGTTAGACCTTGGCCATTAATACGAGTTCCCATCTCTAAACGATAAGCACGTAACTCATCAAATGGAGCAAGAACACCATAGAGGCCAGAAAGAATCTTTAAGTGTTTTTGAGCATAGTTTAACTCACTCTTTTTAAGCTCACCCGCATTTAGGCCTTGATATGTATCTCCTGCAAAACTAAAAATTGCAGCGCCAAGATCATTTGTTTTCTTAAAATTATTAAAACGATCAACATTCAAATCGGCCAAGGCCTTTGAAAGCTTCATCATTTTAGATAAATCTTCACTTTCAAAATTTGCCATCTTAGTAGCAAGCTCAGTGGCCTCTTTTATGAACGTAGGTTTCTCTAGATTTACATCTTGAGCAACAGTGATATCTGAGTGATCAAAATTAAGTTTCTTCGCTGGAGAAATAACGATATCCATGAAATTCCTTTAATTTGAGTTTGAGTTACTAAACGCTTGAAATAATAACAATAACTTTATTAAAAGACTATGTTTTCTTAAGAATATTAAGGAAGAAAGTAGCGCTCATAACGTGTCGATTTACCGCTGTAGACGACTCTTTGATGCTTACAATCAGTAGGAATTTGTACCTCATTTGCTTTAATTGGCCTCTTTAAGCAAACTAAAGGAAATTTGGTACACAAAGACCATAGGTATAGATCCTGATCAGTATCTTTACCTACTAAGTCCTTAAAGACTTCCATTTCCTTGCGACTAAGCGCACTCTTGGCCTTGGATTTTGTCATTTCATACATGGGATCGTAAAAGCATCGCTTAAAATCACTTCCCGTATCGGCCAAAGTTGCTTGACCATAGCTGATGCTCATATATTTTTTGAAAATATTAGAAATCTTTTCATTTTCAAAACTTATGGCCTTCTCATACGCCCAAAGAGCAAGTCCAAAAACATAGGGATTTCTTTCAAAACAATCGAGATGACAGCCAAAGCTTAAAAGTAAGCAAGCGTCTTTACCTGTACCTAGGGTTGCATCAACAACTTTATTATGCTCGATGTCACCACCTTTCAGTTTTAGGGCACGAAAAAGAGGCTCTTTTGTTACAGCATAATTCCTTTTTAGATGAGTTTGTAAATCAGCTGCCCAATCAAGCTTCAATGAAGAATCTCGGGCCGGATCAAATAAGTACAACTCATCATCTTTCCAAACTAAATAAACCCCTTCTAAGGATTCTCCTGTCATGTGCAATTGATAAGTCAATTTATGAGAAGAGAGCTTCTGCAAATAGTTGCGCAGCGCTTGATTCAGAGATTCTGTTTTTAAATCTTCTTCTTGCGCGCAGTCAATTACAATATCAATATTAGTCATTAGTGAAGTCTCATTCATATTAAAATCAAGTAGATGGCCAGTTTTTTCTATGCTATATATACTTTTCGTAAATACATACTTTAGAATTAATTTATCTAGATATAACACACACGGAGAACAGATGTCACACACACAAGACGTATCAAACTCAACTATTGAGAAACTTGGTTTTGACCCAAGAAATTTAAAAGTAAACTCTGGTGATCTTAATCGTGAACTTGCAAAGAATTATATCAGTGCAAGTGATGAAGAAATTAAACAGATGTTAAACGAACTAGGTCTAACGACACTAGAAGAATTATTCTCTCATATTAAAGACGATGTAAAATTCTCATCAAAAATTCCTTTAAAAGAAGGACTATCTTATGATGATCTCGTTACTAATCTTGATGAACTATCAAAAAAGAATAAAATCCCTACAAACTTCTTAGGTGATGGACTTCCACAGTTTAAAATTCATGAGATCGTTCCATATGTTTGTAATATTAGAGGTCTAACAACAGCATACACTCCTTACCAACCTGAAAGATCACAAGGAACACTAAACACTCTTTGGATCTACTCAAGTGCAATTACAGCACTAACTGGTTATGAAGCGGTTAATGCGTCTTTATACGAAAGATCAACTTGTTTATTTGAAGCACTAAAGACAGGAGTACGTCTTGCACGCAAGAGAACAAAAGTATTAGTAAGTGAAGCAATCTATCCTCAAGATAGAAGTGTACTTGAAACAAATGCTGCACATACTGATCTGGAAATCCTATGGGCACCAATTAATAAAGAAAGCGGTCTAACAGACTTCGATAAAGTAAAAGAGTTACTTGAAACAAATATAGAAATTGCTGCATTTGCATTTGGCCAAGTAAACTCACTTGGTCTACTAGAAGATGTTGATGCCTTAACTGACCTATGTCGTGACAACGAAGTATTCTCAATTGCTATTATCGATCCAATGCTACTTGCTAAGGGTGGTTTAAAGAAGCCAAGTGAATACGGTAGTGACAAGGCCGGTGCAACAATGATCGTTGGTGAAGGTCAACACCTTTGCCTAGACGCAAACTATGGTGGACCAGGTTTAGGTATCTTTGGAATTCGTTTTAACGACGCAAATAAGAATCAAATTCGCCAAACTGCTGGACGCTACGTAGGTAATGCAGTTGATATGAATAATCAAGAATGTCTTGCGATGGTACTATCAACTCGTGAACAACATATCCGTCGTGAGAAGGCCACAAGTAATATCTGCTCAAACCAGTCATTTGTAGCAACAATTGCAGGTGCTGCACTTTTAGCACTTGGTGATGAAGGTTTATCAGATAAGCTTGCAACTTCAAGACAAAACACTCAATACTTCCTTTCAAATATTCTACACCTAGATGGTGTGGAGCTTGCCTTTGATGCTCCTTACTTTAATGAAGTTGTTCTAAAGCTAGATAAGAAAGTAAGTGACATGCTTGCCTCAACTGAAGATCTAGTTGCTGGTAAAGATATTAGTGGCCGCCACAATCTAGAAGGAAACCTATTAAAAGTCTCTTTTGGTGACCAGCACACTCAAGAAGATCTCGATAAATTAATTGCTGCTTTTAATGCAAATTTTTCAGCGCAAAGTGAATCAGAATTCTTCATGCCGGAAATCCCTCAAACATATATAAGAGAAGATGCACCAGGGATTGCAACTTTCACAACAGAAGAAGTAAAAGCATTTTACGACAAGTGTGGAAGCTTAAACGTTTCTCCAGATGATGCCATCTACCCTCTTGGTTCATGTACAATGAAATACAATCCATATGTGAATGACTGGGCAGCAGGGCTTGCTGGCTTTACAATGGCACACCCAGACCTAGATGATAAGTATACTCAAGGAACACTTGAGCTACTTTACAATATCCAAGAAGATTTTAAGGCGATAACAGGACTTCCAGGACTTGTTACTCAAGCAGTGGCCGGTGCACAGGGAGAACTTGTTGGTATCAAGATGTTCCAGGCCTATCATGCAGATAGAGGTAACGCTGAAACTAAGAATGTAATTCTTATCCCACGCTCTGCCCACGGAACTAATCCAGCGACTGCCGCAGTAGCTGGTTTTGTCCCAGCTAAAGTTGACGGGAAACAAGTTGGTATCATTACTTTAGATGCTAATGAAAGAGGTCAAATTGATCTTGAGCAACTAAAAGAGATTATCAAAACAGATGGCGAGCGCATTGCTGGTATCATGGTAACAAATCCTAATACAGCAGGTATCTTTGAAGAGAACTTTAAAGAAGTAGCGGATCTTATTCACTCTGTTGACGGCCTAGTCTATATGGACGGTGCGAATATGAACGCTATTGCAGGGATTGTTTCTCTTGAAAAATTAGGAGTGGATGCTTGCCACAACAACCTTCATAAAACTTGGACAATTCCACACGGTGGAGGTGGACCAGGAGATGCAATCGTTGCTGTAAGTAGCAAACTTGTTGACTATATTCCAGGAACTCAAATTGAGAAGTTATCTGATGGTTCATACAAGAAAGTACGTGCTCCAAAATGTATTGGAGACTTCCACCGCCACGATGGAAACGTTGCTCACAAGGTACGTGCCTACACTTATCTAAAGGCCCTAGGCCAAGACGGTGTTGTGACAATGTCACAAATTGCAGTATTAAGTGCACGCTATCTTTTCCAAAAGCTTAAGGATGTTTATCCAATGCTACCACATGGAGCGGATGAAACACCTCGTATGCACGAATTTATTATTACACTAAGTGACGATATGTTTGCTCATATTGAAAAGTCAGGAACTCTTAAGAACCAGATTATTGCAAAAGTTGGAAAGTTATTCCTAGACTTCGGGCTTCACGCACCAACAGTTGCTTTCCCAGAAGTATTTGGTCTTATGATTGAACCAACTGAATCTTTCACAAAGAAAGAGCTAGATGATTTTACTGATGTTCTAGTAGCAATCAAAAATGTTCTTTCTGATTCTCCAGAAGTACTACACACAGCACCTCACTTCACTGCTGTTAGTAAAGTTGATGAGGTATGGGCAAATAAGAACCTTAAGTTCTACCGTACCCTAGATAAACTTTGGGAGCTTCCAAGTGACGAGATTTCACCTAAGATGTTACGCACGAAAGACACACTAGAAATTGTTAAAATGATTCAAGACAAGCACAAAGAATTAAAACAATAAAAAAAAAGGCCTGCAATGCAGGCCTTTATATATATTAGGTGTAGCAGAAATTGAAAAACATACGAATAATTCGAGAATAACAACAACACGAAAATTAACACGAATTTGGGGAACAAAGAACAACAACACAACTTTATCGATATGTTTATTCATCAATCCCTGCTACATTAATGAGTGGTTTATACGACGTGATTTGAGATGTTTCAACCTATCATTTTTGCACATGTAAATATTACAACAGTAGTTTGTTGACCTAATAAGTCCCATTAATAAAACTTAAAACTCAACTAAATCCTCGACTCTCTTCCATAAATTCACTTTATCAATCTGCTGATACAAGCTATTCAAATGATCATAAGAGTGTTACAGTGTCGCATCATAAAATTATAAAATTAGGATACAAGCTAAATGGAAGATTTAAAAAGAGCGACCTTTGCGATTATTTCTCACCCGGATGCGGGTAAAACAACGATGACAGAAAAACTCTTATGGTTTGGTCAGGTTGTGCGCAGCGTAGGTATGGTTAAAAGTAAGCAAGGTAATTACGCAAAATCAGACTGGATGGAGATGGAAAAAGAGCGTGGTATCTCAATTACATCATCTGTTATGTCATTTCCATATAACGAACGTGCCATGCACCTTCTCGATACTCCAGGTCACAAGGATTTCTCTGAAGATACTTATCGTACACTTACGGCAGTTGAAAGTGTTCTTATGATGATTGACTCGGCCAAAGGTGTTGAGACACAAACTAAGAAGCTAATGGAAGTTTGTCGTATGCGTGACACTCCAATCGTTTCCTTCTGTAATAAATTTGACCGCGACTCTCTTGACCCATTTGAACTAATTGATGATGTTGAAAAGACTTGTTCAATTCAATGCGTTCCAATGACATGGCCAATTGGTTCAGGTGTTGATTTCAAAGGTGTCTACGATCTTAAGAAGAAAACAATTATGAGCTTTAAAGATGCTCAAGACCCGTTTAGTCCAAATATCATTGATGCAAGTGACTTGAGAGCTCAACATATTGTCGACTTTGTTGGCGAAGAATTATTAGAAAAGTTAGAAAACGATCTTGAGATGATTAGTGAGCTAATGCCAGAATTCGACGAAGAAGAATTCTTAGCAGGTATCATGACACCGATGTACTTTGGATCGGCCCTTAATAACTTTGGTGTAAAAGAAGTTTTAGATACATTCTCAAAATTTGCTCCAGGACCTGGTAAGCGTGAAGTTATAACTGCTCCAATTGAAAAAGGTGAAACACGTATTGTTGAACCAAACGAAAATAAATTCAGTGGTTTCGTTTTTAAAATTCAAGCAAATATGGACAAGAAACACCGTGACCGTGTCGCTTTCATCCGCGTTTGTTCAGGAAAGTTTACTCGTGGCCAAAAAGTTACATTAGCAAGAACAGGAAAAGAATTAAAAATAGCAACTCCACTAATCTTTCAAGCGCAAGATCGAGAAATTACTGAATATGCAATTCCAGGAGATATCATTGGTATCCACGATTCAGGAAAGCTGCAAATTGGAGACACTTTTACAGAAGGTGAAATCATGCAGTTTACAGGGATTCCAAGCTTTGCCCCGGAACTATTTAAGAGAGTTCTCTTAAAAGATCCAATGAAAGGAAAGCAGCTTGATAAAGGTCTACAGCAACTATCAGAAGAAGGTTCTGTTCAGTTGTTTAGACGCCATAACTCAACAGAGAAAATTCTTGGTGCAGTTGGTGCCCTGCAATTTGAAGTTGTCCAACGTCGCCTAGAAGACGAATATAATGTTAAGGGAGAATACGAAGGCTTCCCTTACAACGGTATTAGATGGATAAAATTTCCAAGCGAGAAAATTAAAGACGAGTTTGTTTCCCGCTATAGTGCAAATATCGCTTTTGATATTAAGGACCGCCCTTGCTTTATTTACCGCACGGAATGGGACCTTAAGCTTGCAACGGAAAAGTATGCTGATGTAGAGTTTTTCAAGACAAATGATTTCAAATAGTTAAGTCAATCAAACTAAATTGCTTGATAAACAAATAAAAATTAACTATGATGAAGTGTCTTTTAGACAACACAGCACGGCACAACAGGATTTTTAATTTGAAGTTTTTATTTGTGGAAGATGAAGTTGAATTAGTAGAGCTCTATCAATACATGTTTGATCGCATCGGATTAGATTATGAAGTTGCGTACAATGGTGAAGAGGCGCTTGAGAAAGTTAAGAATGAAAAATTCGATTATATTTTCTCTGATATTCGCATGCCAAAAATGAATGGAATCGACTTCTTAAAAAACCTTATTTTAGAAGGACTAGATTTCAAGAAATTTATTTTTGTAACGGCCCACCAAGAAGTGTCTCTTGATGAAGTAAAAGAACTAGGCGCACATGACATTCTTTATAAGCCAATTCGCCATCAAGTCTTTATGGATTATATTCAGGATTTACAAGCTTAAAAATTAATATAAAATAAAGGGCCTCTGATGAGGCCCTTTTCTTTTCTATAAAATTTCATTTAATAATTCTTCACAACTATTTGTTCTCACAAACTCTCCTGGTAGCTCACGAGCTGGAACAATATCTTGTCTCATCTCTTGGGCAGCAAGAGCTGCACGGATACGGTGCTCATTATCCATTGTATTTAACTCATCAGCTGGCCCTGGAGTCCACTGACGTCCAGTAGAGTTAAGAGCTTCATCGCTACTTCTTGCATCAACAGCTTTTCCCCAACCAGGTTGATGAGGATGGATTGCCATTTTCTCATCAATACTTCTAAAGAAGATTTTATCTGACTCTAGTTGAGAAATAGATAAACCTTCCATTGCAGCTGTACGGAATTGGTTAACATCAAGTCCTAAATCATCACATAACTTTTTAAGATCATCTTCAACCATATCTGGTTTCTTAACATAATCAACATGAGTCGTATTATCAATTTCACCAGATAAGGCAGTCGTACTATTGATGGCCTTATCAAGCATTGCTCTTACAAGCTGAATCTGCATTGCTGATTCGGCCGCATCACGAGGAGCATTGAACATTCTAAACTCACCTTTTCTAATTTTTGGATCGACTCTAAAAGTTCTTCTCCAATCTGTTGTAGGATTAGAGATATCAAAGTCATCTGTTACAAACTCTTCTGGGATAACATCCTGAAAGTAAGCTGAAACATCAAGTTGGATATAACGAGTCTTACGTCCGAAGCGAGTATTAAAGTACCTTTCATTATAAAGAAGCTTTTTAAGTTCTTCTTCAGATCCATTAAAGTCCTTAAGTGCATTCTTAAGTGTATCACTTACAACGACAGGCTCTGAAGTGTGTGTACGATTAATATGCTGGAACATTAATGAAATGATCCCTCTATGCTCGTGGAAGATTGTTAAGAATCTTGCAAGGGCCTTAGGGTTACCATCAAATGCAGCAAGGTCAATATTGACGTGACCACCACCGGCCATTAATGATGGAAGAACATTATTCTTCTCAAAAGCTTTATATACCGACGATACCTCTTCAATAGTAGGAGTAAACTTTGGCGTAATTAGCTCAATCGTTCCCCCACGTGGAGAATCTGCAATGATCTCACCAGAAGGAGTATATGAGCGGCCAATACCATCCCATTCAACTTGCCATTTTCGGCCTTTAGAATCGCGAATTGCATAGGCAACATCAAGTCCGTGCCCGTGTCCATCAACTTCTAATTTAACAGGTGCCTCACCTTCTTCTCCACCAATTTCTTCATAAAGATCTTGAGCAACTCTTTTAATAATTGCTTCACGCTCTTGTGATGACAGATCAATAACAGTTTGTACCCAAGCGCGCTTACCATCTTCAAGACGATCTTTAGAAGTAATCGACTTAAGTCTTAATGGGAACTTACCAGAGTACTCGATACCAAGATCAATCTTATTAACATCGACTGGATTTGCAACTCTATTAGGAGCATCGACGTTGGCCTTAAAGTCCATTGTTAATGCATTATAGTCCATTTTCTTAGGACGCATATAGGCTTCAAGATCATCAATTAACTTAGAAGCTGAAACCCATGTACGATTCATTTCACGAATTTCTTGTTTTAGTTTGTCTTGAGACATATTCGGATCAAGTAGAGCGACTTTTTGTGTATAATCTTTAACAAGATTTTTAATGATCTCGCGCTTTGTATCCCCAATGAATGCAACCTCTGGTTCTGTCCAGCCCCAGAACATCACACGGTAGTCGGCCTTAATTCCTGCCTTTTGCATATTAGCGATTGCCTGTTCGACAACACTCAGTTCAATACCAAATCGCGCTGCAATACTTTCAGGCTCTCTAAATGCAGGGCTATTTAAGTTATAGTCTGAAATACTTGCAATGCCACTAAAGTCATTGGCCCCAATACGAGCGGCCAGTGTCGTTTGATAAAATCTTGCAGGCGCAAGGTTCTTTGTTCCGGCCCTAAACTCTATACCTAAACCACCAGTCTTTTCAATCCATGGCTTCCACTGATCGTCTGGCCTAATTACACCACGTCCACCATGATAAAGATTAGTAAGGTTTGATTCTGTTTGAACATTCTTATAATTGGCAAATTCAATTCCAGAGTTACCTTTAATACCATTTAATACAATATAAGACTGAATCGTACGGTAGAACTCTGAAAGCTTTGCTTCATCGAGATCAGGGTGCTTTCTAAAAACAAGTCTCTGGTGACCAGGAGCTTGAAAGAGTTGAACTTTATTCTTACCAGTTAAAGGATCGCGCACAACTTGAGAAAGAGATTCCCTAAACCATGCAACCATTTCTTCGAATTCACCATAAGTATTTTGGGCCTTAAAGTTAATCTCCCAACCACCATTACCACCACCGTGGCCATGGGCATCTGTAAGAAATCTTTCGGCCTTACCAAAGTTAGGCTTCCACTCGCGGTAGTCTTGCTTGTTACCAAGAAATTTATGTGGTTTGCTATACCAACCACCACCTTCTGGTTGAACAATCTTTGGAAGACCAGGAAGGTTTCCAGTAAAAAACTTACGCCTAACAGTCGGCTTAATGAAAGTCATTGATCGATCTTCCATCTGCTCAAATAGATTGTAGAAAACTTTTTCTAAAGTTGCTAAGTCAGCTGTTTTGATATCAGTTGCCTTAAGCTCAGTTAAGTCAATAACCTTAGGGTTTCCTTCGGCGTCTACAACGTCTCTTGCGAGATCAATCTTTCGACCTGTCGTAACGTCTTTATAAGTACGATAACCATTAGAGTCCTTTGCATAATTTTCTAAGAAATCGCGAAAGAAAAGCTCTTTATTTGCATCTGAAAGAGTATCAATATTCTTTTTAATAATTGCCGTCGAAGGAGACATGACTCTTGTTAATAGAGAAGAAGACGCTTCTTTTTCGGCACCGTAAGTTACCCCTCCAAGCATGCCTGGAAGAGTTTTATCATCTACTAAAAGCGCCTTGGCACTATATGATGCTCCAGAATACTGAAGATCGGCCCATGCTTCATAAGCAGTTTTGAAACTTCCATCAGAAGATGGATTTCGATAATCACCATGCTTAAGTTGGGATACCCCAAAAAAAGCAGCTGTCCCAATTGCAACAGTTCCAACAACTGGCAAATAAAGATCTTTAAATTTTCTATTAGTATCACTCATACGCTATACCTTCATTTTTTATTATTTATTTAATTATTTGAAAAAACACTTTTTAGCTTTTAGCTCTTCAATACTATTTGCTGTTTCAGGAGTCTTATCGCTAACTTTATAAAGTTGCTTATAAAACTCATCTTCTCTTTTAGAAACTGGCTTCTTAGCTGCTTCATTAATGGCCTTAGCTAATTTCGCTGCTCTTTGTGGCGAAAACTTACCATCAATAATTTTCCAGAAAGATGCCTTTGCAGTAGGTCCAGCAAGAGTTACATTTCCGGCCTTGTCAGCATTGTATTTTGAAACAGCATCATAGAACTGCTTGTATTCTTTCTTTGCTCCACGATCATTAAAACTTAAGAATAACGCTAGAGTCTTACGCTCACCTGCATCGAGGTAACGAGTGACATCTTTAGCATTGCCCTTTCGAGACATCTTGCTAATGTAGCGAGAAATAGATGTAGAACTTTTTGGAAGTCGTGAAACTTGTTTTTTTAAAACTGGATCAGCAACAACAGTAATATTTGACTTGAATCCAAGACTAGCTAATTGATCCGATTTACAATATGAACAATTTAAAATCTTACTAGAGTCTTCACCATAAACAGATGCAATATAAGCAAGATCATTTACAATATCCTTAAACTCTTGCCCTGTGACGGTATCGTGATTCATTTTTAATGCAGCTAGAATACGACCTATTTTTGCAGCATCTTCTTTTGTCGTATTTGGCCTTAGCTCAACAAGGGCATCACTCAAACTTGCATGTCCATGCGAAAGCGAAGCGACACTATTATTAATCGAATCTTTGAGGCTTGTAACAGAAGCGCCAGAGACCCCTTCTTTCACAATTTTAGATTTGATTGAGACCGGCTTCAATAAAAGCTCGCCAAAAGTAAAGATACTTGCATAAGTACTTCCAGAAATTGCTACAAACGCATACAGCGCAAGCATACTTCTACCCATAAATTTCATTAAACTCTCCTCACGAAATAGAATGTGAATCAATTGTATATATGTTAAAATTGATAAGCTTTCGTAATATCGTCTTACTTAACGGAAACCTTAGTCGCATACTTTAGTCAGGTACTTGCAAAATATTAAAATTTAAGCATAATCTTTGTGATATCAGCTGCTTGAATTTACAGAAGGAAAAATCATGAGTGCAATCAATGGGCGCATCAAAAAACTTTATCGACATAAAAAGAAATGGGCCAAGAGAAATAATATTGATTCATTTCGCCTCTATGACAGAGACATTCCTGACTTTCCTTTCATTGTTGATATTCACGCCAATTACTGTGTTATTTATAAAAGAAGCATTGATAAGATTGACGCTGATAAGAACCATCTTCCCCTATTGGTTGAGGCCATTAAGGAACACACTGAACTTAACGATGATGCCATTTTCATAAAAGAAAGAAAGGTACAAGGACAGGATTTTCAATATGAAAAATCTAAAGGTGAAACTCCCCTTATTTCTCAAGAAGGTAATTTAAAATTTAAACTAGTTTTAAATAAGTATATTGATACAGGCCTCTTTCTCGATCATAGGCCACTAAGGCAATTATTAGCAAAAGAAGATTTTCAAAATAAAAAAGTATTAAACCTTTTTTGCTATACAGGAAGCTTATCTGTTGCAAGTGCATATGCTGGAGCAACTGTAACAAGTGTTGATATGTCTAATACGTATCTTGATTGGGCAAAAGAAAACTTTAAACTTAATGAATTAGATATCAATAAACATACTTTCATTAGAGAAGATGTTTTAAAATACCTAAAAGATGAAGCTTTAAAGCAGGACAAGAAATACGATGTCATCATCCTTGATCCACCATCAATGTCAAAATCTAAAAAAATGGATGTTGTATTTGATGTGCAAAAAGACCACGAGCTTTTAATTGAGCACTGTTCAAAACTTCTTGAAGATAGTGGCGTCCTCTATTTTTCAAATAACTTACGTAGCTTTAAACTTAGTGAGCAAGTACAACAGAGCTTTGAAGTCAAGGATATGACAAGATGGAGCATCCCTGAGGACTTTCATGATCAAAAGATTCATAAGCTTTATAAAATCCATTTGCACTGCTAGAGGGATATCCATATAATAACTATACATGATTAAAAACTTACTTCTTATTTGTTCCATCTTACTCGTATCACAGACGTTTGCAGCGACTGTACTGATTGACCCTGGTCATGGCGGTGAAGACTGTGGGGCCAAGGCAAAAGTGTGGAGAAAAAAGAAGCTAAACGTTGTTTGTGAAAAAGATGTCACACTAAAAATTGCTGTTAAATTGAAAAAGTATATCAATGAAACAAAGAGGCACCGCGCTTATTTAACAAGAACAATTGATAAAACAGTCTCTCTACAAAAAAGAGCAGATATGGCCGACATTATTAAGGCCGATATTTTTATTTCAATCCACTTAAATGCGGCCGAAGACAATAGCTCAAGTGGCTTTGAAACATACTACTTAAACAATCACCAAGATGCTGCGATCGCAAAAATTGAAGCGGTAGAAAACCGAGATCTTGAAGGAAAACAGGTCATCATCAACAATATTCTAACTGATCTTGTCGTTGAGCGTGTTGCACCAGAATCTAAAAAGCTTGGGACTAAAGTTCACGATGAATTAGGAAAGCTTCTAACAAAGAATTATAAGATGAAAGACCGAGGCCTAAAACCGGGCCTTTTCTATGTACTAGCATTATCAAAAAGACCTTCTATTCTCTTAGAGGCCGGCTTTCTTACGAACACTACTGAAGCCTCTCTTGTTTTAGATGATTGGTTTCATCACCTCTATGCAAAATACTCAGCAAAAGGGATTATCAGCTACTTAGACTCAATCTCTGGCCCAAGTCTTTTTTAATACCTCAACATTTCCCTCAAGTATTAATCTAAACATTCCGAAAAGATCAATGAAATGTATCGTTTTATTGTTATTTTATTCATATTTATATCTACGACCTTTCAAGTCTATGCTTCAGACGATCTGTCGGCCTGTGTTTTAAAACGTGGCAATATTAAATCAGATGCACAAAGTGCAACGCCGATATGTAGTGCAACTATCCTCGATCGAAATACGATAGTATATGAACAAAGTTGTACACGTACATCTAATCCAAGGGCCCTACAATTAACTCGCTATTATGTATCTTGTCATAACGATAGCATTAGCTATCGAATTCCAGCTGTCAGATACAATCAAAGAGATGCTGCTCATAAAACCCTAAAGCTAGACACACCCATCGCCTACTTTCCAACAAAGCATCATAGCGACGAAAATCTTTCTAATTGTAAAATTAAAGCAGCATCAAAAGAAGTTGATGTAAGATCAACACATCTTTTAAGTGATATTAAAAAGCTTAAACTTTCGAAGTCATATAGCGCTTCACCTATTATTTGCCAAAATCAAACGAATCAAGAAGAGATCCTTGCTGGGATAATCTCTAGTGATGGACAGTTTATCCCTATGAATAAACTGAAAGAACAGTATGAGCTTGAGTCTGATTTTTTAGCAACTCTTGAGGACACAACTTATAGTGAAGAATCGGCAGTTATCGTTTGCAATAATGCAGCAGAGTGTATTGCAAACCTTATTACTCCTGCCATTGAATTAAATGATCAATTAAACGAAATCATCTCTAAGCTAAATGGATACGAAAAAACTTCTATTGCAAAAGAAAGGCAAGAGCTTACAAATGAATTTCGTGATCTTGAAAAAGAGTGTCATCGTAAGTCACTTACAGCAAGACTTAGCTACTCAAATATGGAATCCCCTGACTTTGGAGACAAAACAATGGGAGTCATTGAAAGAGGTGCTATTGGCGTCTTTAACTTCTTTGGAAGCATTAACCCATTTGATAAAGAAGAATTTCTGTATACAACATTTAAGAATATTGGTGCAATTTCTGAAAACTTAACAGAGGCAAGAATTAAAGAAATATTTGATGATGTTAACAAGAAGGATATTGGTAATTTCGATAAAATAAGGGAGCTAGCAAGCGCTTACTCAAAAGAAGTTGTCAATTTACTACTTGATGATATGAAGACTTTTTCTAGTGAACAAGAAAAGATGGCCTTTGTTACACCTTACCTTAAAGACTTAGATAAGTGTCTTAATAAGGCCGTCAGAAAAGATCAAGTCATCGAATGTTCAAATATATTCACAAATAATATTGCACTAGCTATAGGTGAGAAAGAATTAGAAAAACAAATTGGCCTTAATTTCACACCAGAAGATGGCATACCGACACTTAAATCAAAGTCAACAAACGCATATATGAAGTGTGTGAGTGAAAACTTTAATAAGTTTGAAAAGATCATCGACACAACATCAGTCGTTAAAGGTTGTGTCTATACAGGAATCCTAGAAAGTTATCATCGTACTCGTGCTGGACGTGTTAATGATGCAATTAAAGGCTACACAGGAAAATCACAAAACAACGCTATTGTTGGAGATATACTAAGGAAGTCAAATAACTGTCGTTATGCACCTATTGTTAATGAAAAGGGTCAAACACCACAAGAATATCTTGTGCTTGCTAAAATGAGTACCCAACAATTCACAAAAACAATTGGTGAATGTATTGATAGTCTTAAGATGAGTGCAACTTACGATGTAGTAGAAATTGCAATCTTAACTAATCCAAAGATATCTGAAAGCCTATCTCAAAATGAAAAAAATCTTTTAATTGAAGAAATTAAAACGAAGCATCTACCGGCCTGTATGAATGCAAAGAATACAACTGACGGAAATGAATGTTCAGCATTTATTACGGCCATGGCAACAGCACAAGCTGCAAAGTCAATTTTAGCACTTGAGTTTGATAAACAATTTGATGCTCTTAATATCGACGAGGCCCAAAGAGTTCGTCTTTCTCAAAGAATTATTGGAGATTATGAAATTTGTATTGAACGAGCAAAAAGAGAAATATATCGAGACCTGACAAAAAACATTGATGAAAATCTTATTAACCAGTGCTTAACAGGGGCCATCACTTCCCTTTCAGGATCAATTCTAAAAGATAGTATTTATAAAGCAACAAGTGACAAAGGTATTGCTGACACAGTAGTTGAAGCGGCAATATCAGAGCAAGAGCTATCAAGAGTAAAGAATACAATGAAAGGTTGCCTAGAAAGCGATCTTTCAAAACACACATCATTAGGCTCATATCAAGATGAAATGAACAATATTATTTCGGCCTGTACATTTAAAACCCAAAGAAGTGTCATTGGTTTAATTGCAAAAGAAATGGCACATGCTCAGGTAAAAGAGTTTAACTTACCAACAAACGAAGTTAATTCCCTCAATAGATTTATCGAGAATCACATAACTAATAGTACTCCTGATAATCTTGATAGCAACGTCGACACCCTAACTCCTCTACTTATTAAAAGAGTTGCTCCTGGAGCAATTGAAAAGACTCTAGAGGATTTTAAGTCGAAATTTACAAAAGCTGAATTTGAAGCAGCAAAAGAGAAAATCAGTACCCAACTTAATAATTGTCTTGATAAGACACTTGCAGATAAAGAAAGAAACAGTGAAATAAACGCAACAACGGCAGCGAGTATTTGTATGTCAGTGACTGTTAAGGATGCTTACCGTTCACTTGCTCCAAAGATTATAAAAGAAACGATTGCACCACTTTTTAGCAACGAACCAAACAAAGTAGCATCTCTAACTCAAACATCTTCAAGAAATTTAATGAAGTGTCTTGACTCGGTAAGTGATGATATAAAAGCACAGGATAACGCAAAAGATTGCCTTAGCAGTGAAATTGGAAATATCGCCAAATCAATTGCTAAGACTCTCCTTTCTGATCTTAATAAGTTTGCAAATCCAAATGCAACATTACAGGACTTCACGAAATCACAAGCATACCGCGAATTTGAACGTTGTATTGATGGGCCTAGAAACCCTGATCTAGAAGAGGCCACTCAAAATATGAACTCTTGTGTTACTAAACTTGAAGCACAAGCAAAAGATGAAGTTAAGAATCGTTTTATTCAAGTCTACGGAAGACAAAACCCAGAGCAACTAGGAAAGGTCATGGATATCCTCCTCACCATTCCTGCAAAAGCTCAAGAAACTGATCACAAACAAGATTCGTCATCTTCTGAGGGAATGCCGAATGCACAACTTATTTCAACTCTTGAGCTAGTAGGATCAACACTTAAGTATTCATGCGAAAATAATACTGCTATCTGCGATCAGGCAATTCACAACACAACAATTGCAATGCAAAGGCATGGCCTTGATAATCCTTCGTCTTCAACAGCACAAAATACCCAGGCCCTCATGGAAAGTGAACTGCTTGAAAACCTCATCACTTCACAATTGGGAATGAATTTAAATGAAGTCTTTAAAAAAGAGCTAGCTTCTTATAATGGGCCAGATAATCTTGTTATCGAAAAGATTGAAGATATTACAAATAATCGTCTGCTAACAGATATTATGAGAACACCACAAGGGCGCAAGCTTAAAGAATATATTCTTAAAAAAGTTGAAGAAGGTGCAATTGATAATATTGCAGAGGATACTAATCTTAGAAAATTACTTGCTCAAGCACTTACAAGTGATACGAAAGATGGATCATTTGGCGATCAACTCTCGTATGCTCTTGTTCAAACTGAGCTTAATCGCATGAGAAATCGCTCACGTGGCCTAAGAGGTTTCTTTAGAGAGTTTACGATAAACGCAGGAGACCTCCTAAATATTATCGATAAGAAAGATTTCAAATGGTATAAAATTACTAAAACAAGAACTGGTGCTCGTGCTCGAGAATATATAATTAAAGAAATTATTGCACCAGCGATTGAAGGGCGTGATTTAAGCGCGGAAAGGGCATCTTCTAAGAAGTATAAGAACCAGCAAGAAGAAAGGCTGGATCGTTTCAAATCAATGCTAACAGATGCTTTAAAAGAGGCAAACAAACTATAAAAAAAAGGCTTCCATCGGAAGCCTTTTCTATTTTAATTCTTAATTCATTCTTTGTAGTAGGCCATCTCCATTTACGTAGAAGATATCTGTTTCATCAATCGATTTCAAAACTGATGATGCCTTGTAGTTAATATTAACTACTGCTGAAGCAACTGGTGAATCCATGCTTCCCTGATTTGCAATTGACATAATCTCACTTGAAGCTGAGAAGTTAAATCCCCAAGAAACACTTACGTTACTTGCACTTACAAAAAGGCCAGTAATATAAGATCCCTTGCCTTCAAACTTTCCACCGTATTGAAATACAACTGTATAAACGAATGAGATAACCTCAGAGCCAAATCCATTGCGGTAAGCAACTTTGAATGAGCGAACAATTGGAGCTCTCCAGTGAGACATTGAAGAGAATGTTCCATTAACATCTTCCATATTTGGGATGATACTGATTGGTTTTGTAAACTTTGTGCTACTAACAGGTTTTCCTGCATCGACAATCTTCCAAATCTTTTGCCCAAGGGCCAAAATCTTATCAACTGTCATAAAGACTTCACCAAGTCCTGCGCCACTCTTCTCATTTGTTAACTTGTTATAAACAAGTCCATAACGAGGATAAACTTCAGTTACTTCACGATCAACAATCTCAAGATACTGTTCTTGATCTCTTGCATCGAGCTTTTCAAACTTCGCTTTATTCAGCGCTCTAGCATCTAGAGAGAATGCATTCGTACTAAATAGTAATGTAGCGATAACTGCCAAACGACTTAAACTTGTAAACGATTTCATGGACCCTCCCTTTAATTTGATGACCTATAAGTAGCTATTTCAAGGCCCTACGTCAATTCAAGAAAGAGATGATTTTTGATTGTAAGTTTTTTTCACAAAAACCGTGAAAAATATTCACAAAGTATGTGAACAAAACTTATGTTGACTTACGCATATCTTACGCATAACATATTGTTATGGCATTAACAAAGAAACAAAACCAAGTTTATCTCTATATAAAGAATTACTACCTGGCCGAGGGCTATGCTCCTACGCAAAAAGAAATTAAAGAGCATTTTGGCCTTAAGTCATTCGGTTCCGTAAATAAATATATGCACTATTTGCAAGAGGCCGGAAAAATCGAAGTTGACTGGAATGCTCGTCGTGGAATTAAGTTACTGGATGTGGAGCAAACAACATCTAATGTTGATCAACAACTAGCGTCCTTAACAAATATGAGTCCACAATTTAGCGAGATTCCCCTTCTTGGTGATGTTGCAGCAGGAAATCCAATTGAGGCCATCGAAAACCCAAGTGAGCACACTCTCGTACCAAGTCATATGGTCTCAAGGCCAGGAAGATACTTTGCACTAAATGTACAAGGTGACTCTATGATTAACGACGGTATTCACGAGGGAGATATTCTCGTTTGTCGTGCACAAGAAAATGCTAACCAAGGCCAAACAGTCATCGCTCTTGTTGATAATGAGGCCACAGTTAAAAACTTCTTTAAGAAGAAAAACTCAGTTGAGTTGCATCCTGCAAATGATCGCCTCTCACCTTTTGTCATCACAGCAGAAAATGACTTTCGAATCGCAGGTGTTGTTGTTGGTCTAATGCGAAGTTATGAATAAAATTGGTTTTATATCAAAACTCATTGCTAATACCTCAGGGCCATTTATCTATCAAGATGGTAAGTGTGTTCTTAGCTATGAGGACTTAAAATCTCAAATACAAGAGCTAGACGAAGCATCAAAGGCCGATGGTAAAAACTTAAGCTACAAAGTTTTATCCTGGCGTCCAGACAATAATATTTCCTTCCTCATTGAATACTTTCGCTTAATCGAGCATGGAATAACTCCAATCCTAGTTGATGCAAGAAGATTAGAAGCTTCATCCAAAGACTATGATCTCGATAGTTTAATAAATGCAAAGCTTGAGGGAATTCTTAACGAGAAATCATGCGCAAGTGTCATTTACACCTCTGGCTCCACGGGCCGTCCAAAAGGTGTAAGACTAAGTCTTGAGTCACTTTTAAATAGTGCACAAGCAACCGTAGAACATTATCATATAGCCCCTAATGACAACTGGGCCTTATCACTTCCACTTTTTCACATCGGTGGAATCATGATTGCTTGGCGCAGCCTTATTGCGGCCAGCTCACTTACTATTGTTAACGTCGCACAATTAGAAAATGATTTAATACTCAATACACAAATTACAATCTGCTCTCTGGTTCAACTTCAACTAGCAAGATTAATCGATGATCCTCAAATGATTTCGAGAATGAGTCAAATGAAGGGTGTCGTTCTTGGTGGATCAAAAGTGGCAACAGCATTGATAAATAAAGCAACACAAGAAGGGATTTATTTATCAAACTCATTTGGGGCAAGTGAGTCTTGTGCGCAGTTTCTGGCAACCCCCTTTACAAGAGACATAAAACTTCTAAGCACATGTGGCAAACCCATGGATGGCAAAATTAGCATTATCGATGCTAAATGTGTTCTAGAGGGAAAGAGCATCGCTCTTGGCTACCTACACGGCCAAGACTTCGATCAGAAGTATTATACTAATGACCTGATCGAAGTTGATCAAGACGGTAATTACACAATCAAAGGGCGAAGTGATTTCGTTTTCCAAAAAGCTGCAGAGAATATAAATCCTGAAATCATTGAAGAGAAACTTTCTAAATTCTTCAAGAATATTTATGTGTCACCCTTAAAAAACGAAAGGTATGAAAATCTTATTGCCATTACTTATTGCGATGACATTTCATTAAAAGATGCGCAAGAGACTATTGAGCGAGAGCTTATCTCTTTTGAGAGACCACACCTACTATTTAAGGCCATGGACCTCAAAGACGTGCAAGTGGCGGTGAAAATAAATCGAGAAAAAATAAAAGAGCTCACTAATAAACTCTTTTTAAAATTTGATGAAGAAATTGCAATCAGCGTTCAAGGAAACCCTAATGGTGATCTTATTTTCATTTCTCACGGTTTTATGGGAAATGCACTAGAGCTAGAAGAGGCCACAAATGGCCTGGCAAAGGACTACCTACTTATCTATCTCGACCTACCGGGACACGGAAAGAATTACAAATTAAATTCTCTTAAAACATTTAAGCAACAATTAATTTCTTCTCTTAAGAAAATTGATAGAGATAAGAATGTACATTTCATTACATATTCGATGTCCGGGCGAATCTTTAACGAGATTCTTCGAGACAATGAATTAGCAGATCTTACTAATATTAAGAATTTTATAAATGAAAGCGGCGCTCCAGGATTTCTAGGAAATGAAGAAGAAAGACAAAAACGTCTCGCACATGACTCTGGCCTTTTTGATGGAAAGAATGAAAAAACATTCTTCCGAAATTGGTATGATCAAGGCGTCTTTAAAGGAATGAACGATTGTCTTGGCATAGATGAAATGCTTACTCGCAAAGAGAAAGAATATGTAAAGTACGCTCAAGCCTGGTCTAAGGTATCACCACAACTTTCTGTTGCTATGCAAAGGGACTTAAGAGATCTTAACGAATTACCACAAGGCATCACATATCATTACCTCTGCGGCGCTCTAGATACAAAGTACAAGGCATACTCTAACGCCTACACACAATCTGATCACGTGAAATTTCATAGCTATATAATAGATGATGCTTCTCATAATATACACTTTATGAATAAAGAGACTTATTCAAATCTTCTTAAAAAAATATTCAAATCTTAACTTTCTAACAACTTCTTACTATCTCAAATACATATTTGTCGTTTACTTTTTGACGACCTAATATATTTCTTCACGAACTAAGGAGAGAAGAGTGAAAAAAATATTTCTACTAGCGATTTTACCATTTTCAATTTTTGCCACGGATAAGACAATTTGCGGAATGGATGATCGAGTACCTTCAAGTGATCCAAAAGTTGGTCGCTCACTTGAAAGAGCAAGAGATAAAGCAGGTTGTACAGTAACACTTGTATCAAACTCATGTGCTATCTCAGTAGGTCACTGTGCTGCTACATTCAATGTTATTGAATTCAACACTCCTGCTTCAACAAGAAGAGGAATTGCACACCCAGACCCTAAAGATATTTACGAAGCTGATAAAGCGACTATTAAATATAAGAGCAATGGCCAAGGAGATGACTGGGCCGTTTTCAAAATCAAGCCTCATAGAACGACAGGTCTACTACCTGGTCAAGCACAAGGCTTCTACCCTATCGCTAAAGATATTCCTGCAGTTGGGACGATTCTTTCAATCACAGGTTATGGAAACGATAACGAATTTGAAAGAAAGTTTGCTCAACAAAATAATATTGGCCCATTAACTGAAATCGGTGGTGACTATTATGGACAGCATCGTGCTGCAATTTTAAACCACAGAGTTGACACAATGGGTGGAAACTCTGGCTCAAGCGTACTTAACCTTGAAACAGGTGAAATCGTTGGAGTACACTCTCACGGTGGATGCTACGGAAGTGATGAATCAAATGCGAATGCTGGAACTGTTCTTCAACTACATGCAGAGTTTAAAGCGGCCGTTGAAAACTGCCTAGCAAGTGAATAAAGAAAATTAATTCTATTGACTACAATATTAGGCCTCTGCTAAGTCAGAGGCCTTTTTATCTCTATAAACTCTACACTAAGCATTGATAACAATTCAGAAATCCCTTAAATTAACGCATCACGCAACAACAAGGATTTCCATGAATAGATTATTACCTATTTTTATATTACTTATCACGCCTTCAATATTTGCCTTAGAAAAGTCAATATGTGGTAATGATGATCGAATTCCTTCAAATGAACCCAAGGTAGGTAGAGCTCTTCGTAATGAAACTGCAACTGATGCCTGTACAGTCACGATGATTTCAAAAAGTTGCGCCCTATCAGTAGGCCACTGCAAGAAGTACTTTAATATCATCGAATTCAATACGCCTGAATCTGACAAAAATGGCATAAACTACTCATCTAAAGAAGACACATATAAAGTAGATCAAAGCTCAATTACTCTTAGTGATGCTGGACCAGGAAATGACTGGGCCGTTATGAAAATACTACCAAATGAGACGACACAAAAGTATGCGGGAGATGTTCAAGGCTTTTATGAATTAGATTACTCTGTTGCAGCAAGTAAATCACTTATAAGTATTACTGGCTACGGAGTCGATACTGAAGCAGAAAGATCTTTTGCTCAACAAAACGGCATCGGTTATATAGAGAGTATTGGAAGAACTGGCCTAATTCGCCATAAGGTTGATACGACTGGTGGTAATTCTGGCTCAAGTATTATTAATCTAAAATCGGGAAAAATTGTTGGTGTTCACTCACATGGTGGCTGCTCAATCAATCACTATAGTAATACAACAAATCTTGGAACAAGCGTTTCGACAAATATATCATTCAATAAAGCGATTCAAGCTTGTCTTGATTCAGAATAAAAAAAGCCTCTCATAAGAGAGGCTTTATTTTATAAATTTATTTCTTTTTCTTCTTACCTTTCTTTTTCTTAGTACCTTTCTTCTTGCGGTTCTTAGCGATAAAGATTCCAGCACCAACAACAAGCGCAAGGATCAGATAAAGAGTCATATCATCACCACCGGCACCTTTACCTTTTTGTCTTTGGCCACCAACGCCAATATCATTAAGACCTGCTTCGTTATCTAAGAAGTCACCTGAAGCACCCGGAACTGCTTCACCTTTATTACCAGCGAGCTTAAGCCCATCAGCATCATTCTTAATGCGAGAAAATACCTGCATCGTCTCAATGATTTTATCAAAAATTGGCTTATAAGTTTGGTAGTGTTCCTTTGCAACTGAGAACGTTACAGCTACACCTAACTCTCCTTTTACAGTCGCAAGATAACGAGTATAAAAGCCAGGAACCTCACTTGATAAGTGAAGTGAATCAACCCAAGTATGACCTTGACCTTGAATCTTCTTCATTCTCGTGTATGAAGGTTCTGAAATTTGTGTTTTTCCACCAGGTAGCTTAAATGTTTTGGCCTGCTCTAAATAGGCCTTGTATTGAATTAAGTCATCTTGTTTACCACGGTGCTTGGCCGCGAAAATAATGATGGCCTCTTTCTTTCTTCTATCATTTGTCGACTGACAAACATACTCACTTCCCTCAATAGAACACTCCCAACCATTTGGTAGTTCGAACTCAAGAAAGTTAGAAGTATAAGGTTTTGCAATTACAGCTGATGTGGCCAGTAGGTAGAAAGCAATTAGAATTTGCTTCATCATCGATAATATCCTTTTTATGTTTATATTCAATATTTTAGCTTAACTTACAATTATATCAATTACTAAATATTTCCTCATTTCAGCTACTTAATCCTGGCAGCAAAGCCTTTTTCTATTGGCACCTTACGGTAACGTGCCACAACTTTTATAATTGATGAAGCACTTGAAACTTCATAAACCTTTCCTTGAGCAACTAATATATTTCCGCCAAAGTAGTCTGTTTTATAAATATCAACAATATTTCCAACTTGAATATCGTCAAGAGAGCCATGATCAATCTTAATGAAAACTCCCCTAGGAGAAACCTTAATAACATTGGCCTCAACAGAGTACTCTTTAAAACTCTCTTCAAATTTCTGCTGAGCAGTTACACCACCAGTAGTCCAAGTAAGACCTAGAGTTGTATAAAAGTCTTTATCAGTTGAAGTTCCAACAACCTTTGCACCAACTGTTGCATAAGCAAGATACTTCTTTCCAAATAGAGTTTGAGCACTAACGTCTAAGTTTAGGAATTGGCGATTAATCGAATTCCACCTTGAAGTGTAACCACTAGCAACAACAGGTTTTGCGTTCGGGTTATCAGTGTATTCATCACCACCCAAGGAGTAGACACCATTTGCAGAAAGCCAAAAGGCCCAATCAACATAATGCTTTACAAGTCTTGCATCAAAAATGATCTCTGAAGAAATAGGGGCCCCAGGAATATGGTAACCAACCTTGAAGTCGTATGATGTCCACTTTGTTGATTCAAATTTAGCAAGGAAATTGAGCTCAAGATCATTTCCACCGTCACCTAAGATTAATTCATCACTTGGCGCTGAACCAGAATACGTATCAACAGTATAAGGCCTGAAGCGATAAAGTGCGTTTACAGCAAAATCTTTTCCATGCATTTTATCAAAAGCATAGAATGCTCCGACATAAAAAGACTCAAGCCCAGCTGTCGTTTGCGTCTCAAGAGTATCACCACTACTTACATATCGTCCTTTAAGGCCAGCAAGAAGTTGAAACTTAGGCATGATGGCATATTGATAATCAATATTTGCATCAAGTAAATTGTAGCTTACATCATCATTGTAAACCACTTCATTACCCTCACTATCAACTTGAGAAAGTGTCGAAGAAAAGCTGCCTTCAATCTTAACTTTGGATGCACCTTTATTTAGTGCAGTAGCGTCTGATTGATAGATTCGAGGGTTTGCTAAGGCCTGTAGGCCAGAGGCAAACAAAATCGTTAACGAAATAAAGATCTTTATAAATTCCATATGTTATATAGAATAACCTTCTTTATTACTTTTTAATATAGATAGAATTCTTTTACCTAGCAGGCGATATTTTGTTTAATATGTCCGACTTTATTAATCAGGATTATCGTTATCCATTTCTCATTCTCTAAGTAACTTTGAAATGTAATGCCATTTTCACTAGCAAGACGCTTCATTGAGAGTAGGCCAATGCCATTTGATTGTTGTTCTAAGTCTGTGTGCTCATTAATTTCATTTGAGAAAGTTAGTTGAATCTTCTCATCAACTTCACTGATGTGACACTCAATCATACTTTTGGGACTCGACCAAAGATATAAGTTTTTTGAGATATTTTTTATTAGGCGTTCAAAAATTTGTCCATCACAAGAAAATTCAATAGGGGCCAGATCACTTTGAAAAATGGAAACTTTTAAGTCGACCTTTAATTGATAAATTTCAAATTGTCTCTTACAAGTATCAATAAGACTTTCGACACTATATGAATCTGTATCCTTTAAACGCTTAAATTGGGATGATATTTGATTTTCTAAGGCCTGAACTTCATTATAAATAAGATTAAGACTTGCTTGCTCCATCTGACCATGACGAGACTCTAAATAGAGCTTCAGGCCATGTGTGTGATTGAGAAGATCATGAAGAAAATGTAGTGCTTCGTTATCTGACTTAGGTATATTTTTAGACATAAAAAAAGGCCTCTTAAAACGAGGCCTTTATATTTTGACTTAGATTAATCCGTCGTACTTTGCTTCACTACCAAGGGCCTCTTCAATTCTTAGTAGTTGATTATATTTTGCAAGACGATCACTTCTTGAAGCAGAACCTGTTTTAATAAGTCCACTCGAAGTTGCTACAGCAAGATCAGCAATGAAGGCATCACTTGTTTCTCCTGAGCGGTGAGAGATAATTGCTCTAAAGTTATTTTCAAAAGCTAGCTTTAACGTATCAAATGTTTCACTTAGAGAACCAATTTGATTAATCTTAACTAAGATTGAGTTTGCCTGCTTTTTCTCAATACCTTCAGCTAGGATCTTCTTATTTGTTACAAATAAGTCATCTCCAACTAGTAAGCATTTATCCCCTAACTTTTCAGTCAGCTTTACCCAACCAGAATAGTCAGCTTCATCAAGCCCGTCTTCAATTGAATATATCGGATATTTTGAAACTAAATTTGAGTAATATTCAACCATATCCTCACTTGAATAGCTCTTACCTTGCATTTTGTAGCTTCCATCTTTATAGAACTCTGAAGCAGCTGCATCAAGGCTGATCGAGATATCTTGACCTGGTTTATAACCGGCCTTCTCAATAGCGCTGAGAATAAGATCAAGGGCCTCTTCGTGTGACTTAAGAGATGGTGCAAACCCACCTTCATCACCAACATTTGTTGAATATCCTTTTTCTGTTAAAACACTTTTTAGAGCGTGAAAAGTTTCAACACCAGCTCTTAGGTTTTCACTAAATGACTTTTCCATATGAGGAATAATCATAAATTCTTGAATATCAAGATTATTTGAAGCGTGCTCCCCACCATTGATAATATTCATCATAGGAGTTGGTAAGCGATACTTATCACTTGCCACAGGAACACCTAGATCTTCTCTTAAATAAGCATAAAGAGACTTTCCTTTTTCAAGAGCACCTGCACGAGCAACACACATTGAAACAGCAAGAATAGCATTAGCTCCTAACTTTTCTTTATTTTCTGTTCCATCAACATCAAGCATTGCTTGATCAACAGCTCTTAAGTCAAAAACATCCATTCCTATAATTTTTGGCGCGATATATTCATTGATATTTGAAATTGCCTTTCTAACAGATTTTCCAAGGTAGTAAGACTTGTCACCGTCTCTTAACTCAAGCGCTTCTTTAGAGCCAGTTGATGCCCCAGAAGGAACTGCTGCACGGGCCATAAAACCATTTTCAGTTACTAAATCAACTTCAACAGTTGGGTTTCCTCGTGAGTCTAAGATTTGACGTGGAGTAATAGATTTAATTTTAGACATATACCAATCCTTCGTTAGTTTAAAATTTGCCATATTTTAACTTACGCTTTTAAGGATCGTCACTTAGAAAAAGGGAAAACCTTCTAAATTTTGCTTTTTAACTTTGCGCCATAAATCTGGGCTTCGACTATCACGATAATAGAAGAAATCAACGATTTGAGCATCTTCGTTTATGACACATTGATCTGCCATATGCTTGGCCACATGATAACAAGGAGAAATACTTTGGGCCCCAACATTGGCCTTAAATAGCTCTTTGACGAAAGGATAGTGAGTACAACCTAAAATTATATAATCATAACTCTCTTTCTGGCCTGAAGGAAAAATTGAATCAACTATCTCTTTAGAAATCTCATCTTCATTGAGCCTTCCACTATCAAAACTGTCTTCAATAATTTTAGCTAAATTCTTTGATACGCGGTAAACCAAGTGTTCTTTTGGATCATAGCGCTCTTTCAAGCTCTGAAAACGCATAGAATCTGCAGTAATCTTAGTTGTTAAAACCACTCCCTTTTGCTTTTTAAGCTCTGGGCGCAGGTTAATGACATTAATAAATGGTTCAATCCCAAAAAAGCGAATATTTGGGTAATTAGTGCGTAATTCATTAATGGCCATGGCCGTAGCAGAGTTACATGCAATTAAAATGGTATCAATTCCATGAGAGATAAAGTCTTCGACAATACTCTGACAAAAAGTAAATACTTCTTCTTTTGTCTTATTGCCATATGGTGCATTCAGGCGATCTGCAAAGTAATAAATTTCGCAACGATCCATAAGTTTTGCGACTTCACGCAACACGCTAAGTCCACCAATGCCAGAATCAAAAATACCTATCTTCAATATTTCACCTTAAATGCTAGACATCCCTAAAAAAGTCGTTATTTTATCCCTTATGGGTATTAAAAATAAATTCGTAAACTTTTTCACTAGAATTAATAAAAACCGTCTATCTAATGATGATAGCAGAGACAAGCTCTTAAAGTCTATGCAAGAGTCGCTACAAAGTCCGGTGAGAATTTGCTTGGCCCATAATGTTTTTGAAAAGACACCTTTGCGTGATGATCGAAAAAATCTTCATGATATCTATCTTCACGTTGAGAGCAATGACCATAATTTACTTTTGCACTTTGATCAAATGAACATTCTCAATTTAGTGGATAAAGAATTTATCGAATATCAAAACGAAGTCGAAAATTTTGATGCAAAGAAATTTGAACAATATGCCGTTAAGGCCATGATCGATGGTTCAATTGAGAACTTAAAATCAATCCCACCAAAGACAGGACTAAACGAAGACAAATCACTTGAGTGGCTAAAAGTAACTCTACTAACGCTAAAAAAGTCACTGGCCCGTATTGATCATAGAAATACAATTTTAAGTTACAAGGTGTTTTTTGGACAATGGGAGCAATCCCCTATTCTTAGAGTCATGATTTACAATCTTGATATTAAGCTAATTTTCAATAAGGATCAGTTAAAGCTAGAAGTTAAAAATAAAGAGAATCGAGCTGAATTTGATTCTCAAGCAAAAAAATATGAAGCTAGTTTTGGCCAGCTTCATAATGATGTATTAAATGAAATAATTAATTTATTTGTGAGTTTAAAACAAAGCGTCAGCTAGTTTTAGTTAAGCTTTGAATTAAGCTTTGTTAGGAAGTCCCTTGCACTTGATGTTGCAATCGCAGTGTACTGGTACGAATCAAGAATTTCTGATTGAACATCTTTTTTAAGAGCGTAAAGCTTCTTTAGATCAACACCCTTAGGCTTACCTTCCGATAATTTATTAAGCTGCTTATTGATTGAACGAAGTTCCCCAATATATGCATTAATATCAATTTCAGAACCAAAATTATTCAAATTCTTAGTAGAGTTAATAAGGATCTCTGAAAGATTTGAAGTCTTCTTCTTTTCATTCTTTAGTGTAGCAATAACATCATATTTACCACGACAATTTGTGATACGCCCTTTTAGTGAAGGACAGTTAAATGCAAGGTTTTTAATCTCATAACTAACTTTTGTATTATCGCGAAATCCAATTTTTGCAATAACACGATTAAGATTTGCAATAATATCTTTCTTTAGTATTTTTGCCGCCTGATTTTTATCAAGGCCAAGTCCGTTATTTTTAAGCTTTGTTAAAACCGCCGCCTTATCATTGGCAGATTCAATATTTACTAAGTTATTTTTTTCTAACTTTATGTGAACAAGAGAATTCTTTTCAACTAAAAGAGATTCATCAATTGCAACTTCTAGTGTTTCTGTTGCAGATTTCTTATTTAGGCCAACTTTAAGATTTGGTTTTTCAATTCGAGTAAAAGCAAGTTCTTTATATTGTCCCTGCCCATAATTTTTAAGAGTGTAGATCTGCTCAGACTTAAGCTGAAAGCGAATAGAATCAATATCATCTTGAATTGTTTCTAGTGCAAAAACATTTGCAGATAGAGCAATCGCTGTCATCACAAGAGTTGATTTGATGAATGAAGTAGTTCTATTTCTCATTTAATTTTTCCCTCAAAAATAAAATTAAGCTATTTGACGCCTTCAATAATATCAGCAGAAATGACTTTATTGGGCCTAGTTGAAAAATAGTAATGCCATGTTCATTTTCTATGCACCAAATTTTAGACAACACAACAGGAATCTACGTAGTTTAAATTTTATTGCTTTTTACTCTAATGTAATTACAATTAATTATATGAAAATAGACGTGGATATTGACAAGTTTTCAGGGGGTTACAAGGTAACATTCCCCCTATCTGAATTCAATGACTTAAGTGATTTTAAGATGAGTATCGCTATCATCAAGGTTTTTAGCGCTGATATGGAGCTTGAACCAGAACTTGAAGTGGATGATATCAAGGAAATCGTCGACAAGACTAAAGAGCTAGATCAGAACCGATTTATCGTTGAAATCTATGAGGATGGTATCGAAGTTGATATCTAATAATTAAGCGACCTTTTTCTTAACCATATCCTTCACCCAATCTGGGGCAAGGAAATTAGATTTTGGAAATGGTAGCTTATGGACAACAATATCTTCAAAGAAAGTTGGTACATAATTACACGGCACCATCTCTCCTATATACTTACCAGTTTGCGGATCCTTACCAGTTTGAACCCAGCGAAAGATATCGCGAACAATATAATTCCCATTATTATCGACACCTAATACTTCTGAAATATGCGACGTACGACGTCCCCCATCATGATAACGACTACACTGAACAACAATTTGCAAAGCACTCCCAACCATTTTCCTAACAGCATCTGGTGGAATTTTTGTATCACCCATAAGGCAAAGTGTCTCAAGACGAGTACAGGCATCAATTGGGTTATTGGCGTGAACAGTTCCCATTGAACCATCGTGACCAGTATTCATAACTTGAACAAGATCCAGGGCCTCATCTCCACGAACCTCCCCAACAATAATTCTATCAGGGCGAAGCCTCATGGCAGAAATAACGAGATCACGAATTGAAACTTCCTCAATCCCCTTTAACTCATCCGCCTTTCTCGTTTCAAAATTTACGACGTGTTCGGCATCAACTTGTAGTTCTGCCGCATCTTCGATAATGATGAGACGTTGTGTTTTAGGAATTCTTCCCCCTAAAACGTTTAGCATCGTCGTCTTTCCAGAACCCGTACCACCAGATACAAGAACATTCTTTCCAAGATACACGCATATATCCAGAAACCTTGCGGCCACATCAGACATAGAACCAAATGAGATAAGGTCCTTAAGAGTTAGACTTTCCTTAGAAAATTTACGAATGGCCACTGTCGTTCCATTCTTTGCCATTGGAGGTAGTACCACGTGAATACGTGAACCATCTGGCAGACGCGCATCTAGGCGCGGGTTATCTTCATCAATTGTTCGATTTACCGATTGAGCAATGGCACGCATTGCAGAGATAAGTGATGATTCGTCTTCGAATTGATTTGGAACTTTAAAAACGAGACCTTTCTTTTCAACAAAAATTTCATGGGGCCCATTAATCATAACTTCGGAAACACCTTCATCTTCCAAAAGGTCGCCTATTGGATAAAGTAAATTCTTAATCGCATCGTTAAATACCGAAGACATAATCCCTCACAATCAATCTCTAAATATAAATCAGTCGTCTTTTGGACGCCAAACACGCACTCGCTCACTTTCACGAGATGCGATTTCTCTTTTTTGCTCGTCTTTTTTTGCCTTCTCTCGTGGATGTTCAATAACAGTTAAAATTCCACTGATTTGTCCTGACGGGCAGTAAAATTTGAAGCGTCCAGGCGTATCAAGAAAAACTGAAGCTTCCCTAACTTCACCAGTCTTGGCCTCAACATATACTTCGTGCTCTTTTAATATTAGACAACTAGGCTGTTTTGTCGCTGATGTAACATAAAGGTTTAACTTCTCACCAACGAAGGCCGTAACCTTTGAAGGAAAAAAACCTTTATCTGTAGCGATAATCGACAGATCTCTCTTAGGAATCTCAAATTCCTCTTTCTTATGAAAGTAAGTCTCCTGGATGCCAAAGGCAAAGGATGTAATAATCAATGTCAATAACGTCACAACGAAGCTTTTCATAAATTATTTATCGGTATCTTATAGTGGATACTTTAGTCGTCTACTCAAATTTAGCCGACTACTTTGCTCGTTATTTCAGTAGTTTAGTAACATTAACAAATATTATAGATTAATTTAGTTATAAAAAATAATGTGACGAATTAAAATAAGCTCATATTGTTTATAATTTTGAATCAACGCTGCATTTGTAACTGATAAGGAAATCACCTATGAAAGCTCTCATCATTGACGACAAAAGAACAATATCAGAATCCCTTAAGTCACTAATTGCAAGCAGTGGCTATTTTGCAAATGTATCAATGGCCTCAAATGGAGTCGATGCCTGTCAGATGATTAAAAATGATAATTATGATCTCATTGTCATCGACTTAAATCTCCCAGAAATGGGTGGCCAAGAAGTATTACAATATATTGAACGACTCTATCACCTCGAAGAAAAGCAACGTGAGAAATATCCACATATCATGCTCATTTCGGGAGATATCGATGTCGACAAGATTCATGATGCTTCAAAGATAAATGTAGAAGAAGTTCTGACAAAGCCATTTAACGCCCAGGACTTCAATCATAAGCTCTACGCAATTCTCGAAAATTTAAACGGAGAAATTATCGCTGCTTAGATTTCTTTAAAGGCCTAAAATCCATTACGATATTACCATCCTTCATACTCATCTTAACTGAAGTCGAGTCAAGATTAGCTCTTAATGGGATACTCTGTGAAAAAGATGATTTAGAAATACCATTTGGCGATTTAATGACCTTTTGACCACTAATAACTATGATGTTTTCTTTCACTTCGACATTGACTTCATCATCTTTAGAAATTTTGATAACGAGAGTGTCAGCATCCTGCCAAAAGTATTCCACCATATTCACATGACGATTGAAGCGATCAGGAAGTCCTTTGATCTGGCCTAACTTCTGCAATCGCTCAAACATCTTTTGAATCTCGGCATCAAAGCTATCCCCTGCTTGCATCTGCTTAAACATCTCATCACGCATTTGTGTGATTTGATCAACCAGTGGATCATTAGTTTGACCATAACTTACAACTGAAAGTAGAAAAAAAGTGATACAAATTATCTTCTTCATAATGCTAAAACTTTATCATAATTTTAATGACTTAACCAAAGAGTGGTGAAAAACTTTAACACATTCACAATGCAGCACAGCATCTAGAAACCAACAAAATCTTACATTAAGGCCCAAATCAAAAAAAGACTTTTACATAGTGTAAAAAATTCAGAAAAATCATATCTACGCTAAACCAGAAAAAGAATTGGCAAATCAATAATATACTTTTCAGGGAGGACTGATTTGAAAAAAGGAATTTTAGCTCTACTACTTGCATGTGTATCGACTTTTTCTTTCGCATGTGACGAGCACGGAACAACAGGAATCGTAGAAGACAACAACCTATGGATTCCTTCAAATGTTAAAAGTATCAACACAATTTCAGAAGGTGAGTTCAACTCAATCATTGATAAGATTGAAGCGATCTATGCACCGATTATCGCTGCTAAAGGTAAAACTTTAGAAATCGAAAGAAAATGGGAAGATGGAACTGTTAACGCATACGCTCAGCAAATTGGTAACACTTGGCGTGTTAGTATGTTTGGTGGTCTTGCAAGACACGAAACAATCACAAGAGACGGATTTGCAACTGTTGTATGTCACGAGCTTGGTCACCACCTAGGTGGAGCACCTAAGAAAGCTAGCTGGTGGGGATCTTCATGGGCTTCAAACGAAGGTCAAGCTGATTACTTCGCTACTTCTAAGTGTCTAAGAAAGTTCATGGAAAACGACGATAACGCTTCAATCATGAGCGAAGTTGAAGTTCCAGCTGTAGCAGTTAAGAACTGTGAGAAAAACTTTGTTAACGAAAACGAATATGCAATGTGTCTAAGAGGTTCAATGGCAGGTATGTCACTAGCTAACCTTTTCAGAGCACTAAGAAGCATGACTTCTGAGCTTAAGTTTGACACTCCAGATCCAGCTGTAGTTTCTAAAACTAATGACAACCACCCAGCACCACAGTGTCGTCTAGATACTTACTACCAAGGTGCTCTATGTACTGTTGACGCTTACACAGATGTAGATCAAAACGATGCAAACATCGGTACTTGTAACAGAACTGAAAACTTCACAACTGGACTAAGACCACTATGTTGGTTCAAACCAGGTCAAGCTGTAGTTGAAGCACAATAATTAAAAATTAAATTATTGAAAATAAAGAGGCCCGCAAGATGCGGGCCTTTCTTATTTAATGGACTATGAATTAGTCTTTCTTACGATCTTTCTTTGAACGAGTCTCAAGATCACCGTTGAATACTTTTAATTGATTGATGTAATCTTTGTATCCAAAAGTCGAGTCATATAAAGCTTCTAGTTCTTGAGCTAGTACTTTATATGTTTCTTTTGCTTCTTCATTAAGCTTACCAGCAGCTGAAGATGCCTTGTATTCTTTCTGTAGAGCACCGATCATTGTATTAGCAACTTTTGCGTTGTTATCCCAATCAGTTTTAATTTCTCTTTCAGTAGCAGTTAAGATGATAGAGATTAAAGTTTCAACTCTATCTTCTTTATACCCATCATCACCGTAGTTAGTTGTTGAGTTTGTAAGGATTGAGTTGAAGTAATCCGCAACGGCCTTATCAAAGTTCACATTATCAAAAGAAGCACTACGTGTATTCATGATTCTTCCACCAACTTTTGATGTTACCTTACCAGAAAGCCCATTATTGATAATGAATAATGGATCAACTCCTGTAACACGAACAGGAACTCTCTTTGACTCACCTGCTTTTAGAGCTGTTGTTGTAGCTGTATAAGTCTTACCATCATTCATTGCTACAGAGATATCAACAGAAGCTGAAGTTTCTGAGTTTGAAGGGTTTTTAACAGTTACGTATACTGTTGCGTCCCCAGCTACTACAGAGTTAATCTGAGTTTGTGCATGGTAAACTGGTGCTACATCTAAGATTTCGATAGTTTTGCTATCTGTACTCTTAAGTTCGTAAACCTTCTTGATATCGCTTCCATCAATACTTACTGTAAGTCTTGCTGAATCAAATACATTTAGGTTATTTGAAAGCTTACCTTGAGCTTTTGCTGAAGTGTGAGTAAAGTTCAATGAAGCTGGAGCAGTTACGTACTCTGAGCGACTTGAACCTGATTCAAATGAAGCTGAATCAAGAGAAACTTTAATATTTCCAGACTTAAGACCTAAGTTTCTTAAACCTAATACAGACTTAAGTGACTCACCTCTTGTAAAGATTCCATTTCCGTCACCAGAAAGATCGAAACCTGTGATCTCTACCATTGGGTTATTTACAAAGTAATCGAAATTCTTATTCCAAGAAGCTACAAATAGGTTTTCGTATTCTTTAGCAAATGAAGTTGCCGACTGTGCCTTATAAACTTCATCATAAGCTTGTTGTTTTGCAAGGTCACGTGCAACGATTAGACCTACGGCCTTCCCAGAATCTTCTCCAAGGTTGCGTGCCATTGTATGTGTTGATACGAAGGCCTTACCAAAGTGCTCTTTTGCAAGATTTCTATAAGACTCAGCAAATGCGTCAGCATATACGGCCTTTAGGTCTTGAGCAGACTTTCCAGAAACAGTACGGTAGCGAGTTTCAAAGATTGGACGATTTAAGTCATCAACTTGCTTATAAACGATATTTCCGTTTGCATCTCTTTTTACTACTTTGCGTCCTGTTGGCTGTCCATCAGCACCGATCTCATCGATTTCAACAGCTACACTTTTTTGGTGATATCCAATTCTTTGCTGATATGCTTCTTTAACATCTTGGATATTACGGTAAGCAATTGCTTCTTGTTCATCAGATGCTTGAAACTTATTCCATGCGCGAGTTGTTGACTTCCAACCATAGTCTTTGAAGTTATACTCTCCGTATGCAGAGAATAGATCCCACATTGAAACAGTGTGTAGACCTTTATCGAATAGAATAGGTGTTGAAGAACACTTATCTGCTAAACTTGATCTAAGACCAAATTGTCTAGCAACAGCACGAGCGTGAATCCTCTTAGAGATTGCAGATGAAGAAGAAACCCACCCAGCGTTAATTACATCACTAAATGATCCACCTTTCCCATCTCTTGCGTAACCATCATCAAAACCTTCAAAACGTGGAACTTTAAGAACATTAGAATAATCTTTTGATGGAGCTGTTACAGTTTGAGAAGCATCATCTCTTACATTATCTCTAAAACGTGAGATGATTTCAGATTCTGTAGAATAACGTGAATCCTTTGCGGCCTTATCTTTACCAAGTGCTACAGCGTTTTCAATTGTCACACCTTTAAGAGCACGTTGCTCGTCTCTTAAGATATCAACCGACGGGTTTGAAGTCACATTAAACCCACGATATAGACCTTGTTGATAACCATCAACACAACCTAAATGTGTCCCTTCTCCAGCGGCATATACAGCGGCCATGCGTTGAGCAGACTGAACTCCACGCTCACACATTTGAGTGTGTTCTTTATCCATATTTGGATCATCATAAACTTTCTTACAAACAGTTTTAGAAATATTACTTAGGTTCTCCGGTGTATAAATACCATCTAAAGAAATCCCTTCGATTGAAGAATTGTAATAACCCGCGATAACAGCAGGTGCTTGCGTCATCAAGAACGCGGCAACTAGAAGTTTTTGTTTTTTGTTGTTCATTCTCTTCTCTCCTTTTTCGTTTTTATTCTTACTTTGTTTCAAAATTAATAACGTCATAGTTCAAATTTAATTCGTTATCCATTATATTTTTCTTAATTAATTCATTTAACGTATTCTTCGCATGAGTGCTTATCGCAGGGTTTTGCGAATTTAAGTCTCTCAATACCTGATCCTTTAAATGGTGGGCATTGATATAATGTGGATACTTAAGTTTTCTTCTTTCCACTTCACAAATAACATCAGTCTTGTAAGAGTCATAAAGATTATCTGGTGTCTGCAATCCTTCTGGAGGATAAATAATCTGAATAAGATTTCTAACTATTGGAATCTGGTTCCAATTTGAAGTTATGACATTTCCAAATGCCCAATTCACAAAGTCAGAACATACACCTAGCTTTGAATAATCCTCTTTATTTTCAACTTTCTTTAATGCCTTCTCTTTGGTACGAGTCATCTTCTTTGCACTCTTTTCATTAACTCGAAGCCATGCAAAATTTGTGCGATAATCATCATAAGTATCGCAGCCATCAGAATGACACTTGCGATATCCCTTCTTTATCTCGAGAAAAGGAGGCATTTTATCTTCCTCTTCCTTTCCCCAATTAAAGCTAAGAGGGTAAAATCCCATCGTATTTATACGCGTATCACGCTCTATTTCTGTAATGATCTCAGCGTGTCTAAACTCTAGACTTCGATCATTAAACTTTAAAAACTCGACAAGCTTGATGGCCCCTGAAGTTCGAGGACTAAAGTCTTCAAAAAGATCGATATCACTTTCTAGTGATCTTCTAAGGAGAATATTTCCTGGCCCGCCAAGTAGTGAGCATACTTGGGTAGCACGATAATACTTAAACTCCATCTCTTTAAGACCAAGCGTTGGATCAAGCTCAATCACTACTAATCTCTTATTTAAGCTTTTAGCTTCTAAAGAAAATAAGTTGAAAGTCTTATATACACGAGATAAAAGTACGCGCGCATTTTTTGTATTTGTCTTTGTAAGATTTACTAGCTGTCTAGTCTGTGACACTAACTGTGTAAGCTTTGCAAACTGTGCTCCATCATTGATATCAAAGTCTTCGAGAAGCTCTTCTACTTCCTTTAAGATCTTCTTATATTTGATATAGTCATAGGATTCGGCAGTATATGGACGACGATATTCTTTTCTTGGCCCATGATTCCTTTTAATAAACAGTGAAAGATGATCAATCATTCTTGTTAGTGAAATCTCTAATTCATCTTGTGCATTATAGAAGTCACCTAGTAATTCTTCTTTTTGCTTAAGGAATTCTTCCTGCTTTTGATATACCCTTGCAACCTCTCTAAGTGGTTTTGAAATTTGAATATAAATATCTTCTTCTTTTAACATTTCTGCTAAATTAAGCGCTGATGCTGAAATTTGAGAGATAAGAATCTTACGAGAAGATGGTAGCTTCTCGTATCCCTTTGTCTTAGAAAATGTTGGGATAAGCTTATCTAAGTATTGAATGAACTCGAGTGTTTCTTTATAGGCAAGCTCATCTGTGTACTCACCTTCTTTATCTGTGCCTAGTTGGCCCTTCTTTAAAACTCTCTTGTGAAACTTTCTAATAGCAGAATGAATATTCTCATATTGGTAATAGGCTTCTGTATATCCATTTCGCTGATATTCTGAATTATGGATTTTGGCCATATTTCTTAAGCGAACAAGAATCTTAGAAGATGCCCTCTTCATTGATAAAACTTCACGATTAAATTGCGTTGAAGCAGATGCTAGGATCGTGAAATTGAATACAAGAATAGTGACGAACTTGATTAAAGTCGATTTCTTTAGGTTTTGCATGGCAATTAATATGCAAAAAAAGTGCCACCCATTTTGATTAAATTATAAGCATTTAGAGTTTAGAAAGTGTTCAGAATTTAGACAAATAGACATTTAATCAACAAATAAAAAAAGGCCTCACTATTGCGAGGCCTTTACATTCTTATTATTCGTAGTGTTGTTGTTCTGGTTCCCCAGTATTTATTAAAATTACTTAATTAGACCAATTTCTCTTAGTCTTTGATTTAGGAAGTCTCCAGCTGTGATATCTTCCCACTTCTTGCCTTCACCTACACAGCTTTCTAAACAAGCTAGAGATGCTTTTGAGTGCGGGTGCACAAAGTATGGCATAGAGTATCTTTCTTCACCAGAATTGTCTGGGTTGATTACTCTGTGAGTAGTTGCAGGAAGTACATTATTCGTTAGCCTTGCCATCATATCTCCAGAATCAACAACAAGTTGTCCTGGTTTAGAATCTACATCTAGCCAAGTTCCATCACGATCTAAAAGCTGTAAACCTGATGAAGTTGCACCAACAAGCATTGTGATAAGGTTGATATCCTCGTGTGCACCGGCCCTAATTGAGTTTGTTGTATCGTGACCAGTTGTTGGCGGGTAGTGAATCGTTCTTAGAATTGAATTTCCATCATTAACCATATCTGCAAAGAAGCCTTGTGGTACGTCTAGCCCTTTTCCAATTGCTTCTAAAAGAACATTTGCAGTAGCATCCATAGATTCATAGAGAGAAAGAAATTTTTCTTTAAAGCCAGGAACTTCTGCAGGCCAAATATTTTCAGGATAAACCCCTTTGTATTGTGAAGTCGCTGCAAGCTCACGCCCAACGTGCCAAAACTCTTTTAGGTCTGGGTGCTTGCTATCTTTTGCGTGCTCCATTCCAAATGGAGTATAGCCACGTTGACCACCGTTTTGTCCTTGGTAATTAAGCTTAGTTTCCACAGGTAGAGAGAAGAATTTCTTTACCATATCATATGCTTCATCAACTTTATTTTGATCAACAGTGTGATTATCTAGAATGATAAAACCGTATTCTTTTAGGCCGTACATTAAGTCGTCGACAAATTTAATCTGATCAGCAGTCGAGCCTTCAGTGTAAGAAGTAAGGCTTAATTCTGGAACTCTTCTTTCATTATTATTTGCAGTACTCATAATGACTCTCCATATTTGATGTCGATTTATTTTAGTAGATAAAAATTTATTACAGTGCGCATAAATTAAAGTCAATAATGACAATTATAAGCCACGACTAATACACAATGCAATTACATATAGTTAGAAAGGGATTTTGAGAAATTAGATAGTAAGGATACAATAATTATGCCTTAAAAATAGCACTTCCTACACGAATACAATCACTGCCTAATGCAAGAGCATCGGCCATATCACCGCTCATTCCCATTGAAAGCTTTAGCTCTTTATCGACAGCATCACGAATTTCTACTAACTTTTTAAAGCTATCACGAGGAGCAGCTCCATTAGCAGCGGCCATGGTCATAAGGCCCACGATATGAATATTGCTAAGATCTTTGGCCTCGTCGATAAAATTTCTAACAGAGTCAAGATCCCAAAGGCCGCGTTTTTGTTCTTCACCACTAGTGTTAACTTGAATATAAAACTCGCAAGGAGACTGAAGCTTTTCATTGAAAAGGCGCATATGCTTTAAGCTATCAAGAGATTGAATACATTTTAAATTTGGAACCTGACAAATTTTTGAAATTTTATTTGATTGGATATGACCAATGAAATGCCATCTAATATCATGAAAACCTAATTCATGTGCCTTTTGGGCCTTAGGCATAAGTGACTCAATACGATTCTCACCAAAGTCTCTATGTCCTAATTCGTAAACAGTTATGATATCTTCAAACTCACTATACTTGGTTACCGCCAAGAGTTTATTCTTGTCACCAACTTGAGTAAGAATTTTTTGATAATTTTCAGAAATCATTTTTCAGATTTTTTCTCTTTCTTCTTAAAACTTACAGTAACTTCATAATCCTCAAGTATTGATTCTACAATTGTTTTAGGATCAACATTCTTTAGGTAACTACGAAGTTCTTCTCGAACAGAAATGACAAAATCCTCTTTTGTCTTTTTAGCGTTTGTCATAAGTCCAGATACAATATCTTTTGGCAAAGGCAGATCATCTAGAACCTTCTTTACAGATTCTTCTGTCATAAAAGCTGCCCCAATACCAATTGAGACAACTTTCTTTATCGTATCACCTAAAATTCCATCTGACTTATCTGTTTTCTTAGACTCGCTCATAATCGACTCACTAGTTCTTTGCGCGCTCGTAGAAGCTTTTCATCATAGAAGGCAGTGATGTTTCAGTAAGCTTATTCACGATCATCTTAGCGCCTGGGATAAATCCTTTGACTTCGATCTCTAAACTATATGTTACTTCAGTTTTACCTTCACCAAGATCTTTTAAATCCCATCCACCGTCGTTAACTTTAAATAAATCACCTTTCTTGAATGTCCAAGCAACCTTATTAGGACGGCTCATTTCCATATCAAGTTGGTAATTTAATTTTTTAATCATATCGATTGAGTATTCAACAACACCACTTGCTTCAGTCATATCATGAACTTTAATTTCATTCACACCAAGAACAAATTCTGGGTAAGATTCAAAGTCAACAATAACGTCATATAGTTTATTAATATCAATATCAAAAACTTCAGTGCGGCTTGCCTTTGCCATAATCAACTTCCTTGTAATTATTATTTAAAAAATTAGTAGCGTGGTTTTGTATCAAATCTATGTTCAGCAACGATTCTTCTAATCGTTCCCGACTGACTTCTCATAACGATTGATTCAGTAATCGCACCCCATGACTTGAATTTTACACCATTTAAAAAACTTCCATCTGTAACACCTGTTGCACAGAACATTACATTTCCAGAAGCCAGCTCATCGATTGTGTAGATCTTATTGATATCATCAATTCCCATTGTTTTAGCACGAGCGATTTCTTCATCATTTCTTGGCTTAAGTCTTCCTTGAAAATCTCCACCAATACAACGAAGGGCCGCTGCAGCGATTACACCTTCAGGTGCACCACCTGTCCCAAAAAGGATATCGATACCACTATCTGGTTCACTACAAGCAATTGCAGCAGAAACATCACCGTCACCAATTAATTGGATACGAGCACCAGCGTCTCTTACCTGTCTAATTAATTCTTCGTGGCGAGGGCGATCTAAAATAACAGCAGTAAGATCTTGAATACGACACTTCTTTGCCTCAGCAAGTCTTTTTAAGTTCTCGGCAGGAGTATCATCAATATTGATAAGACCTTTTCCTTCAGGACCTACAGCGATTTTTTCCATATAAGTATCAGGAGCATTTAGGAAATTACCTTTTTCAGCAATGGCCATTACTGCGATTGAGTTCCAACCACCATTTGCACATACTGTCGTTCCCTCTAAAGGATCTAGAGCAATATCAAGCTCTGGGCCATTGCCCGAACCAACCTTTTCGCCAATGTAGAGCATTGGTGCCTCATCGCGCTCACCTTCACCAATAACAACAGTTGCATTACACTCAACAGAGTCTAGCATTGTTCTCATGGCATCAACTGCTGCTTGGTCTGCGGCCTTTTCATCACCACGTCCCATTAGCCTAGCTGAGCTAATAGCGGCCATTTCAGTAACTCTTACAAATTCTAAAGCGAGGTTTCTATTCATTATCAATCCTTTTAATTCAAAACATTTAGCATTATTTTAAGGAGATAAACCTCAATTGAAAAGCTTCGTTTTGAAATAAATGAATTAAACTAACGATTAAGCGCTTAAGGTTATATTAACCAATAACTTTTCGCGTTAGAAACTCAAGATCACCTTCGGAAATAAGACTCTTTGGAACGTGGGCAACAAGTTCACGTGCAAAGTCTAAACGATCCTGATCGACTGGAGTATCAATAAGGAATTCAAATTCTTCTTCATGCGTTAATGGCTTGTCAGAGCTTCTAACATTAAGAACTTTTCCTGTCTGAATCCCTTCGCCATCAGTCCACTCTAGAATAGAGTCCATCATAAGGATTTGAATTTTTGAAATTTCACCATCTCTGTGGTGCCATATGAAAATCTCAAATGGCCCATCACAACGAAGCCAAGTCTTAAGTCCCACAGGAAGCTCAAGCTGCTCATCATATTCGTGAATTGGTCTAAGATTTTTTGAAACATTAGCAACTGATAGAAAGTTTAAAAGCGTCTTGTCAAAGATATCATCTTTAATGAACTCAATTCCAAGATTGTCTTTTTCAACTCTTCTTACAATACATTTTACTTTTACTTTTTGGTCATACCAGTGAATCTCTCCAGAGAATTTATCTTCCATCTGCGCGCCTAAATCACCATCACTAAGTGTTAGACTCATTCCACCATATGAAATATCTCGAACTTGATAATTTTTCGAATTATCTTCTCTTTTAAAAACTAAGTAACTAAAAGGAAAACGTGGAAATACACGCTTTTCAATAGATTGGTGACCTGTTTTAATAAGATTGAGATGCTTTTTCATAGCTCGAGTTATCCTTTTATTCGATTTAAGTAATTTATGTTAATTATTATAGACGTTTATGGGCCGAAGGTTTAAAGTTTAATAAATAGGAAAAATCTTCATTGAGTAAATATGTCGGAAAATAAAATGCAAAACTCACATAATACTGTCTCGCAAAAGGAAATTCTCAGTGAATGGGAAATCGATAATCTCCCCAATCGCCTTACAATTTTCCGAGTTGCACTCATCCCCGTTATTTGCCTGACCCTTTACCTCTGTTTATTCGAAGAAAATATTTTTAAGGCCACTGTTAAAACACTTGGCTATATTGCGGCATGGACATTTGTCCTCGCATCATTCACAGACTTTCTAGATGGCTATATAGCTCGCAAAAGAAATATCGTTACTGTGTTTGGCTCATTTCTTGATCCAATTGCAGATAAGTTCCTTGTTGTCTCATCTCTTATTCTTTTACAGGCCCTCGATCGCGTCAACGTGATTGTTGTCATTGTTTTAGTTGTGCGTGAAATGTATATGACAGCGCTTCGTCTACTTGCGATGGAAAAAGGCCTAAAAGTAAGTGTTAACCAACTTGGAAAATGGAAGACAACATTTCAAATGATGGCCATTCCAATGCTTATGGCCTGGGATAAACCATTTGGTTTCTCATTCCCATTAGTAGGGACAATACTTATTTACCTTTCGTTCGTTTTTTCTGTTTTCTCGGCCCTAGTTTATACCTTTGGCTTATTTAAGAAGATTTCAGAAGTAAGAAAAGAGCGAAAGCAAAAATAAATAGAAGGATCAGCCATGCCAAATAGCTTAGAAAACGGAATAAAAGAAATCATTATCACCGTATCAGGACAAGACCGTCCAGGTATTACAGCTGGCCTCATGAAAGTTATCAGTGAGAACAATACTGATATAACTGATATCAACCAAGCAATTACACATAACTTATTGTCGCTATCTTTTGTTATTAAGATGAGTGAGAAGAAAGGTGAAAATCAAAATGTTCTTAAAGAACTACTTTTCACGGCCCATGAAATGGGACTTAAACTTGAGTATTCGATTGTAAGTGCAGAGACAACTTATAAAACTCCTTATAATAGCTTTATCTTAAATTGTGTTGCGCCAAAGAAGATCTCTGCAAATTTTATCGCTGATGTTGCCCAATGCTTAGCACATAACGATATTAACATTTACCGAATTGATAATGTATCAAAAGAAGGCTTTAACTCTCTTGAGGTTCTAACTGACGTACCTGAGAAAGTTGGCTTAAATAAGGTAAAGTCCGATCTACTAAATATAAGCAATCGTCATCATACAGATATTGCTTTCATCCGTGATGACGTCTTTAGACGCTCAAAAAGACTTATCGTCTTTGATATGGACTCAACACTAATTCAGGCCGAGGTCATTGATGAGCTTGCAAAGGTGCACGGAATAGGGGCCAAGGTTTCAGAAATCACAGAAAGAGCAATGAATGGTGAGATTGATTTTAATCAATCTCTCATTGAACGCGTCTCACATTTAAAAGGCTTAAGCGAGAAGACACTACAAGATATTTCTTTAAATCTGCCTCTTACAGATGGTGTTGAAGACTTTATTCGCACAGTAAAGAAATATGGATACAAAGTTGCTGTCATCTCTGGTGGCTTCACTTACTTTGCTAATTACCTAAAAGAGAAATTAGACCTCGATTATGCGTTTGCTAATGAACTTGAAATTGAGGGTGGCGAGCTCACTGGACGTGTAAAAGGAACAATTATTAACGCTGACCAGAAGGCCGTTCTTGTTAACCTTATTGCTCAACAAGAAAATATTTCGCTTGAACAAGTTGTTGCTATTGGGGACGGTGCAAATGATCTTCCAATGCTAGCGCAGGCCGGCCTAGGAATCGCCTTCCATGCAAAAGACATCGTGCGTAAAAATGCTCAAAATCACATGAGTCACGGACCAATGACATCTATCTTGTACTTCCTAGGTATTCCAGGGCCAGATTCAAAACAATAAGTATTGTGATTGTTAGAAATTTTATAGGTGAACTAGTTAACAAAACCTTAATTTTTCATTGGCGGGCCAAGACTAATTTGATAAAAAGCTCTTATGCGTGAAATGTTACAATCAAAAATTCACAAGGCCGTGGTTACACAGGCCGACTTAAATTACATCGGTTCAATTACGATTGATGAAGAGTTACTTGAGCTTGTCGATTTATGGCCAGGACAAAAAGTTCTTATCGTCTCTAATACGAATGGAGCGCGCTTAGAAACTTATGTTATCAAAGGCGAACGTGGTTCAGGAGAGATTTGTCTAAATGGTGCTGCCGCTCATCTTATAAATGTGGGCCACGAAGTTATCATTATTGGTTTTCAAATGACTGACCAAAAAGATATTAGACCAAAACAGATCTTAGTCGATAAGAATAATAAATTTATTCAATACCTCTAATTTTTTTAGCTATGCTACAATAGTAGTTATGTTACTAAAGCTAAGTAAGAAGCATGACCTCTTTGAGGCCAGCAAAAATATTGATAATTACTTATCCGTAGAAAATCTCGAATTCTCACTTAAGCACTCGTGTCACATCATAATCGACTGTGCAAAACTATCGTCTTTAAGAAAGCTATATATCTACGCCCAAGCTCAGTGCAAACTTACACTGAGTAATGCTCAAGAGCTTGAGATCTTAAAGCTCAAGGGAGTATGCAACCTACAAGAGCTAGCAGGAAGTCATCTTAAAAACTTAAAAATACTCCAATTAGCAAATTGCAATCTTACAATACTTCCTAATTGGTGCGTGGAACAAAGCAAGCTTGAAAGCCTTGAGCTACAAAACAATCAACTTACAACTCTTCCTAATGAGTTTGAGTGGCTCAAAGAACTTAGACGCTTAAATATCGATAACAACAAATTTGAGCAAGTGCCACGAGTCCTTGCAACAATAGAGAAGCTACACCACCTTTCATGTGACAATAATGAAATCACTGATGAAAATCTTTATGAATTTAGAAGACTCAAAAATAGCTAAACTTCTGGCCTAATACGACTTGATGCTTTTCGGATTCGATCAATTAAAGTTTCTAATAAATTTCTAAACCACTTAGGTTGCTTACTTAAATAAGCTTCAAATTTAACTGAAGGGATGACTATTAGCCTTGAGTTTGTCAGTGCCTTGATCGTGGCACAACGTGGCCCTCGATCAAAGAAACTCATCTCACCAACTAACTCTCCAGGAAAGATCGTTCCAATCTTAACCTCTTGGTCATTTCTAACTTTATAGACCCCAAGAGTTCCCTCTTCGAGGATATAGATTTCTGTACTCTCATCACCTTCACGAATAAGATATTGATTAGCATTAATGAATAAATTAGTTGGGCTACTCATATCACTATCCTTTTAAACTTTTATCTTTTCATTAGTTGAACGAAGGCGATCGGCCAAGGTCTTCATCATACTCTGTAACCATTTAGGCCTCGACTCGATAAACTCATTGAATTTTTGTGCATCAAAAATCTCAAGCTCACAATCAGTAATGGCCTTAACAGTGGCACAACGAGTTCTCTTATCAAGAAAACTTACTTCACCGACAAATTCACCACTATAAATCGTTCCTATCTGTTTCTGTTCACCTTCAATATCTTTATAGACGGCCAGCGTGCCTTCTTTTAAGAGGTACATACAACTACTTTCCTCGCCTTCATTGATGATGGCCTCACCTGGAATAATATGAATAGTCTCTCTCATTTCTTCTCCGATAAGCTAAACAAAGAGAATACGGTGACATTCCTTAATAAATTCGCTTTGCTGCTGAGTAAGTTTAAAATCTTGTCTTGATAAATAATAATCCTTGTCGACGATTAGATCAATTAAAGAAGGATTTTCTGGATTACAAGCAATAACTTTAGCGTACTTAGCTGTTACCAAGTAGTCTGCGACCTTGAATGAAAACTTAGGAGTTGCACCGTAAACCCAGTCCCAACTCATATTTGACTGAATCTTTTCCATCAGGGAATCGATCATACAAATATCTTGTTCAGCTAATTCAAAGGCCTCGCTCTGGGTATTATAATTGAACTCAAAAGACTTCTTAATGGCAGAAACAATAACTGACTCATTAATATCAGCATTTACTTGCTTCAGATTTATCACCTGTGAAGGAACAGACTTAACTCCCATGGCCGCTTCGGCCGTAAGTTTCGAGCGCAGAAGATCATTTAACTGATTAAGGTTAGCATCAATTAAAAGCGTTCCATGATGAAGGGCACTATGTTTTGTTTCTTTAAAGGCACAACCTGATATTTTATAATCCACTTCATTATGTATAAGCCTAAGATCATGACGATGATTTTCAAAAGCATCAATGCCCAAAGACTTAAGTCCTGATACAATAATGGAAGCGTTCTTAGATTTATCGTAAGCAGACTTAGGGCAAATGAAGGAGTAGTTTAAATTACCTAGGTCATGATAAACACAGCCCCCACCACTTTGTCTTCTAACAAGATTAATCCCAAGCTCTCTTATTTTTTTTACCTGACACTCAATCCATGGATTTTGAAATTTCCCCATCACAATACTTGGAGCACTCTTCCAAAGAATGAGAATTTGCTCATGACTATTATCAAGCTGATGTTTACGAAACAAATAATCTTCAAATGCTAAATTGACATAGGGATTAGTTGAATGGATATAGTAGAATTTAATTGGAGTAGAGGCCATGTGATGAGCTTATTATTCCTCACTTAAGCGTTCAATGACACTTGCATCCAGGCCACTTACATCAAATTCCTTAAGCGCACGAGTTGACTTACGACATAAGTTTAGCTTTTCAAGTAATCCTTCACTCTGATCAGGAAAAGACTCATCCTGTAATTGAATCTCTTCGATTGTTTGCTCAAAAGGTGCACAACCATTTTTTAAGATAACGAAAGAAAGATACTTAGATATAGGAAGCTCTTCAAGATTAGTGCGAGAACTAATAACAGAGATATACTCTTTACTTTTTTCTTTAAGAGAGTCTAACTGACGTGATAACTCGAGCTCAGTATTCATTAGAGGTCGAGCAAAAGTTGCAGAAGTTATAAATGTTAAAAATAGGGCAAAGAGAGTACTTAAATTATTAAATCTAGCTAGGCCCATAGAGTCTATTATTTTCATATGTAATTCCTTTTACATAGCTGCTATTTTGACTCAATTTGTCTTATTTGGCAACGTCTTGGCAAATTTTAATACTTCCGCAAAATTATTTGCCAAATATTTCACACCTTCTAAAGGATAGCGATTCTTTAGATGAATCGTTTCGAGAAGAGGAAAGTTGAGTTGATCACTTTGTTTATCCCCTACCATATATGATTTTTTCAAATCAACAGCAAAGTCAAAACAAGCTTCTAGCAGCATCCCTGGGTGAGGTTTTCTTAAAAGAGAATGGTACTTATACTGACCAACACCCTTTAGAAACTCAAATGGAGCAATATAGAAAGCATCAATTAAATGATGAAGTGATTCATTTAATGCACTATTAAATTTTTCAACATCAGTATACTCAAACTTACCTTTTGATACACCTGACTGATTTGTCAGAACAATCTTAAGCCTAGTCTTATTGTAATCATCTAGTAGAAACTCGTAGGCCCCTGAGACTAATTCGAGTTCTTCAATTTTATGAACATAAGAATGGTCGATATTTAATACTCCATCACGATCTAGAAAGAGCGCCTCTTTATAATCGCTATCTTTAAAGTAGCGCTTTAGAACAGGCATAATTTCTTTTGAAAAATTTGGCATTCCCACTGGATCAATTTGATCGATATAAAAAACACCACTAGCACTATAATAATCAGCACAAACAGAGATATCTCTCACATCTGGAAAGAATTTCTCACAGGCCTCAAGTTCATCTCTATCGAGATTTAACTTAGAAAGGTAGTAGTATTCGCAATTGCCTTTTTTTGGCATTTCAAAAAGATTAAAAAGATCAGGTTTCACACTACTTTTTGTCGTAATTAAGAGTACTGTTTTATTATCATTCAAGTATGCTCGTAATTGGGAGTCGCCAGAGAATTCATGAATTTCAAATTTTCCAGAGTCACCAAAGCATTCTTTAATTTCTTGAAAGTCTCTCTGACATAATACAATATCAAACATATTAATCCTTTTTGTAATCAAATTTCATCGAGCAATTAATCTTGTACGATGGCGCTGTAAACTTATTCATAGGTTTTACGCGAATCTGTAGTTTATCGTTTTCAATCTCAATATTAAATGAAGAGATCTCCGGATTAAGTTCACAGATAGAGATCTTAGCGGCCTGGGCATAATTGACAACGTGGCAAAAATCTAATTTATAACTATTGTGTTTATAAAAACATATCCCTTGGACAACATCTTTATTGCCTAGGCCCATAAGTGGCAATAGCGACGAAATAAATTTATCTTTATCCTTTTCCAGTAATCCTGAAAATATATCGTGATAATGTTTGATTAAGCTTCGATACAGTTCAAATAGATCCTCGCGGTCCTCTCCTTCAAGCTCCCCAGGAAGTTGGGTCATCTCCCATTGCGAATCAAAACGTCCACTGTACTCAAGATCATAGCGTTCATAGAGCTTTCTATTAAAGCGAGAAAATTCCTGATCGATATATTCATTCAATGTATGTTGAGTAAAATCAATATCTGAGTAAGACTTGAAATACTTTTGGAAAATACTTTTAGCTCCGGCCGATTTGGTTGTGATATTGGCCCCACTCTTAACTAACTTTAAGCTAATAGGAATAATTCGCACTTTATCATCAATATTCACTTGAGCAACAATATCTGCTTCATGGAGTTGTGACTTTATCAGATGATCACTTAACTTTCCAACAACTGTAATATTGGTAATATCACCTTTTATATTTACATTTATAGCCCTGGCCATCTCTCTAGCAAGTTTTGGAAGTTCATCCAAAAGAGTACGCGCATGAAGCCTTAACCAACTTTCATATTCGCGCATCATTCTCATTAGCTCTTGATCAATATTTTTAAGAAAATTTGCTTCTATTTTATTTAAAACGGAAATTTCCTTGGCAACGAGAAACTCAAAAAGATTACCTTTGATCTCGTTTTTCAAAGCTTCAAGTTGTGTACGGTTATGAATTTCTTTGAAATTATTAATGAATTGGTTATTGCCAGAGCTCGTAGACACTTAATTTCCTTAACTCGTTAAGCTGCAAAAAAATATGTTTTTTTTTGTGGCCAAGTGAGTATCTCTTTATTATTCTTTCTTCAATAAATGTATCTCAACACTACTGGAATGTCATGATTGGATTTCCATCTATTCTGGAAGGAATAGAAGATTTAAACCGCGAGCAAGTTGAGCAACTCCTCCACCGCGCCCAGGAACTTAAATTAGGTTCCCCGGCAAGACTTCCCCTTAAAAGAAAAATTTCAGTCGCAACATCTTTTCTTGAGAATTCAACACGAACAAAATTATCATTTGAAATGGCCATCAAGAAACTTGAAGGTATTCATATTAATTTCGATGCTGAGAAATCTTCTCTCAAAAAAGGCGAATCTCTCGAACAAACTCTATTAACTCTCTTCTATCAAGGTATTGATATTTGTATTGTTCGTACAACAGAGACAAAGTTACTGGAGCAATTTAAGGATTACCCGCCAATTAAGATAATTAATGGTGGAGATGGAACAAATCAGCACCCAACCCAGGCCCTTCTCGACTTATTCACGCTAAAAGAATATTTCAAAGGCGAGCTTGCTGGTAAGAAAGTTTGTATTGTTGGAGACTGCACTCATTCAAGAGTAACTCATTCACTTATGGATTTACTTCCACTATTTGGCATCGAGATCACACTGTGTGGACCAAAAGAGTTTATGCCTGCCCAACTGCCAGATAATAAACTAATTAAAATAAGTGATGATCTTGATGAAACGCTTAAGAATTGTGATGCGATTTATCTTCTTAGAATTCAAAATGAGCGACATGAAAAGAGCTTTGATATGTCGACATATAACCTTCAATGGGGAATCAATGTGGAGCGTCTTTTAAGTATTGGAAAGACCGCACCAATTTTTCACCCAGGCCCTGCAAATATTGGAATTGAAGTTGACAGTGAAATCGTTAACTCAGACCTCTGGATGGCCCATAAGCAAGTTGAAAACTCTATCTATATTCGAATGGCAATTATTGAGGCCATGATAACTAATGGCGACACTAAAATTGGTGCTCGTTATAATCATATCTCAGCACTAAAAGGACTAACGGAAAATGACGAAAGCAAAGTTTGATAGGCACGCACTCCTATCTCAATCCCAAGAATTACTCTTTCAAAAATCTCTTAAAACGACTCCTATTTTCCTTCATTTTCCTGACCAAACAATTTTTAAAGCCTATATTAATCTCGACAAAAATGACACTCGTCTAAAAGATGGCATCTTTGGAGAGGCCGCATTTACAACAGGAATGAGTGGGTATCAAGAAACAGCAACTGATCCATCTTTTCTAGGTCAACATATTATTTATACAACTGCTCACGTAGGAAATTATGAATTCAATGAAGAAGTCTCTCAAGGCCTAAACTCCACAAAACCTTATGCCACAAGCCTAATTGCAAGAAACTTCTCTTATAATAAATTTTTAGAAAATTGTGACTTACCACTTATAAGTGATGTCGATACAAGGGCGCTAACAAAATATCTTTCATGTAAATCAAAAGATCATCGCTGCCTAATAACGACAACAGAGCAAGCGCCAAATTTTTCAGATTACAACCTAGAGTGCAATGAGCTTTCAAAAGTTTCATCTAAAGTGAAGAAAGTTATTAGAGATGGAGATAATCCAATTGTCGTTATCGACTACGGAATTAAAAAGGCCATCGTAAATTATATAAAAGATTTAGGTTACCCTCTTGTGGTTGTACCACATAATACGCCAGCACATGAAGTTGAGGAATATAGACCAAGGATGGTCTTCTTATCTAATGGCCCAGGAGACCCTAAGCTTTATAAAGAAGAAATCAATACTGTAAGAGATTTACTTAAAACAGATATTCCAATTCGTGGAATTTGCCTAGGCCACCAACTAATAGGTCTGGCATGTGAGATGGAAACAATCAAGCTTCCTTTCGGACAAAGAGGCGCTAATCACCCTGTCTATTCTCATTATAACCAAGAACTTCTTATCACAAGTCAAAATCATGGTTATGCAATTGAAAAAGAATCTTTTGAGAGCAAGAGATTGGAAAATCAATTTGGGCTTAAGTTATTTTGTGAGTACACTTCACTATTTGATCGCTCTCTTGAAGGACTCAGAAGTTATGACTCAAGAGTTAGAAGTGTACAATTTCACCCAGAATCAAACCCTGGCCCAAAAGATGCATCCATATTCTTTAGTGAGATCAAGGAGTATCTCCAAAATGGAGCACAGGAAATTACTCCTGAAGAAATCAAGGATATTCCTGAGTATCACGAAGGAGAACTCAACTCACCATATAAGAAGATCCTATTAATTGGTTCAGGCCCTATTAAAATTGGACAAGCTTCAGAGTTTGACTACAGTGGGACACAGGCCCTTAAGTCATTAAGAGAGCTAGGATTTGAAGTAGTACTTCTTAATTCAAACCCTGCAACAATCATGACAGATAAGGATATGAGTCATCGTACTTATATCGAGCCAATTACCAAAGAGACGATTAAAAAAATCATACTAAAAGAAAAGGTTGACGCTGTTCTTTCCACAATGGGAGGCCAAACAGCACTAAATATGTGTATTGATCTAGAGAAGGAAAACTTCCTAAAAGATCACGCAGTTGCGCTCTTAGGGGCCAATATTGATACTATTGAAAAAACTGAAGATCGTGAGCTCTTTGCAAAAGAGCTGGATAAGCTTGGCTACAAATCTGGAAAGAGATTTAGTGCAAAAAGTTTTGATCACGCACTAGAGTTAGCTGATGACCAAGTGAAGTTTCCACTGATTATAAGAAGAGACTTTGCCCTTGGAGGTAAAGGAGCGGCTCTTGTTCACAATTTAGAAGAACTGGCACAAACTCTTTCTTCAAGTGATATTAAATTCCCAATCACTATGGAGAAGTCATTACTGGGCTGGAAAGAGCTTGAGCTTGAAGTTATGGTTGATAAGAACCGCTGTGGTGTTGTCATTTGCTCAATTGAGAATATCGACCCTTGTGGAATTCACACAGGAGACTCAATTACTGTTGCACCCGCACAAACGATTTCAGATCACTGCTATCAGCAATTAAGAACAATGTCGCTAAACATTGCCAAGCATATGAATGTTGTTGCAGGTGGCGCCAACGTACAATTTGCAGTTAATCCAAAAGATGAAAATGATATCGTTGTTATCGAAATGAATCCTCGCGTTTCACGCTCATCGGCACTTGCCTCAAAGGCAACAGGATATCCAATTGCAAAAATTTCGGCCGGACTTGCTGTAGGTTTAACACTATTTGAAATTCTAAACGATATTACACGTATCTCACCTGTTGCATTCGAGCCTACGCTAGACTATGTGGCGATTAAGATTCCAATCTTCCCATTTAATAAGTTCCCTTCAAGCTCTCAAATCCTCGGTCCCCAAATGAGATCAGTTGGAGAAGTTTTAGCTCTTGGAGGAAGTTTCAATGAAGCTTTTATGAAAGCTTTAAGAGCAACAGAGCAAGGACTTGAGATTCCAAGTCTTGAGCAGCTTAAGACGACACCATATCCGATAACACAAGATTACTTACTAGAGCGATTAAAGAATCAAAGAGAATTATCACTACTTACTGTTTTAGAAGCACTAAGATTTGGGATATCGCCACAAAAGATTCATGAAGTAAGTGCGATTACTCCTTGGTTTATCGATCAAATGGTTTGCTTCTTAGATAAGGAATTGCAGTTAAAAGAAGATTCACAAATAATCAACAACCAAGACGAACTCTATGAATTAAAGAAATTCGGTTTCTCAGATAAGTACCTGGCCCTTCTTTCTGGAAAAAGCCAGGAGCAAATTCTCGACAAAAGAATTGAAGCTGGAATAAGGCCAGTCTTTAAGGCCGTTGATACATGTTCGGGGGAATTTAATGCCCTAACACCATACTTCTACTCGACTTATACACAATTTAATGATGTTCAAAGAATTAGCGAAGAGAGTTGTGCAATCTTTGGCTCAGGGCCAAACCGAATCGGACAAGGTATTGAGTTTGATTACTCATGTGTAAAAAGTGCTAAAGAGCTTAAAGAGCAAGGTATTAAATCAATTCTTCTTAACTCTAATCCTGAAACAGTTTCAACTGATTATGATAGCTCAGACAGACTCTACCTGAGCCCACTATTTTCAGAAGATCTTTATGAGATTCTAACTTTTGAAAACCCTACTCATGTTATTACATCATTTAGTGGGCAGACAGGAATAAACATACGTGCTCATCTTGAGGCACCTTTTAGAACAAAACACCAAGAATTTAATTTTCTAGGCCCAAGTCTTGAACTTCTCGATACAGTTGAGGACCGTAAGCGCTTTGATCTTCTAACCAAAGAGATCGATCTTGCACATACAACATCAAGAGAAGTTAGAGGTTATAAAAACCTTATCAGTACAATTACAGAAATCGGTTATCCAGTTATTATAAGGCCTAGTTATGTAATTGGTGGTGAAAGTATGTTTATCTTTGAAGGGCCACAGGACATTGAAAACCTTCCAGAAGAAATTCTAAAATCCCTTCACGAAAACACTATCACTTTCCAAGTTGAAAATTATATTTCGAATGCTCTTGAGTATGATGTCGATCTTATTCGAGACAAAAATGGAAATACTGTTTTTACTATTTGTGAGCATATTGAATATGCAGGTGTTCACTCAGGGGATTCAGGAATGATCTCTCCTCCTGTAAAGGCCAGAGATGAAATAGTGGATAAAATGAGAAAACTTGCCACTGATATGGCCAATACAATGGAGATAACGGGACCAATTAATTTCCAATTTGCCCTTAAAAATGACGAGATCTACTGTATCGAGGCCAACCCAAGAGGTTCAAGAACAATCCCATTTCTATCAAAGGCCTATGATGTAAACCTTGCGGCCATCGCAACAAGAGCACTTCTAGGCAAAGAGATTAAAAACCATCACAATTTCAAAAGTGATTATAAGATTATTAAACAATCGACTTTTCCATTTGACCGTTTCGTACAAGACTCAATTATTCTTGGTCCAAAAATGAGATCAACTGGTGAAACTTTAGGGATTGATAAGAATGGGGATATCGCCATGATTAAGTCTTATCTTGGAAATTACCCAGATCTTCTAACTAAGAAGTCTGTTCTCCTATCTCTTGCGAGAAAAGATGATGAGCAATTGATTCAAAATATAAAAGAGCTAAATTCTCTAGGTTTTAAATTCTTTGCCACAAAGGGAACTTACTCATTCTTAAGTGATGAATGTGGAATCAAGGCAACACTAGTAGATAAACTTTCAGATGATGGGAGTAATATTGGAATGCTAGAGGCCATTAAGAATGAAGATCTTGCGATGGTTTTAAATACGCCTCTAAATCAAGGACGCTCAAAATCAGATGGTGAATTCATTAGAAACACGGCCATTCAATATGCAATCCCTTGTTTTACGAGAATTGAAAATATCAATGCTGTCTGTAAGGCCATTATTTCGGCCAACAAAGCTCAGGCAACACCGGTTAGCCTTCAGGAGATGACGAATGAATAAAACCTTTGTTGCCCTTGATGGAATGAATAGACAAGAGGTCTTAGATCTCTTGTCTCAGTATCCACAAATAAAAAATGTCAAAATTGGCCTTGAGTTATTTCTCCGCTACGGACGAGAGCTAGTTAAGGAAATAAAGGAAAAATTTAAAGTACAAATATTTCTTGATCTAAAGCTACATGACATTCCAACAACTGTTGCTAAAGCATGCAATGCTCTTGAGGGATTAGATATTCGCTTTCTCACTGTTCATGCAACGGGAGGCGCCGCGATGCTAAGTCTTGCTCAAGAAAGTATTTCAAAAGTAATTCCAGGTTGTGAGATTTTGGCGGTAACAATCCTAACCTCTCACGATCAAGATGATATTCAAAATATCTGGGGAAGAAGTCATAAAGATGCGCTTATAAACTTACTCCAGGAAGTTAAGGCCTCAAGTGTTAGAGGGATTGTATGCTCAGGTCTTGATCTTGATATTGTTAATTTCTTTGAAAATGAAAGTAATCTCAACTTTTCTAAAGTATGTCCGGGAATTAGACTTGATGGAGACCATGACGATCAGGTTAGAGTCATGACACCAGAAGCGGCCATAAAGGCGGGTGCTAACTATCTTGTGGTTGGCAGACCGATTACAAAGAATCCAGAGGTTTTACAAGAAAACCTCTTTCCTTGAAAATTTTCTTACATATCCCAGTAGCTCTCTTCTAGACTTTGTTCCTTAACAGGTAGGTTATGAGAAAGTCTAGGAGACTTCTGTTTCAAAACTTCATAACTTGTTCGGTTAGCATACTTACAAAGTTGGTGAATCGAAGAATAAGTTAGGTATTTCCCGTCATGCTTAATTGAATGAGGAAGCAGCTTTTGGTGATAAACATTGGCCGCAATATCGTGAAGAATGGCCGATAAAGCAGCATCCCCTGCACCATTAGTATTTTCAATATTCTCAGGCCCTCCCATAAAAGGATTAATATGAGAGTAAATTTTCATAGGCTCTTGGCAATCAACTTTTAACTGAGAACGTGAATATTCGAATTGGTTATAATTTTCAATCGACTTAGAATGTAGCTTATCTTTTGTTTCACGGGCCCTTGTCTGACAGGCCCAAGAGGCAATATAAAGCCCTCTTTCCCCATCTGTGATTAGAGCAAGATCAGTATAATCTAAAATAGATTCTCCTATTAGAAGTGGATCATCAATATCAAGAAGGGCCTGGGCCTCATCACGGTTCATCGCTAGAACATTTACATTCTCTCTAATGAATTCTTTGAAAAAGTGTGTATCACTTTCAATAAGAGAGCTTGTTCCAAGAGCAAAAACGACAGGTACATTATTTTCCTTAGCAATATTTACGGCCTTAAGAGTGGCCTTGAATAGAGGCGCATTGCGATCTCTTAATAAGAAGGCCGTCACAAGTAATGCACTAGAATTTTTAATAAGATCATCAGGAATAAACTCTTCAGTAAGTTGATTCATAATCCCCTTACCAATTGCAAAAGTTCGCTCCTTATCTGGAGTAATAAGACACATTGCCCTCGCCATCTTACCAGCACATGGCTGAAGATAGCTAAAGTCTACTTTTGAAGAAGTGCTACAAATATATTTAAAGGCGTAGTCACCTACTTTAATCGTTTCACAAATTGTTCCAAGAGCAAAAGATTGGTCGTCCGACAATACCGAGTAATTATGTAATGTATTACCAACGGCTCCACCAGCATACTGGCCAAGTATTCTTCCCTCTTCGTAAGAGCGCTGATACAAGTCTTCCACGTCCTTATCTGATAGAACATAAGACTCTCCGGCCTTAAGCTTAAATTCTTCTAGAAGCTCAAATGAAGCGTCGACTTCGATATCAACAAGCAGTTGATCGATACCAACAATATAAACATTTTCTTTGCGGTTAAAATCTGTTTCAAAAGAAAGTCGACCTTTAGCACTTACTGGGAAATAATGCTTTGATCTTCTCTTACCTGGAAATCTCATAAATAATCCTAAACTAATGTAGTCAAAAATTCTATTTTGATTATAATAGATATATGAAAAAACTTTTAGTGTTAATTTTTTCTCTTACTCAATTAAGTTCTCTCGCCTATCGTTTTGCTGTGACAAAATCACGCCAAACAATTGTTTATGCTGATGTAAATTTATCGGCACCAATTGGCTACATTCGAAGTGGCCGTAAAATCAAAGTTGGTGACAATGACTTAAAACAAGGCACGATTGTACCACTAGTTGTATCAGGAAAGATTGCATATGTGAGAACTAATGATATTAGTTACTCAATAGATGGCACTAAACTCGAGCACGTTCCAGAATTAACGGACCACGATGTAAAAACGATTTTCACTAATGATGCTCAAAGATTAAGAGAAAATAGCTTCTTCTCGCTAGACTATTCTAGACTTGAAGTTGGAACTGACTGGGATAGCTTTCAAGCACAATATGCCAACGAGACTTCACCTGCTTTTAATCGTATAAATCTTGCGATTGAATACAGAGACCCAAAACATCGCCATGGCTTTAAAATTTCTCTTGGCTATCTTTTCGCCTCCGCAACTTATAGCTCAATCAACAGCATTCTCGGTGAACTACAGTACCAATATCGCTTCATTAATCGAAATAGCTTTGTAGCAGAAGGCTACTTTGGTGCAATCTTAACCGGTGATTTTGAACAAGAGAACTTCGGTGAAAAAGCAACAGGTATGGCCTATGGTTATAATATTGGTGGCCGTATAAGGATTGCTCCGTACTCAAGAATTGGCTTCTACGGACAGGCCGGGATATCGACTTTATATACTAGTTCAATGGATACTCTTGTCACAGAGACTGTTTCATCTGTAGGTGGTGTGACAATCGGTGCTGGAATAAGCTTTCGCCTCTAGCTCAAAGAGCTAGAAGCATTTAATTGAATTATTTTCGCCGTTTTCATTTCTATAACTAATAAAAATCTGATCAAGATTCTCATCGTAATCTACTTTAACAAGATAATTGTCAAATACACCTGAGAACATATAACGACTTTTCATTGAAACAAAAACAGAAAGATAAATTGTACTATCACTAGGACTTTCTTGATCGAAGTTATTAAGAGAGTAAATATTAAATTTCAGCTCATCTTCAGCAATCGATAAAGCTGACTTCTGTCCATCTAAACATACTTTCTTGTAATCTCTTTTGATTACATCGATTACAATATCTTCAATTTCATCAGCACCCCAACCAGTCTTAGCACCCCATCCAGTTTTAAAATCAATATCAATTTGATTTCCTTTGTACGTGAAAGGGTTCTCACTTGAAATAAGTGCGAAAGTATTAAATGAGATAAGAATAGATAGTAAAATTGATTTTAGCATTTCAGTCCCTTATGTATGATGGGGATATTTATCCTATACTCAAGCATTTTCATCAAGTATGTGTGTAATATATTTAGGTACTTACTAAATGTTTTCTAAGAGATGTCGATACGTAAACCATGGAAATTAGGGGTATAGACCTATTTAGCTATATTGATTATCGTCAATACTTAGAAGATATCTATCTAAGTCGTAAAGCAGTCGATAAAAAGTATACATTTGGCCGTTGGGCCAAGGAGCTTGGAATATCAAGTGTCTCAGGCCTAACCATGATTATAAAAGGCCAAAGGCATCCAGGGCCACAAATAACGGCCATGCTCATTAAGAATCTTGAACTCAATAAGAAAGAGGCCGAATTCTTTCAAACCTTAGTTGATGCTAAAAAGAATTCTAAAGGAGATGAAGAAACCTTTAAGGCCATAGTAGAAAAACGTACTTCTGATGTAACAAGATCTGATCGACAGGTTGAATTTAAATGGGAAATGGCCCTTTTAAGAGAAATGCTTAAATGGAGTGATTTTAATACGATTAAAGATCTTAATTCTAAAAAATTAATCTATAAAGGTCATGAAGATTACGCACAAATCATCAAACAAATGAAGAGTGCAAAAATCATCAATATAGAAAATTCTAAAATTTATCTGAACAAAGATTATACCCCACAATACAAACTTGATATGTCACAGTTCTTACCTCTTCATAAAGAGATTTGTGAACTATCAAGTGACAGCTATTACCTTCCAAAGGAACAAAGGGTCTTAGAACACTTTCTAATCAATGTGAAAAAGTCTGAGCTTTCAAATGCTAAGAAAAAGATCATGCAGTTTATCGATGAATTTACAGAAGAGTTTGACTGCGAAAATGGCAACAGTGAAGAGCATCAAATCTTTACATTATCGACACTCTTCTTTCCTTTCACTAATTAATTGCACCATTTGAAATGAGTACAGATGACAAATTATCAGGGCCAAGGCAATGAAGCCTTATTTGCATATATTTTTCAACTTGTGTATGCCCTATCAGTGCACATTGAGAAGGTACTGCATAATTATATTTTAGCATCTTACTTAAACTCTGATCTTCACTTGTAATCAAACGAATATTATCACCGAAAAGTCTTTGCATATCAGTATAGATAGCACCTTGAGACGGACTGATTTGGCCCATTTGAAAGAGCTGAGAAAAATTCCCACCCGGAAAACTTGATTCACGGTTAATGGCCGTTTTCGAAGTTCTAATAATTTTTTTACCATCAGTAACAACTAAATGAATATGATAACGACCTTCAATGTAAACAGAGTAGGCTTCATCTTCTTTATAGACGGCCAGAATTGAAGCTAAAGGATCATTCCAGTCACTTTGGAAACGAAGAGTTCTTCCTCCATCAGAGAGCTTAAATGAGAGTTTATTCAACTCCTGCTGGCGTGTAATAAGATACTCATCAATAAAATCACCATTTGCCGTCGATCTTATTGTAGCAATATTAGATTGATGAATCTGGAGAGATCTTCCCTTTTTATCAATTGTAAAAGAGTCGATATCATCAAATACGATTTCATAATATTCATTAAATGTAACTTCTCCAACGGCGTAAACAAGCCTAACTCGCCCACTATTTTGAGAGGATTTATCTTGTTCAAGATAAGATACGAATTGTAGTTTTTTGAAGAATGGAAGATCAAGCATCTTTCTTAATTTAGAATCAAATTTATATGATTCTAGAGTTCGAATCTGCAACTTCAATTTTTCCTCTTCAAGAGAAGGTAGAAGGTAATATGGCCTTTTCTTTTGGATATTATTCATAAAATCAATTGGATCTGCATTATTATCAATTTGCGGTAATTCAAATACCTTACTAACAAGCGGAACCAAGACTGTTCCCAACTCTTTAGTTTGGGCCTTGATAAAATTGAAATATGGCCTACCACGATTAAAATCAAGACCACCAAATTGAGTCGCATTTAAGCTCCAGCTTGAATATTTGCCAAATAACGGCCTACCTCTTGAGTCAAATGACTCAAGAATATACTCTCTATTATTAGCAGAAGTTCCATAAACTAGAATATCTAATTTACCATCAACATTCATATCGACTTTCATGACACTAATAACTTTTATGTCTTGCGAGAAATTGATTTGAAAAGGCTCAAATGATTTATTCTCTTCAGATAGGTAGAATATGCTTTTTAATGAGCGACTATTTAAAACAAAATAATCCTGTTCACTCTTGCTAGCATTGAACTCGATAACTTTTTGAAGTTGGGAACTCTTAATATTTGGAGCGATTCTTAAAAGAGCACCTGCTGCAATTTTAGAAATCTTCTTACTTTCAACAATAGGTAGTGGAATGAAGAATTGAGCTTCAAAAGATTTTGAAGAAAGAGATACTCCATCATGAATGAGCTCCAAATGAAGATTTTGCCAGCTCTCAATATCTAGGCCACTTAAATAAGAACTTAACTCAATTCGATTAAGGCCCTTATTTAAGTTATTCTTTTTACAACTTCTTGTGGGATCAAAAACAATTGAGGACAAACAAATATCCACATTTTCTAAAATCTGATTTGAATGAATATCAAAACTCATTTTAGCGAACGGCCTTTTATTCTTATCAAATGAAACTGAAATACTATCGATATTCTTTGTTAGAAATAAAGGAGAAAGAAGAGTATTAGAAATCTCATTAAATGAATTATGAAAACGTTGATAATCAGGAGAATTTAATTCTGATGCCTCTAGAGTTCTTGAAGTTGCATTAAGCCTTGCAAGAAACTCATAACTATTAGTCTTAACTTCTTTAAGCTTTGCTGCTGCAGCCAGGGCCGTGACATGAGCAATAGAAAATGATGTACCAGTTTTAATATCATAATTTCCGACACGTAGTACAGTCGACTCCATACTAGATGGAATCGTCCCAACGAGCTTCTCTCCAGGGGCAAATATATCTACAGTTTGTCCATAATTTGACGAGGATACTTTTTGTCCCTGAATATCATAACCTCCAACACAAACTACACCATTATAATTACATGGAAATATATTTCTTCTCTTATTATTATTTCCTGCTGAAGCTACAATAATAACGTTTTTCTTAAGTGCATATTCAATGGCACTTACGATCTGTGGAGTTTCAATGACTTTAGGAATACCAAGTGATAGATTGAGAACTTGTGCACCATTATTAACGGCAAAAGCAATGGCCTTTGCAATATAGCTAGAAACAACACTTCCCTCATGCGTAAAGCCTCTAAAATTAGTAATCGCTTTAATTGGCATAATTTCAATATTTTCAGGAAGGAGTCCGTCAACGCCGAGCCCATCTTTTTTAGCGGCCAATAGCCCGGCCACAAAAGTACCGTGTCCAATATCATCTGAAACATTTCCATTTCCATCAAGAACATTATAGCCACGACATGGTAGTGCCTTTTTCTCTTCCTCACTCTTACCGATACAGCCTGGATAATTCCAAATATTGTCTTTTAGCTCAGGATGATCAACGTCTACACCAGTATCTATAACCGCTACGATAATTTTCTTAGAACCAAATGAAGCTAATTGCTTCTCTGTAAAGTAATTTACATCAACACCTTTTATACCCTCTATATTTTCAAATCCAAGCTCAGAGATTTTCCTAATATAAGACTGACCAGTATTTTTGATATTCCACTGTCTCCCAGAAAGATCTACTGCAAAAGCCTTCTGACTAGATAGAGCATATAACATGATAAAAAGGAGCATTATATTTCTTATTATCATTTTAGTGTCTCCCTATACCAAAGACCTAAAACTTCGGCCTTAATCATTCCAAGGACAGTAACTAATTTATTAATTGGCCCACCAAAATTTCGAGAATTAATCTTCCCATATGAATTTCCAACAATAGGCTTAGTCATTAGCTCACTTCCAACACGGTAGCCAGAAAGTTGAGATTCAATATACATATTATCTTCACCGAAAAATTCGAGTAAAGTTCTTGCATCAACGTATTTAGCAAAATAGTGACCAACATGAGCTAGACACTTAAGACCTTTTTCAGTCTTTGCCTTATTTAAATACTTATTACACCAATATAGCTTACTCTTAATAGGATCAAGGTCGCCACAACGTAGCTGTTCAGATATCGTTCGCCCGGAGTTATCATTGTCTCGATTTCCACCTCTAAAACAATTTCTTACTTTCATTTTTTCGGAAATCTTATCTAAATCTCTTGATGTAATTGAGAGAATTTTTTTAACTGACTTATCAAAGAAGTGAATTTTACTCTCAAGACGAACAAAGTGCATATCACCAGCATCATTCGCATCTGAAGGCGTATAGAAATCAAGATTGAAAGCTTCATTCTCTTTTTTAAGATACTTCTTAATTGTCTTCTCCTTCATGATCGCTTTCTCATGAGTTTTACGATAGTGAAGATAAAGCTCATTCATGTTATCAAAGCTTGCCTTGGCATTTATATCACTTAATTTAGATTCAAACTTAGTTTCATAAGTCGTTGCGGCCCCAAAAAGCTCTTTACCTGGGTTCTGATAGTAGTGCTTGGCCTCTTCAATCATAGGGATATAGCTCTTATCAAAGCTTACTTCTAAATTATTAATAAATTTCTTTAGATGATAAGAGGCAATATTCTTTAAGAATTTTCCAGCAGCGATCCCATCCATTTCACCATAAGTCGATGATATTAACTTAATATTGACTTGATCCTTAATTTTCACAAAAAGCTCTGTAATAGACTTTAAAGTACGTGAAACAAAGAAAAGTAGATTTAGGTTAAAAGTAGAATCCTTTGAATGATTATACAATTGAATATCTTCTGGCCCCATTGCTTCATTAGAACGATCTCTTAGAATAGAAAGGAACTTAACCGCATTTTTAGAAAATTCTAAATCTTCTTGTTCAGGGTCCATATTGATTTCATAAAACTTTAAATCAAGCTTTGACTTAATTGCGGCCGCTTCACTCATAATAATTGGAATTAAATATGAAAGGCCACCACGTGCCCTAACCTCACTAACATTGGCCTCATCATAGTAGACTTGAAACTTGTACTTTGACTTTCTTGTAATATGAATTCTCGAAAGTTCCTTATATTTTGTACTGATTGAACCATAACCGTTTGCAACGCCGAATAAAGGAGCATTTAGAGAAAGAGTTACATCAGGTACAACTGAAGTCGAAATAATAATGGACTCACCAACACCAAATTGCTGAGAAACTTCATTATAAATTGCGTGAAGATCCTCTCTTCTCGTTTCATTATCAAGGTCTGAGATATTGATTGACTGCTTAAGCTTTTCTTCAATATTACGAAGTGTCTTACCTACTAGCATATTCTTATATGGAGTCTTTACGGCGACTCTTAGGTCTTGAACTGGCCTTACATGCGTGTAACTTGTATTGATCCCAATATTTGGAAAAACTGACCCACCTGTTGTTTGAGAAATAAATCTTTCTAGGCCAATAAATAGGCCAAGGTTTGTTGTGAAGCCAATTGTGTCAGCAAGCTGAACAAAGTTGTCCGTACCAAGGCTTTGACCAACAACGATGTCTCGGCCAAATATAATATTTCCTCTAACAACTGGAGACTTCCAAGATGAGAAAGGTAGAGGTGGAAACTCTCCATGTTCCGCAAAATAATCAATAGCGTAGTCTTTATTTGCAAGGAAATCTTCTTGTAACCACTTAACCTTGGCCTTTGATAGATCAAATGCGCTAAGTCCTTCACTAATTTTGCCCGTAATCCATTTGAATGTACTACTTTGCGCTTCAGAAAAGAGAAAGGCCGGAATATCATCCATTGGCGACTTACTAGCACCGAAGCTAAACTGGCCAGCGTAACCTTCAAATTCATGTGGAATTAGAAATCCATCTTTAACAAGAGGGTCTTTAATATCCTTAATATATTCAATAAGTGGTGCATTTAACTTAAGTGTTGATATAAGGTTATTTCGACGGCCAATAATCTTTTCAATTAATAGTTTTTCAACGACGGCCGGATAGTGTGACTGCTTTACGACTTGGGTAATCTCGTGGCGATTAAGATCACCGATTAATCGCGAAATCCATTTTACATCATCATAAGTAGCACTGAAATCAGTTGAACTAGGATACTCAAAAAGTAAGTGATCATTTTTTATTTTTAGAAAATTAAAAGAATACTTATTAATCGATTCTTCAAGATTTAGAAGTGAATAAACCACGATAAGACTTCTTAGTGTTCTTAAGTCTTTTGTGTCATTAATTGATGTAAGAGCAACATCATAGAAATCGTCTTCTTTAGGCTGCCTTACAAAGATATCTTTTAAAACAAGAAAATCACTTCCCTCTTCAACTAGCCAGTTTTTATAAGAAGCACCCAACTTAATTACTAGCTCAACATCTTTGAAGTAATCTTTTTGCTTTTCATCTTTGAAGTTAATTCTTATATTTTTAAGATACTTCGAAGCTGGAACAACATAACCTAATCTTCTAAGCATATTCTTTCTAAGAAGAATCGTATGAAGTGTTTTAGATAAATGTACCTGAAAATTTCCTTCTCCATTTTGTGCATTAAACCTCAAAACTCCCGCAGGAGAGCTAATCACACCAGAAAAATTCAAAGTTTCAAAGTCGTTAATTGGTAAGTTGAGATCATCTTTGTAATCGGAGAAATTATTGGCGCCATTCCAAAGATTAGATAAAACGGGAGATAGAGTTGAAAGATCAACTCCTTCGGCCTGAAGCTCATATGCTTGTTCTGAATCAATTGGCCCATATTCTATACTATAAAGATCACCTGCTGGAAGTGATTCACCATTAATGGCAACAAGTCCATCGGCGGCGTAAACTTTGGCCGTTAAGATCGAGATCAGTAAAATCAATATACTTAAATTTAATATTTTCATTACGTTATAAAATAACAATATTTGGCGCATGAGACCGATCTTTTGAAAGATCTACAAGTGCTGTTTAAGCGATGTACAAGTTCAAAATAAAAGGGCCTATTCAGGCCCTCTTAAATGTGTGGTATTTGGATATAATTTCAATGACTTATAATTCAATTGAAAGTAGCTCTGGAAGAATGACGTCTTCGATATTTTGAGTCGTTGTTCCTAGGTGTCCAGCTACATCATCAATGATTTGTTCACGTGCATTTAGATCATTTTTAGCTGCCATAAACTCTTCGATTGATTTACCTGTGAAGTGCTTGATATTGTTTGCGATTGCTTGTTGATCTTGCTCAAGTAGCTCACCATCTTTTGCATTATCAAGCATCTTTTTAACTTCTTTTTCCATCGTTACTAGAGAAAGTGCCTTATCAGCAGGAAGCTTGAAGGCCTGAGAGTATAGAGATGCTTTATTGAACATCTGTAGCTCTTCATCATTTGCGGCCATAAGACCTGTATCCATTGTCTCTTCTTCATCTTCATAGTAGTAACCAGTATCAAAACCTTGGAATACTGGATCACCAAATACATCAGATCCTACATAATCAACGATTTCATAGTTATCACCCCATCCATCACCGATGATTCCATAGTCCCAAGCATCATCTGATTGAATGTCACGGAACTCATCAGCTAAACCTTGGTTATTCGAATAGTAATCCCAATATGCAAGTGTTCTTAGGTATGTAATATCAACTGCTACGAACTCATTATACTTAGCATCGAAATAAACAAAGAAATCTTCTCTAAGAGAATCATACTGATCCTTCTCAAGAGTGTTTAGGTCATAGTAATAAGGATCTACACTATTAAGTGCCGATACAAAACCTTGTGCTGTCACATATGGAGAAGTGTATCTTCCATAAGTAGACGATGAACTTGAGCCTCCGCTCCCACCGCAAGAAACAAGTAACGTACCAAGTGCTGCAACCGCTAATAATTTTTTCATTTATACTCTCCCTCAAAAAAATTGATACCTCTGCTATTCAGCAAGGCCAGTCATTAATAAAATCTTCGTGATTTTAAAATTAGAATAATGAAACTAGTTCAAGATTCATGCCAACTTTTGTCTCATAAAGTTGATGTTTTTAGTACCACATTGGCCCTAAACTGGATTATTTACTGGTGCTTTAAGAAACTGTTAGAAATATCAGGTCCAAGATGCACCTTGCATCGCAAAATAAAGACACTGTGCACACCAATAAAGATTTAGGATCCTTTTAAGATTGACCACTTAGACAATATTACTTATATTTTATTTTTAAAATATAAAGGTTATTTCAAGATGAAAGAAGCTGTTGATATGGACATTGAGATTGTTGAAAAGAAGCTACTTGAGTACTTACCTCATTATGAAGCATTTTTTTCAAAAGTTGGCTTTAAAAGAATTGAAGGTGCCATCTTTGGTGTACTTGTCTATTCATCTAGGCCACTAGCTTCTGATGAAATTGAAAAAATCTTAGGCTTATCTCAGCCTGCAGTCTCTAGTGCTCTAAAGACTCTTGCGACTTATAAAATGATCATCACTCATGATCACCCAGAAATTAAACGTATGAAGATACATGAGGCCAATGATGATGCCATCAATATTGTCTCAAATATCGTAAAGAAGCGTGAGCTCGAAATAATCGAAGAATTTGAAAATATCACACAAGAATCTCTTAAATTTGTTCACGATGAAAAAAGAAAGAAGCGCTTAACTAACATCCTAACAACGACTCGATTTGCTAGGTCTCTAAGTGAATTTATCATCTCTATTAGCAAGGAGCTTGATAATCCTTATATGGCCATTGAAAAGTTTCCAATGGTCACTAAAGTGCTGAAGAACTCACTGACAGATATTAATCAAATAAAGTCAGGGATCACATCTGGTTTAAGGAACTCTTTCCTTAATATTGTTTCAAAAATAGAAAATGAAAAACATAGTAATAATGGAGTTAATGAATGAACTTATCTCGTGTTGTCATCACGGGTGTAGGCCTTACTGCACCAAATGGAAATAGCTTAAATGAATTCCGCTGCGCTCTTTTAGAGCAAAAGTCGGGAATCACTTATGAAGAAGTACGTTTTATGGGCCAGATCCCTGTAGGAAAATGTGACTTTGACGAAAGAAAGCACCAAAAAGGAAAAATGAGAAAACGTGGAACTCGCGTCGGTGGAATCTCTGTCTACTGCTCAAAAGAAGCGCTCGATGATGCTGGACTTGATCTTGCAACACTTGATAAATCAAGAATTGGTATTTACTTAGGTATTACAGAGCACGGACCTGTTGAAACTGAAGAAGAGCTTTTCCAATTTTATAAAAACAATGAAGAAAAGCCTGAGCTTTGGACTCATCACCATAACCCAAGAACAGTTGCAAATAATCCTGCAGGGGAAGTTTCACTAAACCTTGGAATTACTGGACCTCACTATACAATTGGAGCTGCGTGTGCGGCAGGAAATATGGGACTAATTCAAGCAGTTCAAATGCTTCAACTTGGAGAAGTTGATCTTGCACTTGCTGGTGGAGTTTCAGAGTCATCGAACTCATTTGGTAACCATGTATCTTTCAAAGCACAAGGTGCACTAGCAGATTTTCCAGAAGATCAAACGCGTGCCTCGCGCCCACTTGATAATAATAGAAATGGAATCGTTATCTCAGAAGGTGGATGTGTCTACACTTTAGAAAGATTAGAAGATGCTCTAGCTCGTGGAGCTAAGATTTACGGAGAAGTTGCAGGTTATCATACAAATAGTGATGCAACAGACTTTGTTCTTCCTAATCCTGAGCGCCAGATGGAATGTGTCCACAAAGCAATAGCAAAAGCAGGTATCACAATTAATGATATCGATATTGTGAACCTTCATGCAACTGGTACAAAGATGGGTGATATCCAAGAAGTAGCAGGAATAAAAGAAGCTTTTAAAGATGCACCAGAAGTTGCAGTAAATTGCACCAAAGGTTTAATTGGTCATGCAATGGGTGCGGCCGGAGCACTTGAGCTTGCAGGGAACCTACCTAGTTTTGAAGATGGCCTAGTACACCCATGTCACAAGATTGATGAAATCGATCCTGAGTGTGCAATGGATCAGCTTGTACTTGAAGCACCACTAAAGAAAGACGTTAAATATATCCTTAACAACTCATTTGGGATGTTAGGAATTAATTCAACTTTAATTATAAAAAAATACGAAGCTAAGGCTTAACTTTAAATTATCACAGGAGAAAAATATGACACCAGAACAAGTAAGACAAATCGTAGTTGATATTATCGCAGACATTGCAGTTGATGACGATGTAACTTCAATCGATGATGCAACTCCACTAAGAGATCAACTAGACCTAGATTCAATGGACTTCCTTGATATCGTAATGGAACTTAAGAAACAACACTCAATTGAAGTACCTCAAGAAGATTACCCTGAGCTAGCTTCAATGAACTCTTGTGTTGCTTACCTAACACCAAAATTTCAATAAATTTAATAAGGGCCACAACCGTGGCCCTTTTATAAAGTAAAAACTATGACACAAAAATATGATGTAATTGTAATTGGCGCTGGAATGAGTGGACTTGCAGCAAGCATTCGCCTTGCTATGTTTGGCAAGAAAGTTGTGTGCTTAGAAAAACACTCAATTTCAGGAGGGCTTAACTCTTACTACCGTCGCGGTAAAAGAAATTTCGATGTTGGCCTTCATGCCCTAACAAATTTTGCGACCAGAGGAGAAAGAGGAAAACCTCTAACAAAACTTCTTAAACAACTAAGAATTCCTTGGTCAGAACTTGATCTTATTGAACAGAAACAATCAAAGATTATATTCCCTGAGACAACACTGACATTTACAAATGACTTTGCAGTTCTTACGCAAGAAATTGCAGACAAATTCCCAGCATCAATTGATGAGTTTAATCAATTTGTTGTCTATATTAGAGACTTCAACGAAGTCGCCCTAAATAATGAAACTTATATGGCAAAAGATGTTGCCAGAAAATATATTAAGAATGAAAAGCTAATTTCCATGATTTTTGCTCCGCTGTTGATTTACGGATCAGCATGGGAAGATGATATGGATTTCTCTCAATTTGTTATCATGTTTAAGAGTATCTACCTTGAAGGTTTTGCAAGACCTGATGGTGGGGTTAGAAAAATCATTAACCTCTTACTTGATAAGTATGAAGGACTTGGCGGAGAACTTCGTTTTCGCGCAGGTGTTGCTTCTATTAACACTAACTCAGATAAAGTAACGAGTGTTACTCTTGAAAATGGTGAAATCCTTGAATGTGACAAGGTCATCTCAAGCATGGGACATCCAGAAACGATGGCCATTACAGAAGGTCAAAGCGCACAAAAGGTTGCAGTAGGACCGATGACTTTTTGTGAAACAATTCTTTGTCTTGATGAGCGACCAAAAGACTTTGACATGAATGATACTATTCTTTTCTATAATGAGAGAGAAGATTATCAGTATCGCGGGCCAAGCGACTTTATTGACAATAAGAGCGCCGTAATCTGCTTTCCAAATAATTTTGCAAGTGATGATAGTGATGAGGGAGTTATTCGCCTTACCTATATGGCAAATTATGAAAAATGGAAAGATTTAGTAAACTCAGATCGCAAGGCTTACCTTGCGATGAAAAATGAAGTTTATGAGCAATCACTTCAAACTTTAAAAAATATATATCCAAATGCCTCACTTGATGTGAAATTCAAAGATGTTTTCACTCCACATACAATTGAGCGCTACACTGGACACCTTCGTGGATGTGTATATGGATCAACAGATAAGCTAAGAGATGGAAGAACTCCAGTTGAAGGACTTTATCTATGCGGAACGGATCAAGGCTTCCTTGGGATTATCGGATCCATGCTAAGTGGAATTTCCATGGCAAACCTACATGGATTAATGGAATAAAAGGCACCATATGAAATATAATAATGTTGTAATAGAAGACTATGCATACATCAAACCGCCAGAGGTTCTAACAAGTGATAAACTTGAAGAGCTGCTCTCACCTCTTTACACGAGACTAAAGCTTCCACAAGGAAGGCTTGAGCTTATGACGGGAATCAAATCACGTGGTTTTTGGCCTAACTCAACTAGGCCAAGTTCAATTGCAACAGAAGCTGCAAATAAACTCTTAGATAAATTATCTAAGAAAGGAATTAAAAAAGCAGATGTAAATCTTCTTATCAACTCAAGTGTATGTCGTGACTTTCTTGAGCCATCAACAGCCTCAGTAATACACTCAAATTTAGAGATGTCTAGCGAGTGCATGCTCTTTGATATTTCAAATGCTTGTCTTGGAATGGTGAGTGCTTGGGAAGTGGTTGCCAATATGATTGAAACAGGTGCGATTAAAAGGGCCATTATTGTTTCAGGTGAAAACAGCGCTCCTCTATTAGAAAATACTATCAAAACTTTAAATGAAGACGAGTCAATTACAAGAAAATCTGTGAAGAAATTCTTTGCAAATTTAACAATTGGTTCAGCAGGTGTCGCCTACTGCCTTGCTCACAAAAGCGAAGCACCAAGTGCGCCGCAAATTACTTCTATTACAAATCGTAGTGATTCAGCGGCAAATAAATTATGTCAAGGTGATGGGAATCCAGAATCTTTAGTAATGGAGACGGATTCAGAGGAATTACTAAAGTATGGAAAGGCCCTTGCAAAGAAAACATTTGCTGACTCAGGACTTAATCAAGACGAGATTGATATTGTGATTGGCCATCAAGTAGGAAAGGCCCACAAAGAAATAGTCTTGGGAGAACTTGGTCTACTTAATCATAAAACTTTTGATACCTTTGATACATTGGGAAATACCGGCTCTGCCGCACTACCAATCACTCTTGCAAAGATGAATGACATTGAAGGAATTGAAAAAGGTAAGAAAATTGCCCTTGTAGGCATTGGGTCTGGGCTATCATGCTCAGTACTAGGAGTAAGTTGGTAATGAACTGGAAAGCAGAATATCCATATAAGAGTAACTTCATCGAAATTGAGAATAAGAAATATCACTATCTAGACGAAGGAAATAAAGATGCTGAAGTCATTGTTATGCTTCACGGAAACCCAACATGGTCGTTCTATTACAGAAATATTGTAAATGAATTAAAAGATACATACCGCTGTATTGTGCCAGATCATTTTGGTTGTGGACTTTCAGATAAGCCACAAGATTATGACTATACATTAGAAAATCATATTAACAATGTATTGACTCTCCTAGATAAATTGGGAGTGAAAAAATTTAAACTACTTGTTCATGACTGGGGTGGTGCGATTGGAATGGGTGTTGCAACATCACGCCCGCAAGATGTAACTGGTGTAATCTTACTAAATACAGCAGCATTCAGATCTCTTGATATTCCAAAAAGAATTGCCCTTTGTAAGCTGCCTGTAATTGGAGAGCCAATGGTGCGTGCATTTAATGCATTCGCTTGGCCTGCAACTTTTATGACGACGACAAAGCCTTTAGCAAAGCATATTAAAGAAGGATACCTTCATCCTTACAATAACTATGCAAATCGTATTGCGACAGCTCGCTTTGTAAAGGATATCCCTTTATCAAGTAAACATCCAACATATTCGAAGCTTTCTCAAATTGAAGACAATTTGAAAAATGTAACATGCCCTAAGATGTTTCTTTGGGGAGCTCAAGACTTCTGTTTTAATATGGATTTCCTAAAGCGTTGGAAGGATTTTTACCCTGACAGCAAGTATGTAGTATACCAAGATGCTGGCCACTACGTGATTGAAGATGAGAAAGAAAATTGTCTTAAGGAAATAAAAGGTTTCTTAAATGAATATCGCGCATAGGATCGAAAATTGGGCCCAAAAGACGCCTGATAAAATCTGTTTAAAATTCCCTAAAAAAACTGGTAGTGGTTATCACTATGATGAGCTGACATTTAAAGAATTTAATCAATTAAGCTCTCACTATGCAGCTGCATTAAACCAGGAAGGAATTCAAAAAGGAGACAAGGTTCTTTTATTTGTAAGGCCATCTTTTGACTTTCCTGCCCTAACATTTGCACTTTTTAAAATTGGAGCAATACCAATTTTAATTGACCCTGGAATGGGACTTAAAAACCTTTTTAAAGCGATTAAAGATGCAAAACCTGACTACCTAATTGCAGTAAATATTGTTCATATCCTAAGAATGTTTAAAAAGGATAGCTTCAAAAGTATAAAAAAATATTTTACGACTGAAGGTAAACTATTTTCACATTTAACAACAATCAAGTCACTAAAAGAAAAAGATCAGCTAACATATGATACTGAGAAAGTTGAAAATTCTGATCTTGCAGCAATTCTTTTTACATCAGGCGGAACAGGAAGACCTAAGGGTGTAGAATACACTCATGAGATCTTTAATCGTCAAACTGATGTCTTACAAGAACTCTTTGGCTTAACACCTGAAGATGTTGATGTACCAGGCTTTCCCCTCTTTTCATTTTTTACAATGTCGATGGGGATGACGAGTGTCATTCCAGATATGAACCCAAGCAAGCCTGCAAAATGTAATCCTGAGGCACTTGTTAAGAATATTAATGATAATGGTGCCACTTTCATTGCTGGCTCACCAGCAATTTGGGAGCGCGTTGGGGACTACCTAGAGAAAACCAACCAAACACTAAAGACGGTGAAATATGTCGTCATGTTTGGAGCGCCAGTTAGAAATGAAGTCCATGAAAAACTAATCGCTCGCCTTGAACGAGAGGATGCTGACACTTATACACCTTATGGAGCAACTGAGTGTTTGCCTGTGAGCTGCTTTAATGGAAGAGAAGTCTTAACGAACACACAATTTGAGACGGCACAAGGTGGTGGAACTTGTATAGGCCTACCTTGTCCTGGTGTCGAAATTAGAATCATTAAAGATGTTGATGGTGTTATCAAAGACATTCAAGATACTAAGCAATTAGCAAAAGGTGTTGTTGGGGAAATTATTGTTCGTACAAAAACTGCGACAGCGGCCTATCATGAGCTTCCAAACAAAACGAGAGAAGCTAAAATTTATGATGGTGATACATTCTGGCACCGAATGGGAGACCTTGGAAAGATAGATGCACAAGGGCGTGTATGGTTTTATGGAAGAAAGGCCCATCAGGTAAAGGCCCACGCTACGACATACTACCCTATTTCAACGGAAGCGATTTTCAATAAGCACCCTCAAGTAAATAAATCGGCACTGATTTGGATTTTAAGAAATAACCGTGTTCGTCCTGCCCTGAGTATTGAACCGAAAGGACGAGTTCTTAATAAATCACGCCTTAAGCAAGAGCTTAAGATTATGGCAAATAAATATAGTCATACTAAAGATATAGATGAGATCTACATCTGTTCTAAATTTCCAGTAGATATTAGACATAATATAAAAATTGATCGCAAAGCACTGGCCCAAATGGCACAACAGGGAAAACTTAGGTAATTAAATGAAAATACTCGTCACAGGTGTAACAGGCTTTTTAGGCTATCATATAGCAAAGGATCTTTTGGCCGCAGGTCATGATGTATTTAACTTCTCTAGACGTGAAACTGATGAAGTTAAAGAGCTGGGTATAAAAACACACCAAGGAGACCTTACCAATTATCAAGATATCAGAAACGCATTGTCTGAAATCGATGCTGTTTTCCACGTTGCCGGAAAAGTTGGGATGTGGGGAAGAAAAGAAGATTTTGAAAGAATTAATATTGAAGGAACAAAAAATCTTTTAAATGCAATGAAAGAAGCAGGCGTTAAATATCTTGTCTACACGAGTACCCCAAGTGTTGTCTTTGGAAAAGATGAAATAAAAAATGGTGATGAAGCCTTAGAATATCCAGAAAATTATTTGAATGAATATGCCAGGACAAAATCTATTGCGGAAAAGCTTGTCCTTGCAGCAAACACTCAAGATCTTCTAACAACAGCAATTCGCCCTCATTTAATCTACGGAGAAAGAGACAAGAATATCATCCCTACTCTAGTTGAAAGGGCCAAGAGTGGACGATTAAAAATAATTGGTCATGGAGATAATCTCGTCGATATTAACTATGTCGAGAATGCCTCTTATGCGCATGTAATGGCCCTTAATGAGCTAGTTGGAGAGGCCAAGAATAAAGGTAAGGCCTATTTTATTGGTCAAGAGCGACCAGTAAATCTATGGCACTTTATTAATGAACTACTTATGGCAAAAGGAGTTGCTCCTTTAACAAAGAAAGTACCATTAAGGATAGTCTACATTATTGGTGCAATTTGTGAGTTCATCTATAAGTTAATCGGTAAATACGATGGCCAACCGGCAATGACAAGATTTGTGGCCCTTCAAATGGGAACATCTCATTATTTTAAACACAATAACGCATTAAATGATTTTGGCTATTCTCCAAGAATTTCAATCGACGAATCAATTGAGAAGATAAAAAACTAAAGCACTTAGGATTAAGCGATAGATCAGAAAGTAGCTGAATTGAATTCGCTTAATCAATTTCATAAAGAAATGTATTGTCGCAAGGCCTACAAGAAAAGAAACAAGAACGCCAATAGCACAATTTAAAACCTCAAATTGAGCGTCTTGTGGATTGCCAATCAAGTTGTAAGACTTTAATAAGAATGCGGCAAAGATTAAGGGAAGAGATAAAAGGAATGAAAAAGAAGAAGCATCCTCTTTTGAAAGCCCTAGAAATCGAGCTGCCGTTATTGTTATTCCAGAACGAGAAACACCAGGAAAGATTGATAGAACTTGCGAAAGGCCTATTACAATTGAAGAAGATGCCCTGAAGCCTTCCATATTTTTATTCGTCTTACCGATTCGATCTGAAATAAAAAGTAAAATACCAAAGAACGCCAAATTAAATGCAATAAAGACTTCGTTTCGGCCATAAGTTTCGGCCGTAGATTTTAAGATTAGGCCAAAAAAGCCCGTGAAGAAAGTTGCTATAATAAAGTTCTTAGTAAAGTTATCGCAGCTTCTTCCGGGAATAAAAAATAAGAAAGAGTTCTTAGCAATTCTTCTCACATCGTGATGAAAATAGATACCAACCGCAAGAGCAGTCCCTACGTGCATGGCCAAATCAAAGAAAATACCTGGGTCTTTAAACTCATAGATAAAAGGTAGTAGAGCGAGATGTCCAGAGCTAGAAACTGGTAAAAATTCTGTTAGCCCCTGAATAATTCCATAGACGACTGCCATCCATAATGTCATCTCTCAACTTCCTTTGTTACTTCTTAACGCTTGCGTTTGCGCTTACTTTTATTCTTTTTAGTATTTTTTGACGTATCTTTTTTCTTGTCTTCAGAATTACTCTTTAATTCTGAAAGCATTTTTGCATCCTTTAATTTTAGAGCAAGTAAGATATCATTAAAACCTTTTATTGTTGCCTTTGAATAAGAATTTACATTTTTTTCCATTGCTAGTTGAAAAACTAATGCAAATCGCTGTAAGGCCGAACGTACACTAGAAATATAATTATCATTTCCAGACTCTATCGCTCTAATTGCATCTTTCTTGTAATATTCAACTAGGTAGTTCTCTAGTCCACGGGAGTAGTTTTTCGAGATCTCGACTTGTGAATTATTAGAGATAAGATCAAAACCTGCCAATGGATTAAAAATCTGATCTTTTACCCAAATTGCTAAGCGTTCACTTACTTGCTCTCCCCATCTTGCTTTAAAAAAAAGAGCATTTGCAAAAGCAGTTTGCGCTTTATCATTATCAAGGTTTCTGTCCCAAATGCTTTTATAAACGACAGGCCTTAGAAGTGAAAGGCTGAAAAAAGTCTCACGGTAAATTATATTTTCACCAGAATAATCTTTTTTTCTAATCAGGATATTTTCACCACTTTTAATAAAGTCGATATAATTATCATTAGTTATTTCAAGTAACTTCTCTAATTCTAACTTAAGTTGAAGATAAGGAAGGAATTGAAAATGACCCCTTAATAGTAAACTCGGAATACTTTTATAGTTAACGAGAAATGCATTTGAAATCAATTCAAATAACTCCAAACTAGCTCTACTACTTAAATAGTAAAGTTCATCATCTCCCCTTTTTGATAACTCTAATACTTTACTCAACTCGGGATAATACAGATCAAATAGAAACAGATTATCACGAGCAATCTTAACCAACGAATAAAGATCAAAGCGAGAAGAAATTTTAAAGATTCCCTTATTATTAAGCTTCGTATCCCAAATAGAAATTAGTGGACGATAAATCGTTTTCGAATCAACTTTTCTAATTTCAAAACTAGGCCTAATTGTAAATCTCGAATTATCTAAATTTGTAAAACTTGAAAATCCCAAAGATGTTGAGCCAATTTCAGCAAAAGATTCAAAATCAGTAATTTCACCCTCAACAAAAGTTTTTAGGCCGAAATCAACAAACTGCGAGCTAAACAATTGTTGCTTATACATTAAGGCACTAAATGGAGTTACTCCAATTGCAACAACACAGATGATTGTGGCCATGAGATAAGAGACTACTTTTGACTTATATGTAATTCGGGATGCTGTAAGCCTCACACTAAATGGAGACTCAATCCCCTTTGCAAAAACATCAAGTAATAAGCGTACTGGTAAGAGAATCAAGCGCATGATTGCACCCAATCTCTTTTGCATGGCCGTATTAGCAATGATCCTTACACCACAAAAGTATTGTCCAATTGTTATGCTGAAAAATAATGAGCAATAGAAAACGTAGAGAAAATACGTCATCAGATAAACATAGAGATGCTGTAGTGAAGCGCTTAGATTTTTTATCGAAAAAATAGCATTTGTAATGGATAAGATAAATTCACTACCAAGTAGAGCATAACTTATAAATAAGCACAGGCATAAATCGATGATGGTAGCAGTAATTCTTAGGTAGCGATTTGAATAAAACGTCATAGATAAATCAACCAACGGCCACTATTTTTGGCACTGAAATTTTAAATATTCTCAATTATAGAAGTATTTTAACACTATGAAATCTCATGTTCCATCACATAAAATCAGCGACTTATTTGCACCCCTGGCCATTTTATTAACCAATTTATTAGGTCAGGCATCGATTCATTAATAAAATAAAGAAAATTACTAAAATGTCGATAAGTATAAAGCATTGAATTGACAGGGGAAGTAAAGTGAAAAGATTAACGAAGGCCAAAGAGCAAAATAACTTAGGAAAGAAAGGAACGAGTTCCTCTTTCAAAAAAGTTAAAGTTAGCGTAATGGCACTGACTCTTATTCATTCATCTATTCCAATGAGCGCATTCGCTTTTAAGAAAAATGGTGAGTCTTGGTCAGAGTTCACGTCTGGTTCAGGTATGAAGACGGTTATTGGTGGTCTAAACATGATTGGGGATATCTCTCAACAAATGTACAACCAAGGACGTCTTTCAAATACAGAGATCCAAGCACTTCAAGCTTTCAACAAGTCAAAGGCCGATGCTCAACAAAAGCTTCAGTCTAGAAGAATGCACCCTGCATTTAATTGTCCTCTTGCACCTGAGCCAATCCTTGCACCAAACGGAGCTTGTAATATTGGTGGGAATCTAAAAATTCCAGAGCAGGCACTAGAGTTTGGACAAAATATTTTAAACGAATATACAAGTTTTCTAAAACCAAGAAACACACCTCCTTACATTGGATCTCAATGTATCGAAGATGGTATGAAGAGTATTCAAGATAACTTTGCTTCAATGACATCTCAGTATGATCGCATGATTGAACAATTCGAAGCAGAGCTTAAGCAAGTAGCAGAAATTCAAAAGAAGAATAGAATCAAAATTAAAGAAATCCATGCCCTACTAAATGGTGGTGGAAATAACGTAAGTCAGGACTTTATTAATACTGACTTTAACAAATTAATGCCTGCTTCATGTGTAGAAGCATATGATGTAAATAAAATCATCAAGAAGCAAGGTGGCCTAGTAGGATTAAAAGATAGAATGAGCAGTGATGACCGTAAAGCAAAGCGCTTTAGAGGAAGCTCTCTTATCACAATGAGAAATCAAATTGAGTCTGATAAGAAGAAAGTTGCTCAAAGACTTGCTACAGGTGGATATGATGAAGCATTAAGAGAAGACCTTTTCAAAGGTACTCAATTTGCTAACCTATTCTCATCTGCAAGAACTTTTGCTGCTCAAAATACAACAGCAAAACTTAAGAAAGTTCAAACAATGCTTTCTAGTCTTGGTGTAAGCGATGCAGACCTTCCAAAATTTGATGATCCAAGTTTTTTAATTAAAGTTGATCGCTTAGCTTCAAAATCAGAAGACTCATACAAAGAAAAATTCATTATCGAATGTATGACAGGTAAAAATGCCGCAGCCTACTCGACTCCAATTAACCAAGCAGTTAACTCATTTGATAACGTTAGACTTGGGAACCAAGGTGATACACTATCATCTTTTAAAAGAGCTGCTTCAAATGCCTTCTCTGATCCGACTTCATTATCTTCTTTAGATAGCGTAGCAAATTCATTTAATAATAATGATATTAGAATCACTGTTTCTAATAGCAGTGGAAAAAGTGTGACAAAAACAGCTAGAGAATACTATAGCGATATTAAAAATGAATGTGTGGCCATCTACAATGGTGACCTTAAGCCAGCTGGTGATGTAGCAAACCTTGAAACATACCGTGCTGAAGCGAAAGCACTTAAGGCAGAAGCTAAAGAACTTCAGTCTCTTACAAAGAGAACACTTGCCTCTGAAGGAAGTGGAAGTATCATGGCCGAAATCGATGAGCTTATTTACAACTGTAATGGAAATGCAGTTGAGCTTAGCAAGTGTGGCCCAGATGTTTACGAAACTTCTAGTAAATCATTTTGTGTAACACAGGCCGCAGCTTGTTCAGACAATGTTAATACATGTGCTACTTTTACAGAAACACTAGTAAACGCAAAAACAGCAGAACTTAAGCAAAAAGCAGACGTCTACAACGCACAAATGCAGCAATACGAAAATAAAGCAAAAGCACTTATGGCGCAAATGCAAGCACATATGCAAAAAGTTTCGGATCATGCATACAAAAATATGTTCCCTAACCTAACACCAGAAATGGCAAGAGCATATGGTATTCCAGCTTCTTCAGGTTTAACTTTTGGAAAACTTCAAGACCTTGATCAAGCAATGGATGAAGCTGAAACGAAAGGTATTCTATTAGAAAAAGATCCTGAAGTCTTTATGCGTGACCTTCTTGCAGGAATGAATGGTAACAGTGCAAGCATGAGAGCAGACCTTAACAAATGGTTTGAGAATCAAAATACTCACCTAGCTTCTCAAGTTGAAAAAATTAACCAGAGCCTTCAAGAAGAAAGAGGAAAATGGCAAGAGTTCGTATCGAACTGTGCCACTGCAATTAACGACAGAAATCAAGCAGCTCAAAAAGCAGCGAAAGAAGGTGCAGAGAAAGCTGCCGAGGCATCACAACAACAGGTTGAGTTCTGTTACAAGTTAAAAGGTCTACAGGACTCTAGTCCAGGACCAGGTTGTACTGGAGACAATAATGCAAGTGATCTTTATTCAGATGCAACTGAGATCGCTTCAATCCTACAGGCCCAAGCAGGTGGACAGTCACCTCTTCAAATGGCAATGAATGGTGGATCATCAAGTACACTAATTTTTGAACAAATCTCTGAGTATAAGAAGTTATGTGCAAGTGCATCAGCGGAAGGAAGTATTCCATCAGATGGAGATTCTAAAGAGTCAACAAATAGTGGTAAATCTCTAGCTCAGCTACAAAGCGCTTGTTCTAATAGTGGACAAAATGATGAGCAACTTATTACATCTCTAACAGACAAGTTAACAGACAACCTATCTGAAGATGAGAGTAAGTATAAAGAAGAGATTCAAAACTTTATCAAAGAAGATACTCAAATGAGTGATGATGCTCTTAAGGAGATTTCTGATAAGAACCTAATTATCGCTCAACAGATTCAGTCTCTTAAGAATAGAGCATCAGAAATTAGTGGTGATTATGATGGAAAAGGTCTTTGTAAAATGCTCTCTTCTGGGCGTGACCAATACGTTGGTAAACTATGTGACAGTAAGGCCGATACAGCAAAAGAAGAATGTATTACGAGAGAAAGAAAAGACTTTGAAAAAGATAAGTTAGTCGCTTTAGGAGTTGCTTACGAGGCCAAGATTATTACTCAAATTAGCTCTCCAGGACTACAAAGTGAATGGAACCGTATTGGTGAGAAATATAGTGGAACTGCTTGTGCGGCCATCAATGGTTCTCAATACGGTCAAAAAGGATTTATTCCAGGACTTATTGAAAAGATCGATCGTGACCTAGCGTCAGATGGAATGATTCAATAAGACGAAAAGAATAAAAGATTATATTGATTCAAGGGCATGGGAGGCCTAATTGAAATTTGCGGTACGTATAGTTAAAAAAAGAAAAGAAATACTTCATACACTAGGGACTTTAGGGTGTATCAGTATCCTTGCAACTTCATGTGTAGTCGATCAAGCATCTTCATCAAGAGAAGGATCTGGTGGATCAGCATTAAATAATACACAAAACACTGTATCAGCAAATTATGGCCGTATCTTAACGGCCAACCCACTAGTTCTAAGCGATTATGCTGCTGATGAGAATACTGATTTATCAACACTAATAACTCGCTCACCTGTTTACATTACAAGCAATGAATACTTAACAAAGTCGTGCTCACTTATTGGAGATTGCCTCGAAGTAACTGAAGATGCTGGTGTATCAGCTTTTCAAAATGAATCGAGAAAATGGGCATTTCCTGTTACGACTACAGAGTTCTTACAAATCAATGCTTTCTATCATACAGCAAAAGTAATCGATACTTATCTAGGTGATGTGACAACTTATGTCTACGACCGCTTAAATGAAGTTTCATATGATACTTCAGTACCGACAAATACAGACCTACACAAGGCGTACTGGAATGCTTCTAATAAGGCAAAATTGGTTGTCCACGCAGATGCTAGCCTTAGAAAAAATGCTAGTTTTGATCCTAGTAACTTCCTAATCAAATTAGGTTATATTCCTGGTTATCAAAATATTAAGATGGCCCAAGACCCTTCTGTCATTTATCACGAATTTGGACATGCAATTGTTGATCGTTTAATGAACCACAGAAACAGAGCATTTAACGCTGCCTTTTGTTTAAATACATCAAATCCAATTTGTCTTGAAGAATCTGCATTAGGCTACTTTGGTCACGATGAGGCCTATTCGATAAATGAAGGTATTGCAGATTACTTCTCATACTTCACAAATAATAGAGAACACATGGGTGAATGGGGACTAGGTAAATTTGCAAATGCTTCACGCCCGATCTCAGAAGACGATTCAATGCACATTGCAGGTATTTCAACAGATGAAAACTCAAGACTAAGCTATCCTGAATACTTAGGTTACGACGTTTACAACACAGAAAGCCGTGTTGACGATATTCACGTCGATGGCCAAATCATCAGTCACCTTCTTGTTGCTTTAACAAAGGAACTTAGTACACGTTGTACAGGTAATATTGACGGTGCAAAGAAACTTGTATTCTACGCACTTGTTGAATCATTAGGAGAATTAGGAGATCTATCAGCACAGGCAAAAGATGGTCTTAGTGGCCAAATCAACCTTGATCAACAATATGCAAAAGAATGGCTTAAATCAGTGAATCCAATTAACTTCAGACGTTTTTCGCAATCACTTGCTAGAAATGTTTATAATATTACAAATAGCCAATACAACCTATGCACATACCAAAATTTTTCTAAAGACAATTTAGAACAACTATTTGATTCATACGGGCTGCTACTTTTTAGAACTTACAATAATAACTTAAACTCAGTTTCAACGACAAATATTACTGTTAATCCTCTTAATCGTAAAAAGTCAGAGCTTATTAACAAGAATCTACTTATTAAAGACACACGCTCTTCTTACTCATCATTAAGTGTATTTGATATTCGCTCTTCAGTGTATCAAACAATTCAAAATCAAATGGATGTTGGAGAAGTTACAACAGTAGATGCACGATATAATAATGGAAACGGTAAAGTTTCACCTGGAGAGATCGTAGGTCTATTTGTTAGCGTCTATAACAATTCTAGTTCAATCATGGCAGGAACACGAATCCTTGCTTCAGATTGGGCCCATATGCAAGATGGAGTTCCATGCTCAAATCTAAGTGATGGCTACCCTTCTGTTTCACAAGGTGGAAAAGCTTGTGACCCTATAAATGAAACTAATTACAACGACACAGGAAGAATCATGCCTGTTTGTATGCTTACTTATAATGATGGAACAAGTACAAAACTTTTAAACCAACATGAATTCTTAAAGAAAATGAAGTCAGATATTGGACTTCTTGAAAAAGACTGTTTAGGTCAAGGTGAAGACCGCACTCAGAATGACTTAAATAATTGTTTCGTAAAAGCAATTCCAAGCACAAATGTTCAAAACATTCCATTCATGGCACCAAAGTCAAACTGGCAAGAAACAATGCAGGCCGAGCAAGGAGCACCACTCTTTACTGACTCAAATATTATGTTCTTTGAAATCAATAAAAATATACCACTAGGAACAGAAGTATCTTGTCGTCTACGTATGACATTTGCAAATTGTGAAGACTGTTACCATGATCTTAGTAGTTCGAACTATGACGATTTTAAAGACTATGAATTTGCGGGTGAAGAACCTTTTAGTATTTTAAATATTAACTTTACGATTGAGCAATAGACGCAATCAAAAGAAGGCCTCGATGAGAAAGTTTTTAATATTTTGCAGTATTTCGTTAGCAGCATTATTTATTATTTCTTCATATCAAAATGATGCAAAAACGATCTCTAAAGAATACTCACCTACAGACAGTATGAAGAAGACACGCTTTAAAGCGCGCAAGCATCACCACGGCCATAGCGATCACTCACGAAAAATTGCATCGATCCCTTCTACAGCAACGCCAAATACAGAAGTGAGCGAATCAGACTCACTCGCAGAAGTTGCTAAAGAGCTCACAAAAGAAGACATCGCTGTAATTAAGAAAGTTAAAAAGAACCTGCCTATCCTTGCAGATAGTGAATTCGAAATCGTAAAGAGGTTAAAAATAACAGATAAGAGTATTTATATTGTAAATCGTGATGTAAATGGGATGCCGCAATCATTTACAGCAATTATCGATAATAAGACGGGAAGAATCGAAAAGAGTTGGGGGAAGACTCGCTACGAGTCTCCCCTAAGCACAAGACATTATCCTGCTACTACTTACTAATTTGCTTAATCCACTCAGTAGTGTGTCCGTTATTTCCAAGACGACGGGCCGTCTTCTCATAACCGTGACTTTCATTTAGTGAATACTGTCTGAAATTATCAATTGAACAGAAGTGAACAATTTCCTTCACATCAAACTCTCTCGCTGCTTGCTCAAAAAAGTCCATGATTCTGTGAGAAAAACCACTTCCACTATGTTGCATCTTAATCGATGTATTCTTACAAAGAAGTTTGTCACCCTCTTTCTTAACGAAAGCAGCTGCAATAATCTCCTCAGATAACTTTACTGAATAAAGCTGCCAACCATCAGACAACTCTTTCTTAATATCATCTAATGTCCACTTGAAATCTGGACTATCAGAAAATGCCTCAACGTTATAGTCGTAAACGTCTTTTACTTTCTTTTGAGATGTAACTGACTCAAAACTTAGTTCACCTAATTGAATGGCCTTTACCATGATTCCTTCCTAGTAAATAATATTGTAAAAAACTGAGATCTTTCTACAATTATAGCGTAGAGATATAAGCAGCAAGATCTTTAAAGTCTGAGTCGTTCAGACCTTTAATAAATGGTAACATATCTGGGTTCTTTCTTTCACCAGTTTTAAACTGAACAAGTGATGAATAGATATACCAGTCGTATTGTCCAGCAATACGAGGAGCGTTCATCGACTTCTTTCCTTCCCCATTATCCCCGTGGCATGAAATACAACGTGAATATAGAGTCTTACCTTTGGCCGCGCTTTGAGCGTGAGCAGTATTCATTGAAAAAATACCTAGTGTGATAAGTGCAAGGGCCGTTAACTTCATTCTACTTCCTCTTTTATAATATCTAATTTGTTAATTTTCTTTACCGTATAGCTATCTAATATTAACTGCTTATACATCACTGCGCAACTAATTTTATACGCTGAGATTGAAAGCTAAAGTTCAAATACTTAGCGATTCCATCGTAAATAATTTCTTTTAAACTATCGGCCTGTAACTGACGCAAGCCACCAAAAGCTATCCCATCATCTACACAGACCTCATTTTCTTCAATGCTAAATAATTCAATTTGACCTAAATTATAACTCTCCAATGTAGTATTCACATTATCTATAAGTAGGGCCATTTTCTGAATTCGCTCTTGCAAAGACAATTTCTCCCAATTAAGAATCTCAATCTTATTATTCATAAGTGCATTTTCAAAAAATTCTTTTTGAATCTCTTGCAAGATTGTTTCAAACCACTTTTTTAAATCCAAAACATTAGGCCAGCTATGCTCACTAGCATTATCTCTTAGAAAACTTTCGGCTTCTCTAAAAGTCATAACAAATAGTGATGCCGGGCCAACTTTTTTTATAATAGTAAGAGCACTATAAAGTAGGGCCTTTTTCTTCAATGCATCCTCTTCATTTGCCATAAAGCTATCATCAAAGAAGTTTGCAGAAATATATTGATTAAATTGTGCAGGATCGAGCTCCCTAAGAAGCTCATGTGCTTTATTTGAAATTGTCATTATCCACCTTTTTGTATGGATCAAATTATCAGCTTTGAATACTTTTGACCATAAATTAAGAGATTATGCTATCATTTAGAAATGACACAAGATTCACAAACAGTAAAAAAGAGATACCACCTAATTGACCTGACCAGAGGTGTTGCCGTCATTTTAATGATTATCTTCCACTTTACTTATGATCTTGATGTCTTTGGTTTTGTGGATGTTGAATTTTTTAGACCAGGGTTTTGGTACTATCTTCCACGCCTTATTGTGACTCTCTTTATGTTTTCAGTAGGTGTCTCAATGTGCATGGCACACCCAGGAAAGATTCACCCACGTCCCTACCTAATTCGCCTCGCAAAGATCGGAATAGCGGCACTAATTATCAGCATCTCAACATATTTTATGTTTCCAAAAAATTGGATCTATTTTGGAACATTACACTGTATCTTCTTCACAACAATCCTAGTGACTCCTATAAGAAAAAAACCTTGGCTTAGCGCATTACTTGCATTGGTAATTCTCGTGCTTCAAATGACTCCATATGCCATTCCATTTCCAGAAATGAGTCACGCTTCACTAGATTATATAGCAGTCTTTCCATGGGCCGCAGTCTCGATGCTTGGTATCACCTTCTTTCATCTAAAATGGTATCAAATCGACTATCCTCAGTGGAAAATTATGCGCTTTATTCAGTTCTTAGGTAAGCACTCATTCATCATTTATGTTACTCATCAACTCTTTCTCTACTCAATTGTTTATATTGCGTACATGATCATAAAAAGCGCGCCACTTTTGTAAGGTTTTTGAAAACTTTTTGAAATCCATAGCCTCTCTTTACCAACTATGCTATTTAATTTAGCAAAGGAAAAAGGCTAAAAAGCAATGGTAAGTAACAAGTTCAATTACAAGTACTTTGAGCGTTCGATTGGCTCAATGAAATTCGCAGTTTTTATTATCTCACTATTTTCACTTGCAATGATTGTAGGAACATTCGTTGAAAGTTATTACGGAACAGATTTTGTAGGAAGACTTATCTATAAGACATGGTGGTTTATGGCCATCCAATTCTTCATGGGCCTAAGTATTCTATTTGCGGCATTAATCAGACTTCCAGTTAAAAAGAGACTTTACGGATTCTATACAATTCACGCCGGCCTTATCATTATTGGTATTGGTTCTTTTGTCACATATATCGCAGGTATCGACGGGACAATTCACTTACAACCAATGAGCCCATCGAGGCAAGTTGTTTTAAATGAAGATGTAATTGAGATCACTCGTCCAGATGAGAATACAAGAGCTGTTCTTCCCCTACCTTATAGTGCATTTGATAGTAGTATTGATGTTACATATAAAGAAATTGAAATTAAAGAGTACATTCCATTTGCTGATAAAGTTATGCGTTGGCAGCCGGCCAAAGATAGCGTAAATGACTCTGAGAATATGCATTCATCAAGCTATATCATCTCTAATGATAACGTGGCCCAAGACTTCACTCTAAGTCTTCATCCTGAAGCATTTGATTTTCAAGCCTCTCTAAGCATGGGACTTCTAAGCATCACTTACTTACCAAAGACACTTGCTCCATGCTTTTCTACACCAAGTGATAGTGGATTAATTCTATGGGACTCAAGAACATCTCAATGCTACACAGCTGAAGAGAAAAATATCAAGGTAGAAGAGACAGCAACAAATAAACGATTCTTTGTCATTAAAGATGGAGAAAATGTTTACTCGTTTCTTCCAGACTTAAGCCCATGGGCACTTGATCAAGAATTAAAGCCAGCAATGAATGCTCCAATTAGAGTATTCTCAAAAAATCTTTTTAAAGAAAAACCGAACCTATTCCTTTTTGGGGATTCAGCATCTTTCTTTGATAAGGATGCAGATAAATGGGTAAGCCAAAGTTTTGATGGCCAAGGCCTAATGTCACTTCCTTGGATGGGCTTTACTTTAAAACTTGTACGTAATGAACAAAATCTTGTTCCAACAATGGTTCCACAATCAACTCTTCCTATTCAGCAAAACGGAGGCCTTGTAAAAGGTATTACGAGAGCTGCAAAAATCCAAGTTAGAGACAAGGAATATTGGCTAACAGATGACAAGCCTGTTTCTGTTCTAATCGATGGTGTAAAGACTAATGTTTACTTAACAAAGAGATCGTTTCTTCTACCATTCGAGTTTACGTTAACTCGATTTAAGATGGATAAAGACCCTGGTACTAACCGTCCAGCGAGTTATGAGAGTTTTGTTAACTTATTCACAGACGGAGAGACATCTCCATATCATATCTATATGAATAACCCCCTTAAGTATGATGGCTTCACATTTTACCAGGCCTCTTACTCACAGGACCCAGAAACTGGACAATATAGTTCAACCCTATCAGTTAACCTTGATCAAGGACGCTGGATTAAATACCTAGGCTCAATCCTACTCGTATTAGGCTCTCTATGGCATTACTACTTAAATTATCGCCCAAAGAGAAAAACTAAGGAGCTATTAGGTCTTGAAGTAGCAGATAATGGCCAACTAGGAGATAAGAAATGATTAAGATACTACTAAGTTTACTTATTGCAACAAGTACACTTGCAAACGTTAATTTTTGTAATGATGAATTAGGTAAGCTTCCAATTCTTCAAGATGGAAGAATTAAGCCGCTTACTGTACATGCAAAGGAAGTAATTCATCACCTAACAGGAAAGTACAAGGCAAAAGGATACTCATCAGTAGATACATTTTGTCTTCTTAGCTCTAAGGCATTTGGCCTAGAGGCTCCATTTAAGCTTGAGACAAAGATTGAACACAAGAACGCAAAGGAACTTCTTGGCGGCAAGAGTTCAATGGCACTTGATGACTTAATCGATGAAAATGTAACGATTAGAATGGCCTACCAGAAAGAAAAGGTTGAGTCGGGTTACAAGAAGGAGCTTAATAGACTCCTTAACAAGATCGCTCTTTATCAAGATATAACAAGTGGGAACAACTGGCAGTTACCTGTAAAAATGGGTAATGAGATAAGCTGGGAGCCTGTAACAAACTTTCTAACAAAAGAAAAAGTAGACGCTCTAGCGCAAGTATCTTCAACTCCATTTAAAGATGTATTTGCTAAAGCAAAGAAAGACTATATCGAAGTTAAAGGAGAGAAGTATTTAACAGAATTCTTATTCGATAAGCTACAACTAACTAAAATCGCTTTCGCTCTTACTTTAATTGGCTTGGCAGCATTAGTTCTTTTCAAGAAATTTGGTGTAGCTCTTGCTCTATCAACACTTACAATCATTGTTCAAACTGTTTATATCGCATTAAGAGTTTATATTTCAGGACGTGCGCCAATTACAAATATGTATGAAACAGTGATCTTTTCAGGCTATGGTGCTCTACTTCTATCGATGATCATTGGTCACCTGAAAAATGAAAAGACTTACCTATACATGGGACTTGCATACAACCTATGTACACTTATGATGATTACATTTGCGACAAATATGGTTTCACCATCGATTAGTCCACTTGTTCCCGTTCTAAGAGATAACTTCTGGCTAAGCACACACGTTACGACAATTATCATGTCTTATGGTGCCCTTGCTCTTAGTTGGATTCTAGCAAATACAATTCTTTTCAAAAGAGCTTTCACAGACTTTAAAGTTGAAGATGAGACATATTATAACGATCTAATCTATACGACTCTTAAATACGGTATCATCATGCTTGCAGCAGGAATTATCCTTGGTGGTGTATGGGCCGATTACTCTTGGGGACGTTTCTGGGGATGGGATCCAAAAGAGACATGGTCATTAATTGTACTTTGTATCTACATGGCAATCCTTCACGGAAAGTACACAAATTGGATCACAAATAAGAGCTTTTCAGTACTAGTTGCAGCAGCTTTCATGAGTGTAATGATGGCATGGTTTGGGGTTAACTACATCCTAGCAACAGGACTTCACTCTTATGGATTCTCTCAAGGTGGTGCCTACTTCCTAGGAACATTCTTTGCAGTGCAAACGATCTTTTTAATTCTAACAGTCATAAAATCAAATCATAAAGCAGCATAAAAAAAGGGCCTTCTAAGAGGCCCTTTTTTATTACATAAATGGATTGATATATTGAGATCTAATTTCTTGAAGCATAAATTGGTCATCATTCATTTCGAAGTATCCAATCAGCGCTCCTTCAGTGATTTGTTGCTGCTTATAGTATGACTTAATAAAACCATCAACATTATCCTTAATAATTGCAGGAAGTGGTACAAAACTTAGGCCAAGGCTAGCAAGAGTAAGTACGCTTCTAAGTCTCTTTACACGATTAGGACGATCAAACGAGTAAGCAATCGCTGGAGACTTATCAAATGTATGATTACCGTCGAATAAGTTAACGATAACTCTTTCGCCATCTAGTGTTACCTCTTGGAAACCATAGTTAATTCTTTCGCCAACCTCTGAATACTTTGACTTATAAGATCTAAATCGATTTGTAGCTGTTCTAAATTGAGAATAAAAGCTTGCTGTTCCATATCTTGACCAGTTTAACTTAGCACTATTTGACTCCCAAAATGCAATCCAATCAATTCTTGATTCATAGATAGAAGAATAAATAAGATCAGCTTCTTCCTTAGATAGACCAAGCTCCACAGGAGTTGCAAATTCAAGATAATGTAATAGAAGGTTTTGGTGATAAAAGCGTCTTGTTCTAAAAAGCTTTTCCGTCTCTGTAATTACATAAAAAGCTGTATTTAGAGCTGGAACAGTTGATAAACGCTTACGCGCTTGATTTAGCGCCCAATTTACAATCTTATAAGTTACATTTTTACGATAAAAGAAAGTTGCATTATCAGGCTTAGCAATTATTGTTGGATCAATATAATAGAAAGCATCTTTAATCTTTGAACCAAACTCTTCAATTAAGTTATTAAAGTTTTCATCAGCAAAAATTGCATTGAAGTCAACACCTTCAAATGCACGCATAGATGTAACAACTCTTTTTACATTTTTTTGAGTTTGAAAATCATTTCCTAAAAAGCTGTGACCAGTTTCAAATAGACCTTCAACTTCTGCTTCATAATTTCCAGTTAAACCACTTTGCGACATCAGGGCCTGTTCATTTAGGATTGAGTTTTTAATATACTCAACGTAATCCTTGAATTTGAATTGTGTACGAATAGTACGGTCTCTTACAGCAATAAGCTTTCCAGAGTCATCTCTTTCAAAAGAGAATCTATTATTGAATTTCTCATTTACTGTATCTGAATTTAGCGCAAGAACATTGCTCGATACTAATAGCATCAATGCTAGCATTAGATTTCTCATTATCTTCCTCCATGAAAATATCCTTTCATTTTAATGGCAGTTGGAAAATAAATCACAAGATGTAAGAAAAGAAGAGAATGTTTAGCAACTTAGTTGAACAAACTACTCAGACTACTCAGACTACTGTCCTGATTTTTTAGTGATAGCAGCATCAAGATCATTTAAAAGATCCATATTCTCAGGGGCCGTATTCTTAAGCTTTTCTTCCTTAAGAGCTTGCTCCTGCGCTTCAGCCTCGGCCGCGGCCTCTTCTTCAGTTAGACCGGCCTTTCTTTGTTCTTCTAAGAATCGAGCATTGGCCTCTTGCATTTCAAGTGCTTCTTTTTCTCGGATCTCTTTCTTATGTTGAGTGTAGATATCATTTACAAATTGTCGAAGACGCATCTTTTCTTTTTCGCCAATGGCGTGTATCAGCCCCTTATATTTGTAAGTATTGCCGTCCTTGATAAAAACATTACCATCTTGAGGAATGATTTTTACTGCAAAATTAAAAGGATGAGTTAGATAGTAATTCCCTAGAACAAGTTCTTGATCTAAAGAAAAGAAACATATTGATTCAGAAATTTCAATTAACTTAGCGTCTCTTATAATTAGAGCATGACTTAAAGGTGACTTTTTACTAATGAAGTATTTAGGTGGATCAAAGTATGACTTATTCAATTTAGCATACTTAATTGGATCTTTCTTTCTTAATGCTGCAATTTTAGTATTAAGCTCTTGTTCTTCTTTAACAAGGCGTCTTTCTTCTAACTGATGTACCATTTGAGATAGAACATTCATACCAATCATTGTTGGATTTACGAGAGCAAATTGATAATTAAATCTTTCTTGAAAGGCCTTTGAATCATATCGATCACAATTTATGACGATAAAATAAGGATTGTTATCACTTAATTTTTTAATATTGCTAATCGCATCTTTAAGAATCTCGTCTTGCCTCTTGTGGAACTCTTCAAGATTTTGAGCAACATTGGCCATCTGCTCTACATCTTGATTATCCTTAGCATCCTCCATCTCAACATCTGAAATAAAATCAGGATAACAATAGACAATTATATCTGGATTTAAACGGCCCACATAAGTATAGTCCTGATCAAATTTTTCATTGATACGGAAAACAAAATCATAAGTATCGATTAACTTTTCACTTTGCTTGAAATAATGTAATTGAGGATCGACCATAAATAGCTTTGTACGCTTTTGTGACCCATATGAAGAGTTATCATTAACCCAAGACTTAAACGTTTTACCAATCTTTAGTTTTTTATTAAGCTCATCTTCTGATAAATCTTCTACATTAAAACTAAAGCTTCCATCTTCACGCTTTGCAGGATCGACGAATAAATACTCTAACTCTGACCAGCCATTTGCTCCATAATAGATATTATCAAACCCGTGCTTGCGAGCAATGAAGTAATTTGTCGCCATTAAATTCTTTTCTAAAGAATGCTCGACTTCAACAAGCTTACCTTCTTGTGCGATATTATTACTTTCAATGTGCATTGTGCTTAGTCCGTAAAAACCAACACGAGCAATCTCTTTTAATTTAATAGGTGCTGTTAATTTAGCTAAAGCAAACTCTGAAGAAACAGCTTCTGAAGGATAGCGAAGCTTATAAGGGTGGTGTACAACATCGTGAACTTCAATCCCCTTAACAAATACGAAGTCAAAATGAATTGATATTAATTTTTTAACTTCATCTAAATTACTAACAATTGCAACGACAGGTATCGATCTAAAAAAATGAATTCTTTTAAGAATCATTCCTAAATTATGTCCAAAAACTTCTTCTTTCTTTATGTCGATATAGATAATTGAAGGGGCCAACTCAAAGAGATCATAAATACAAAGATTGATATTTTTCTCATTATAAGAAAAATGATGAAAACTCTTTTCTTCATCAGGATAAGTCTTGGCGTAAACTTTCTTTAGGTCATCCCAATAACCAAGATCCTGTCCTAGATAAGCAATCTTTTTTGACACAAATTAGCTCCAGCAAATTAATCTTATCTACATGATATCATGTTTTAAAAAAGAGTACACAACATATTGGTTTTACAGGGATTATAAGTTTGACACAAAATCTAAACTTCAAAGTCATCATAATTTTGACCATAATACTCGTCATATTCTTTCGTAAAGAATCTTCTGACAAAATATTGGCCAACTCTGATAGTAGAAATGAATCCAAAGTTTTCAAGCTTAAGAATTGATTGATGAATTTCCTCTAAAGATATTTGAAGCCTTTCAACTATTTCAGACAAAGACATTAGTTGAGAGATTCCATGTTCACGATATGGATTTGTTTTCGCCCAAACACGACGATAGAGATACATTAAAACAACGATTTCAACTCTTGTTAAACGATAGTTAACAAGAATCTCATCAAAAAATATTTCAGGGATATCAGAAAACGTAGGAATAGGATAAGAGTTCGTATCGATCTTACTTGAATCAACTTCTTTATTTTTATGAGTTGCAATTATTGAATGTATGTCAACCATAACTCCCCCAAGAAGGATTTTCCTTCTTTTATTATGACATGAAATTCCTGTAGAAATCTAGTGCATTATTTATTTAGGAGGTTTTTGCCTAGCTCACTTTTGGCCAAAGAGCTGATTGCCTTATTTCTAGCATCTTTCGAACGATGTTCACTTAAATAACTTCTTATCTTTGTAAACAAGTCGTAGTTTTCTAGTCTACTATCATCATCTAAACGACAAATAGAGTTGATAAAATCGATTCGAGATTCGATGCTATCACATTTAGAAAGCTCTTCTTTAGCAGTGATAAAGCTTAAAATTTTCTTGTATTGGTTTTTCTTAATAGCAAAGAAAGAGTAAAGTTCTTCACTAAAGCCTGCATAGTTATACAAAACAACTTCCTCAATCGAGTGTAGATCATTTACAAGATAATGATTCTCTAACAAAGGAAGATCCTTTAGAGCAATTGGTAGTTTTATATTAAAACGTTTTATTAATTTCACTAGTGTTTCAACAAATAGCTGACAATTAATGCACTTTGATGATTCATATTTTAGATAATGAAGAGAAACTTTTCTCAAATCAAACTTTCGATAATTATCATCTTCAATAATTTTAAATCCTGTATTGATACTAAAGCGAATTGTTCTAAGAAGCCTTACAGGATCATTAAAGAAATCGGAATCAATATAATTGATCTCCTTATTTTCAATATCTTTAATGCCTTCAAATGGATCTATGGTGTTCAACTGAATTTCGTCATTAACGATATTAAACTCAACACCAATGGCATTTAGCCTAAGATCTCTTCGTTTAAATGAATCAGCATAGCTTAAATTACTAGAGAAAAATGGGGTAAAGTTCTTATGACCTATATCTTCATTAAATACTTCAAGACGAGCAGACGAGAATTCGATTTCGGCCTCACCGAGATTGATACGAAAAACTCCCATTCCAATATACTTGGCCTCAGGAAAGCTTTCAGTTAGAAATTGAATCCAACTCTCCCCTTCGTAGCGATCAAGATGTCTGATTTCAAAATCAAAGTCTGTAGATTTCTTACCAAGACACCAGTCCCTAACATTTCCACCGACAAGACAAAGCCTAAAGCCTTTTTCCCAACTCTTTCTAATGAAAAGTTGTATCGAGTTTGGAATATTAGAGAGGTCATATTTCTTCATAGCAGAGTCTAAAGAAATGGATTCACCTCTTTAGTAAGCATTTCAATTGTCTTTCTAATACGTACTAGCTCTGTCGATTCCTTATGATAGACAATGTAGAAACGGTCATTAGAAACTTCAAATGCTTTGCCTAAAGTTTCGATTTCATCACTATAGTACCAACGTTTTAAAACGTGATTAGGAACAACAGCGATACCAAGGCCACTCTTTACGGCCTGTAGCATATTTCCATGTGAGTTAATTGAGTAGCGAACATTTACCTTTTTAGGCTTCTTCCCATACTTTGCAACACACCAGTTATAGTAAAGACGATCACCTTGCTCAAAAAGAACTGTAGGCATCTTAGTGAGCTCATCAAGAGAAGTTTGCTCAGTTATATTAAAAGGATTCCCTTTCGGATAAACAAGAGTCACGGCCTCTTCACTTAAAAGTAGCTTCTCACCGGCCTTCGGAAGTGCTCCTTCAGGAAGCACTAAAAAGTCGATTTTATTTTCTTCAAAACTTTTAATTAGGTCTTCTTGGAAACCTAAAGAAATATGAATTGAAAGGTCTTTCTCTTGCTCAGCAAATGTTAGAAGCTCGTTAGCAAGCCAGGATTTACCAACACCGGTAAGTGTCCCAATACGAATCTTTCCCTTCATTTCATCTTTATTATCTTTAATCTGGACAAGAGTCTCATCCATATCATTTAAAAAGTTAGTCGCAAGCTCATAGAGCTTCTCACCTTCTTGAGTTAGAACAACTTTCTTACCAGTCCTCTTGAAGGCCTTAACGCCTATTTTAGTCTCTAAATTCTTAACTGATTGAGAGATAGCAGATTGAGTCACATTGAGATCCTCAGCTGCACGAGAGAAGCTTTCAGCACGGGCAACGGCCACGAGAGTTTGTAATTGGCTTGTTTCTAACATAATTTCAACCTTATCTTAAGTATAAGTTATACCTTATACCAAAAATGAACATTTGTAAATAAGAACTCTGTCAAATAATTGTAAATTAGAAGAAAAACGTTACTCCAAAAGAATGATTTGTAATAACCGGAGTAAGCAGGTTCATGAAAGATATTTGAAAGTCCTTATCTTTGTAAAGACTAAAATTTACTTCCGCACCTACGATTGGAACAAAGTAGAAGTCACCAATATTAGCAAAGTATGCACCCTCGCTAAAATCGAAACCATTTTCATCGAAGTGATAAAACCCTACAGTTCCATTGATCTCTACATATCTATTGCGGTAGAAGTTATAGCTTTGGGTTACTCCCCAAATTGGCTCACAGTACGAATTCTCACCAACAAGTAGTCCAGTGGACCAGTCATGGGCATAGTTGAATCGTACTGAGTGCAATTCATTAAAAATTACTCCACTACCTTCTGATAACTCATTACATAGTGGTCTTGCATTAGGCCCTGTTGGCTTTTGAATATGCGGTGTAATGCCTCCATAAATATATGTAAGATTCATTGCGTATGCATTAGTTGCGACCAAGAATAGAGCGATAATAAGTTTCTTCACATGGATATATAAAGCAATGCTAGTGCCAATTTATTATAAGGCATTCAATCACTTAGGCCGTCTAAAAAATGAACACTATCGCAAAAGAGTCAATAATATAAACGCTTTTATAAAATGACATTAAATTTGAAATGAGTTCTGTCTTATTACTTAACACGCTAGAAATTTCTACATCAAACAAAGAATAGAAACTATTCCACTGTATATTTATCAAATGATAAAAATAAAAAAACTATTCATCACATCACTAACACTCCTATCAACAACAATTTATGCAAATGATTGCCAAGAGATACGTCTTGATAAAGGAGAGAATGCTCCTTTTAAAGACCTCCCTATACACGACCAAATGTATGGGAAGAAGACAGACTCTCAAATGTGTTATGCATTTGCTGGCTCACAATTTATTGATGCTGTTATTCAAAATGATATGAAAGCAAAAGGGCATATAACTTCCCCTATCACGACAGCTTTACAAACAAAGCTATCACCAACAAGAGACAATGGTAGTAGCGTTAATCTCCTTTCGAATATATCAAGAGGGGCCGGTCGCTCAGGCCTTGGTGTCGGACAAATTAATATTCTCTTTAAACAGATGAAGCAAGGATATAGCTGTGATCAAAACTTTCTTACGTCAATTGGAATCAAAGACCCTAATACTTTTTGGGAGCCGTTTGTTTACGAATTCTATGCAAATAAATCAATTGAAGAAAAAGTTTCTACTTTAAAAAACGAACTAAAACTTCGTGGTGTAGCAGATGAATTCTTCAATATTGTTGAAGATGAAACGTTGGCCCAGGCCGTTTCGAAAAAAGGTTTTTACTTAAGAGAACAACTTGTTTTTGAAAAACTATGTGAAGGCCACAAGATAAACTTAAATCTGCCAGAGCTTGAATACCATGACTACTCTCCAAGTGACATTGGTTTTCATGAAACTGATGAAGAATTCAAACAGCGATTTCAAGTTGATGAAATTAACCAAAACGCTATCCAAAACATAAGTGATAGTCTTGAATCAGGAAACAACTTACCAGTTATCGTCGATATCTGTGCAGAAGTTTTAACAGAAAAAAACAAAAGTTTTAAACGCTCTCTTCCTGCTATGAATGGAAGTTGTAGCAATCACTCTGTCCTTGTTATTGGACAACGTAAGGCCCAAGATAACTCATGCCAATACCTTGTTAGAAATAGCTGGGGTGATTATCGTAAATATGATCAGGCCTGGGAAGTTGATGAGAAGGGACAGATCTGGGTTGATGCTAAAACACTTTCGAGTAGTATCCTAAAAGTAATTCACGCAAGATAAAAAAAGGGCCGTATAAATACGGCCCTTCGAATATAAATCAATATTTTTAAATATCGGCTTAATCTTCGTTCGCAAGTTTCTCTTTACGTTCTTTCATAACTGTCTCTTGGATGTTTGAAGGACAGTCTACGTAACGAGCAAATTCCATCGTGTATGATGCTTTACCTTGAGACATAGATCTTAGGTCATTTGAGTAACCAAACATTTCTGAAAGTGGTACTTCAGCATTGATGATAACTTCTCCACCTGGATCAGTTTCTGAACCTTGGATCATCCCTCTTCTTGAAGAAAGGTCACCAATTACAGAACCTTGGAATTCATCTGGAGTTGTAACTTCAACTTTCATAACTGGTTCCATAAGAACTGGTTGTGCTTTGTTGATAGCTTGTCTCATCGCTTGTCTTGCAGCAATACGGAATGCCATATCTGAAGAGTCAACGTCGTGTGACTTACCGTCTCTTAAGAATACTTCACAGTTAATAACTGGGAATGCAGCAAGAGGACCTTTATCCATAACGTCTTGGAAACCTTTTTCACAGGCACCGATGAATTCGTTAGGAATCGAACCACCTTTAATTTCGTTATTGAATTTAAATACTTGATCTTCTTTATCCTTGTCTTCGTCAGCAAGTGGCTTAAGTAGACCAACAACTTGACCGAATTGACCAGAACCACCTGTTTGCTTCTTGTGAGTATAATCAAAAGTAGCTTCAGTTCTAATTGTTTCACGGTAGTTAACTTGAGGAGCACCAACTTGTACTTCTGCACCGAATTCACGCTTTAATCTTTCTACGTAAATTTCAAGGTGTAGCTCACCCATACCAGCGATACGTGTCTCACCTGATTCTTCGTCAGTGTAAACGTGGAATGTCGGGTCTTCTTTAATGAATTTAGCAAGACCTTTAGACATCTTCGCTTGCTCGTTCTTATCCTTACAAGAAATCGAAAGCTCGATAACTGGGATTGGAACGTGGATACCTTCAAGAGAAAGGTTTAAGTTATCGTCGTTACCTACGAATGTATCCCCTGATGCACAGTCGATACCTACGATAGCGATGATATCACCTGCGTGAGCAGTATCGATATTTTCTCTATCGTTAGAGTTCATACGAACCATACGTCCGATACGTACTTTCTTACCTGTTCTTGTATTATAAACAGTATCACCTTTATTTAGTGTACCTCTATAGATTCTTGTATAAGTCAGCTGACCGAATTGCTCATCAGTGATCTTGAATGCCATAGCAAGTAGGTCACCAGCTGGATCAGGGATGATCTCAACTTTAGTATCAGTATCAGCATCTTGTGCAGTTGGAAGTGCACAAGTAAGTGGTGAAGGAAGGTATCTTGCAACAGCTTCTAGAAGTGCTTGTACACCTTTATTCTTGAATGCTGAACCCATATATACTGGAGTTAACTGAAGTGATTGAACACCTTTCTTAATACATAGGTGAAGTTGTTCTTCTGTTGGCTCATTACCTTCTAGGTATGCTTCCATAACATCATCATCGTACTCAGCTACAGCATCGATCATCTCAGCTCTTAGCTCTTCCATTTGATCTACTAGATCAGCTGGACATTCTTCGATTCTAACGTTTTCACCGTTATCACCATCAAAGTACATTGCTTGTTTAGTAATTAGATCAACAACACCTGTGAACTGATCTTCTGCTCCAATAGGGATTTGCATAAGAACAGCATTGTGGTTTAGTTTTTCCTTAAGAGCGTCACGTCCATTAAATGGGTTTGCTCCCATACGGTCCATCTTATTTAAGAAGGCCATTCTTGGAACGTTATATCTTTTCATCTGTCTATCTACAGTGATTGACTGAGACTGAACACCTGAAACAGAACAAAGAACTAGAATCGCACCATCAAGAACACGTAGTGATCTTTCAACCTCAACAGTGAAATCAACGTGACCCGGAGTATCGATTAGGTTGATACGAGTATCTTTTTCAATACCGTCAGCAAAAGTTGTCCCTTTACCGCTAATACCTTTCCAGTGTGCTGTCGTAGCAGCAGATGTAATTGTAATCCCTTTTTCCTTCTCTAGTTCCATGTGGTCCATAGTTGCACCAGCTCCACCACCACGAACATCTTCGATTTTGTGGATCATGTCACAATAAAAAAGGATACGCTCTGAAAGAGTAGTCTTACCAGAGTCGATGTGCGCCGAAATACCGATGTTTCTCGTTTTCGCCATCAGCTTGTTGTTAATCATTCTTAACTCCGTTTTGAGGTTGTTAATATTTAATTGAGTCCAAATAAAAATGGATGACCAAATTTATAAAGTAACGTTCATAAGATAAAATAATCAGTGTTGCATATTAGAGAAAAAACCCATTCAAGTCAACGAGTTATAAGGCTTTTTTGAGCTTAAAATAAAGAATATTTAAGTATTTATTTTTGACAAACGTGTTGACAAAAAATGACCTAATTCTTAAAAAATCTTTCGCACAAAATAAAAGGAATAAACTGAATGTCTTCACAACTTAGCAAACAAGACCTATATGAGTCTGTTAAAACCCTTGTCGAAAGCGACGCGTCACGAATCCACTTAGGTCAACATAAATTATATACGCTATTTAGTGTGGCGTTCCAATATATGTTATTTAAGTCTACGAAGGAAGCTGGTGCCTATATTATCCGTGTCCAAGACGCAAAACTGGCCCAAAAACTTGCTCGAAAATCAAAAGATGAATCAACGCGTAAATTCCTTACGCAATTGCAAATTCCAAGAAAGATCAAGTATGGAAAATCAACTTTCTACTTAGACTTCTTTAATATTGCTAGTTGGAATATCACTAGAGATTTAAACCCGGCCAATATCAAGGGATCTCTAATCGTACGCGATACTAGTGAAGAATCTCCTGCTAAACAAATCATGGCCCTCCAAGCAGAAGCAGCAATGAATGAGGCCATTCTTGAAGGACACGAAGAAGCGAAAGTCGATATCCCTGAGCTACCAGAAGACTTTTACTTCACACACCTTGTTGATGCTTCACCAAAGAATATTTTAATTGCATTTGATGAGGTCATGGAAGAAGGCCTGTTGAATGAGTATAACTTTGAAGCAATCAACTTCCCTTTTATTAAGAAAGAAATCCAAAAAACGATCTCTGGTGTCACAATCTCGAAAGACCTTGATTGGGACGCTATTGATGAATAGGCGCGGCATTGATTGCCCAAAGGCAATCTATTGGACGCGCCGATAGCGCACGTCGCCTGAAATGAAATATATCTTCAACAAGCCGGGTTCAAGCCCGGCTTTGTTGCTTAAGCGCTGACTAATGGGAAAGCAATCGAAGTGAAAAATAAGCGATAATTTTACGCAGTAAAATTTAGCAACAATTCATAAAACAAAATAAACCAAACTCCAAAACCAGCTCCCCCCTATTTCAACCCACTAGCATTCGGATTAAAGTATTGATCCACACTAAAGTCATAAGGACGCACAACTGACATCCCATCAAGTAGGCCAACGATATATCGAGCATATCCCTGTGCTGCATTCCCACCTGAAATATCTGCCATAATATCGGCCAAATCGACCTGTGTGAGAACTTGTGTACCGGCCAGCGTTCCGTCTGACTGCAACACCGTTAACATCATTGCAGCATCATTTACCAAATAGACAAAGGTTCCTGGTGTAGTCGATCGGTACGCACTATAAGACGTATAGAGATTGATTTGAGTAATATTTGGATCAGTACTAAATGGATAGATTATATTATCAATTTCTGTAACCACTGAGTCCTTGATTTTAACAAACATATGTTTATCACCATCATCAGTATGATCATACTTAAGATAACTTATTGCCCCGTTACTATTGTCATAATTAATTTGACTCGTTCTAAGAATCTCTACAGGAACAGACATTTCATGAATTTGGCTCGGAGCCTGTGATGATATCGCTCCAGAAGTTTCATAAATATAGGCCGTATAGTCAGTCGCTGCAGTAGGGTCTATATCAACAACATCAGCAAAGTAGATTTTTCCTCCATCCTCACCTAGAAAATCTGCCGATCTCGTATAAAGCCTAGACTCTGCAACTTGAGTATCTGTATTGATGCAAGTGAGATACTTAGTTGAAGAAACAGACAGCTTAAAACAGAAATAGGAATCATTAGATACGACCTGTGCTTCATTAAAGGTTGCAGAAGTCATTGATGCCGGAAGAGATGTAACTTCAGAAATAACTTCATCTGCTCCCATTTGATAAATTGTCTGATTTGTTTGTGAAAAGATATAGAGATTATTATTAGCAACGCTAAACCTACGAGGATCAAGCCCAGAAGCTCCAGCAATATAATCATCAACCATTTTCGTTCCACTAACTGTTCCATCTGTAACCCATAACTCAGGTCCATTGACAGCGTCGCCACCTTTAAAATACATCTTATTATTAAAGAGGACATTTCGTTCCCTGATATTTAAAGTACTATAGTAAGTATTTGAAACAGTTTTTAGCATCTTAGTTCCAGCAACTGTCGTATCAGTCACCCAAAGATCATAAGTTGTGGCAGTAGACTTGATGATAAAAAAGAGCTGATTTCCAACTCGATTGACAAAGATTGGATCAGACTGTGTATCACCAAAACCAGGAATTGTTGCCAGAACATTAAAGTTATTACTCTTATCAATTAGAATGATGTCGTAATTAGGAGAATTAAAACCAGCTACAATCATTCCATTAGAAAATGTGTAGTGATTTCCTACTGAGTCAGTAGCCTGCGTGTCTGGATTAGTCATCTTTGAATAAGCAAAGCTAGCATTAGGGACTTGAACCGTGTCAGCTGCTAGTCCGTAGCTTAGATAAACCTCATTACCAGATCCAGTATCGTTAATCATTAAGAATGAAAAATCTGATGTTGTAATAACCTTTCCAACTCCATCTCCAGAGGAAGGGGCCGGCTTATCATCATCAAAATTAAAATCGACATGGGAAACACAAGAAGTTAAAAAAAGGACAGACAAAAGAAAAATTAGATAATTAATAAATACCTCAGCAAATGAACATGTTATTTCTTTATCGAACTAAAACAAAAACACTTTAAGAAAATATATTTTTTTTCATTTCGAGATGTTTAGAAAATATTATTTATTTTCATTGTTTATGTACTATTAGATGGTTGAGGCACAACTCTAAACTTTAGCTCAAGAGAGTTATTAAGGTGTCTTTTAGGTTCATAACCGAATCACGCGAGCTGCGCTCTTTGATTCTTAAGTCACATACATCAGTGAGTCAAAACTGCCCGTTGGGGCACTTTTGCCACACGATGCTGCAGATGACGCTAACAAAAAACTAACTTGAATAATCCATGAAAGTAGTCATAATGAACCAATGGAATCTAGTATCATGGCCTCTTTCTTTATTGCTTTAATCTCAGTTGTAAATCCTATTGGTGCCCTGCCAATGTTTATGTCATTGACTCAAAACTTGTCTGAGACACAAAGAAGAAGCATGGTTCGAGTTTGCTCGATTGCTGTTTTTGTCACACTTGTAGTTTCTCTTTTTATTGGAGAAAAAATTCTTAGCTTCTTTGGAATTTCGATTGCCTCATTTACAGTTGGTGGAGGGATTCTTATTTTTTCCATGGCAACTTCCATGATCAATGCCAAAGATGTTGAATCAAAGCTAACACAAGATGAAATTGATGATGATGAAATCCGTGAAATAGGAATTGTACCCTTGGCCATTCCTCTGCTAGCAGGTCCAGGAGCTATTTCAACGACAATTATCTACGCGCAAAAATTAGATTCTCCAATTGACTGGGCCCTAAGTATTCCAATTATCTTTGTTAGTGTCCTAGCAATTTATGTTGTTCTTATTAATGCAAATCGTATTAGTCAAAAAGTAGGAACGCTTGGAGTAAACGTAACAACACGAATTATGGGGCTAATTCTACTGGCCATGTCAATTCAGATGATCACTCATGGACTTTCAAATATTCTCCCTATCTTAAAAGCAAAGCTCTAGCTCGATAAATAACACAGAGCGCTCCCCTTTCTTGACCGACTTATTCTAATTCTTTAGAATTAAACTTCATGTTTATTATTAAGTATTTACTCCCACTATTCTTAACTTTTACCAGTGTCTTTGGAGCTAATCACGACACTATCGAAAAGAAATGGTTATCACTATCTAAAGAGTTCAACTTAAATCCAAATGAGCACGGTTTTTGTTATATGTACCAAGGTGAAATCTTTGGAACAACAGCACACTTAAAAAGCCGACTTGCTTCAACGACAAAGCCCATAACTTCACTAATGGCACTCGAAACTCTAGGCCCAAATTTTCATTATGAAACAAAAGTGATTTCTGATGGAGAAAATATCCATCTTGAAGGAGCAAATGATGGAATGTTTAGTGAAGAAAAAATCTTCTACTTAATCGCTGCCCTCAATGCAAATGGAATCGTTAAACTCAACACCATAAGCTTTGATGCTAATACTCCTATTTTTGCAATTGCCCTAAGGCCTTATATGAGTATGAGCGAAGCCTGGTATTCGAAAGAATATAACATCGAACAGCTTAAAGAATACTTTAACCTTGATAACAATAAGAAAATAAAAACAAGACTTAAAGAGTTTTTAAAAAATACCAAAGAAGAAAGACTTAAAGAACTAGGTCTTCCTTTAAAAGTATCGGCCTATAGAATGACTGTCGATAGTGTTGTGTATTCCGCAGCGAATCCTATTAAAGACATCAAAAAAACTTACTTAGTTCAATCTCCTAAGCTTCTAACTTATCTAAAGTTTCAAAACTCAGTTTCTCACAATTGGCTCTCTGACATAACTTATAAAAGTTATGGAGCTCAAGAATACTCAAAGTGGTATCTTCAAAATCTTATTGAAGAAAAACTTGGTAATGATTACTTTCAAAAAAGAATTGGGTTTAACGATACTGAAGAAAATACTTATCTTTATACAGGATCAGGCCTGGATTCAAAAATAGATGGGAAGCGCGTCGACAACTATGCAACTTGCGCTATTGTAATTAGCTCTTACCAGGAACTAGAAAATAACTTGAATCAAAGTGGCCATAAGCTTGAACAAGTCCTACCTATTGCAGGAATTGATATTGGGACTCTATCGAAAAGATTAAACTCTCAAAGAAACTTAGGCTCTATCCTTGCAAAGACAGGCACTCTTATGAATACCAAGTCTTTGGCAGGTAAATTGTCGACAAAGTCAGGAGCGATCTACTTCGGCTTTTTTCATCAAGTCTTTAAATCAAATGGACAAGATCAGTACAATGCTAAGATAGTTCAAGATCTTATGACAGAGTTTTTAATTGAAGAATTCGCTGGTGCAAAGAAAATAACAAACTACACCAAACCACAATCTTTCCTGCCTCTAGAAGGACCAATAGAAGAGTTATAAATGAACAAATCAGTTATCCCCATCGTCGTAATACTTTTGGCCCTTGCTACTTATATCTCAAAAGAGAGCACACAGTCTGTTCAAAACAAATACGATGAACCGGCCCCGATAAACGCAATTGAATCACAAATCGTTCACAAAAGAGCAGCTCTTACACGAAAAGCTCCTACGGCCTTGAAAGAAAACAAAGAAGCTAATCACATCCTAATGGCCGCACTTGCAGATGAGCGCGAGGACTTAGTTATAGAAGCTCTAAACAAGGGAGCAAACCCAAATATCATCTTTAACAATAGACGTTTTACAATGGCGATGGACAAGAGCTTAAATTGTAACCCCACTGTTCTAAAAGCTCTTATTGATGCAGGAGCAGACCTAAAGATAAAAGACACTCACGGAAGAAGCGCTCTTGACTATGCAAAAAGAAATGGCAATGAAGATTGTATCAAAATTCTAAACGACTCAGGTGCGATCTAAAGAAAAAAATTGGGCCTTGGTTTTTACTTTAAAGAAGAAAAGATAGGATTTTAGAACAAGAGAAAAAAACAGATTCCTGTTTTTCAGCATGGCCGGTAGAAGTGTTATTGGGACTCTTTTTAAAGAACCAAGGCCGTCCAACCATTGATACTATTAATAAAGCAATGATCGTGCCAACTTTTGAATAATATCCAAAGACATCAATTTCAATAAAATCAAACACTTATTACTGGAGTAAAAAGGTCACTGAGGTCAAAATGAACTCGTTACAGTAAATACAAAAGAGGCCCAAAGTGCACACTGCGCCGCATCGTTCGTATATCTTTTAAATAAAGAATTAAGATAGAAATTTTGTTAAAACAGGTTCTAATTTTGAAATAATCGGGGCCGCTTCTTCTGAAAATGGAGATAAAGAAAATCGAATAACATTAGTTGCTGCCTCATCACTGAGTTCATATGCCTTTGCAACTCGTGATGGTTTAATGATTCCAGATGCACAAGCAGAACCACTAGAAGCACAGATTCCGGCCATATCTAGGGCCATCATAACAGTATTAATATTCTTATCATGGACACTAAAGAAAATAGTTGTCGCATTTCTCTTCTTTGCCTTGGCACCGATAAGAGTAATTCTTTCACCAAATTTTTCAAGAAGCCACGTTTCAAGCTCATCTTTTACTTTTTGAGCTCGCTCAATATTTAAGTGTGACAGATTGTAATCAAGAGCGAGATTAATTGTATGAACACTAAAAGCATTCTCAGTTCCTGAGCGCATTGCCTTTTGTTGACCACCACCACGAATAAGTGGAGTCCAACTCGCATCCTTTGAAACAAGTGTAAAACCTACACCTTTAAGAGCACCAAATTTGTGTCCAGAAAAAGTATAGTAATCAAGTCCTAGGGTAAGCTCATTCCAATCTTTGATTTTTCCAACAACTTGTACACAATCAACATGAACACAAGCGCCTGTTTCATCTTTGATTTTTAAAACATCGGCCAGATCCCACACGACACCATTCTCATTATTCACATAAGTGAAATTAATGAGCTTCTCTCCTTCAAGCTCGTTTAGAGCTTGTATTACTTCTTGTCTATCAAAGTCGCCTCCATGTGTTTTTAACACGTGAAAAGTACCACCAAGAAGCTCTACATGTTCTCTTTGATTCACCATACTCGAATGATCAACATCAAAGCAGAATACGTGGAATTTTGATTTAAGCTTTAGAGCATTAAAGCAAAAACCTTTTACTACACTATTGATTGCCTCTGTGGCACCTGAGTGAAAAAAAACATCGTAGCTTGTCGCATTGAAAGTATCTTGAATCTTTTTGATTGTTTGATTAATGAGAGATTTTGACTTCTTTCCTACCTGGTGAATCGAAGCTGGATTACCAAAGTAGACGGCCCCCTCGCAAAGCCAATCTTGGACTGGTTTAACTAAGGGGGCCGTAGCATTATAATCTAAGTAGAGATAATTATTGATTAATTTCACCTAAACCTGATCTGATTCCTGAAGCGTACTCGCTAAATGCACTTTCATTTGAAGTGTTTTGAGTAACTGCTTCTACTGTTTGAGTAGCTTGTTCATTAGAAGCTTCTTCACCTCTAACTTCTGACTCAACTTCACCAGATTTTCTTACAAGGTCACCTAAAGAAGTAGTTGTTAGGTATTCGCTCATAATGAAACCAAGGTTTTGAAAGTAATTCTTAGACAGGTGGAATTCAACAGTGCTAGCTTGCTCTGCTTCTGTTCCTAGGATGTCTTTTGCTGGGTTGATATTTTCACCAACACATTCAAGTACATCTTTAATTGTAATTTCTTCCATCGAACGAGCAAGAACATAACCACCACCTGGTCCTCTTACTGACTTAACAGCTTGGCCATTTCTAAGCTTTCTGAAAAGTTGCTCAAGGTAGTGAAGTGAAATGTTTTGTCTTTCTGAAATTTCCTGAAGTCTTACAGGGTTTCCGTTGCTGTGAGTAGTTAGGTCAAGCATTGCTCTAACTGCGTAGCGTCCTTTCGAAGTGAGTCTCATTGGTCTTCCTCCATAAATCCAAATGTTAAATAAAAAAATAGTTTTAAACTTAAAGCAAATAAATTGTGTGCTAATTTAGGACTCGCATTCCGTGCTATCCTTTCTGTTGAAAGATTTATTCCGTTAAAATCTTTCTTCCTAAATATTATGTCAGCCCACAAGTCTTAAAGTCAACTTGATTTAATCAATTATTATAAAAAAAATATTTTTTCTTTACTGGAGACAATGCTGGAGCACATAATATCAATAATATCTATATGTTAGGGAATTATTCAACTGCGATGACAAGATATGCCAAACAGAGTTAATCGGTTATTTCTGCCCACTTGTTAGAAGATGTTAAAAAATAATTTTCTTCAAAAAATAATTACGAGATGCACTTTCTTCATCATCTTTCTTGTCATTGGCCTCAATGCTTAGTTGAAAATAATTGAAGTCATCAGAAAGTTCACGGTAAATATCTCTGATATAGTCCTTGCCCCACTCAACAAGAAAGTATTTTTTCTCATCGAGGTACATTGCAAGTTCAAGATGAATGATCTCTTCTGGCGAATCAAGACGATAGAAGTCTGCATGGACAACATCGCCGCAATCATTGATAAGGGAATATGTTGGAGAACCTGACTTGTCTTCACCTAAGAAGACATTAGTGAATGTTGTCTTTCCCGCGCCAACTGCTCCATCTAAAATCACAACAGATGGCTCATTTAACGACTCTTTTAGTTCGACAATAATATTTGAAATATCACTTTGGTATACTTTTTTCCAATGCCTAACATCTTGATAGTCAAACAACAGGTGCTCCTTAGAATTAATTGCTTAGATATTTATTTTCCACGATAAAAATCAATTAGCAATCAAAGGCAAACCATACCTTACTTAACTGGATGGTTTCTAAACAAATTTAACATATCTCTAGTAACATTAGAGATTCCACTAAATACAGCTTGAGACACAATCCAGTGACCAATATTATATTCAGCAAAAAGACCTTGCTCAAGAAGAGGTCTTACACTCTCCATTGTTAATCCGTGGCCAGCATGGAAAGCAACACCTGTCCCCTCTAGAACTTTAAAACAATCAACATAGTTATTAAGATGAGGATTAAGATCTCCTTCTTTTAGGAAGTCGATAGCATATGCTCCCGTATGAATTTCAACAGCATCTGCTTTTAATTCGATGGCCTTCTTCATTACATCTGTCGAGGCTTCAACAAAAAGAGAGATTTTTGTTTTTGGAGAATGCTCTCTTAGGTATGACATAGTTTGTGATACTTTATCAAAATTAGCTGCAGAAAGATCTAGTCCACCTTCTGTTGTCTTCTCTTCTCTTTTTTCTGGAACAAGACAGATCCAATCTGGTTTAAAATCAGCTGCAATTTCAACAATCTCTTTAGCACAGCCAATTTCAAGATTTAATGGTTTTTCAAAACGCTTTGTTACGGCCATAACACTTGTTAAGTCCGTATCTTGAATATGTCTTCTGTCTTCACGTAAGTGAATAGTAATTTGATCAGCACCGGCCATTAAAACATCTTGAGCGGCGTTTGCAACACTTGGGTAGCCTTCATCTCTTTGTTGTCTAAGAGTTGCTACGTGGTCAATATTTACACCAAGTCTTGGAATCATTTTATCAGTCATTATGCAATTTCCTTTTTAAGAGCGCTCACAAGACGATCACAAACTGTATTGATCTTATCTTCACAACGTCCTTCAACCATAACACGTGCTAGAGGTTCAGTTCCTGAGTATCGGAAAATCACACGTCCTTCTTCACCTAATTCTTCTTCACAGGCCTTAAGTTCTGCTGCAAATGTAGGCATTTCTTCAACCTTCTTCTTTTGAGAAACAGATACGTTCTTTAAAACTTGTGGATATAATTCTACTTCTTGAGACAGTTCATTAATTGATTTCTTAAAGAAATAAGTGGCCTCAATTGACTTAAGAGCTGCAAGAGTCCCGTCTCCAGTAGTTGCATGCTCTAGAAAAATAATATGCCCAGATGGTTCACCACCAAGAAGAGCATTTTCACTTCTCATATACTCCATAATATAGCGATCACCAACTGCTGTACGATGAAATTTAAGACCTAACTTCTTAAGGTAGTTCTCAAGCCCAAGGTTAGACATAATCGTTCCAACAACAGTGTCACCTTTTTTAAGCTTTCCTTGCTCAAGTAAAAGCTTCGCAAAAATTCCAATCAGCTTATCACCTTTAATAAGTCCACCGTCTTTATCTATTACTTGAATACGATCAGCATCACCATCAAGACAAAATCCCATATCTGCACGAAGCTTTACTACTTCTTGACTTGCAAGAGCAGGGTGTAAGCTTCCACAATTTAAATTAATATTTTGGCCATTTGGATTTACACCTAATGGAAAAACTTCTGCACCTAACTCACTCATGACAAGAGGAGCAACTTTATAGCTAGCACCATTTGCACAATCCACAACCACACGCATACCACTTAGGTCACACTCTTCATCAATTGCTGACTTAACGTGAACAACGTAGCGGCCTTCAACACCTTCAAGTCTTTTTGCACGACCGATTTCGGCACCAACTTTTGGTGGAATAAGTTTAGGATTAAGAACTAACTCTTCAAGCTCTAACTCAACTTCGTCTGGAAGCTTGAATCCGTGGGCATCAAATAACTTAATACCATTATCATCGTAATCATTATGTGAAGCTGAAATCATAACACCAGCATCCGCTCTCATAGAAGTTGTCACAAAAGCAACTCCAGGAGTTGGAAGAGGTCCAGTAAAAATCACTCGTCCACCTTGAGATAATACACCTGCCGAAAAAGCTTGCTCAATCATATAACAGCTTAGTCTTGTATCTTTACCAACGATAATTAGAGGTGTTTTCTTATTCTTATTCTTTTTTTGAAAATAGAAAGTTACTGCACGTCCAAGTGCTGTCGCAATTTCAGGAACCATTGGATAAATATTTGCTTTACCTCTAATTCCATCAGTTCCAAATAGTTTTCTTTCAGTCATTATCTACTCACTTTAATTATTTCTGGATGAATTTTTAATAAATGAACGTCCTCAGGAAGCTCGGCCCTTAGACGAATATCTGCACTTCTTCCCATATCAGAAGGAATTTCTGCATAAACCTTAACTTCGCTTGCCTTTATATCATCTCTACCAGTAGTTAGTACATCTAAAGAGACCTTTCTTATGCGAGAACGAAATTTCATATTAGGCGCAATAAATAAAATTGGGATATTCTTTAACGTGAGATTAGCTTTTTGTGGCCTAATATCATACTTAAACGAAAGAGTGTCATTCTCACCGTAACGAAGAAACTCTGGAAGATCTTCAAGTTGAATCGGAACTTCCCCCTGACCAGATAACTCCGATAGATCAATTAGGCGTGTTTTCACCTGCCCCACATTTCTCATGATATCACGTGCTCCCTCAATCTTAACTTGATTACGACTAAGAGATGAAGAAATGAGCTTTAATTCCTTAGGTAAGTTATTCATGTAATTTACCTTAATAGGAACATTCTTATAAATTAATTTATCTAGCTTGATGGCTATATGCTTTGGCTTAATATCCACAACCTCAACACCAAAAGGAACAATTAAATCCGTTTCGCTAATCGAATATTTTACTTGTTTCGTTGTGCGATTAACTTTCATTTTCTTAAGGTCAACTTGAAGCTTCAAGTGATCATCGCCATGAAAGTCTTTTAGGAATGCACGAGCTCCCTTTAATGTCACATGAATTTCGTGAGCAGACACTGAAGTAACATCCATACTTGTTGCTGGAAGTACTTCTAGGTTATAGATTCTTTCAGTTGTAATTGGCTCCGAGTTTACAACATAGAACCAAAGAAAAATTGCAAGAATAATACTCAGTAGAGTTAGTAGCTGATTTTGAATTAATTCAAATAAATTATTGCTTTTAATTTTCTTTAACATCTTATACCTGCCCTACGATTTGAGATTGTAGATCAAGTCTCTTGCCTGCCCACGCCTTCTTAAGCATCATACGTAGCTCATTCTCGTTATGAGAATAGAAGAACTGGCCATTAATACACAGTTTAATCTTTCCGGTTTCTTCACTTACAATAATAACAATGGCATCTGATACTTCTGAAACACCAAGAGCTGCACGGTGGCGAGTTCCGAAGTGGCGATCAATTTCAATATTCTTAGATAATGGCAAGAAACAACCTGCGGCCAGAAGTTTTCCATCTCTTAAAATAATGGCACCATCATGAAGAGGCGAAATTGTTTGGAAGATAGAATAGATTAAGTCTGAATGAATCGTTGCATCGATAATTGTTCCAGTATCGATATAGTTTTGTAGACCGTTTTTTCTTTCAATGACAAGAAGAGCACCTGTTCTCTCTTTAGAAAGGGCCGTTACACTCTTAATTACCTCTTCGATGTCATAGTTAACAGGAGAGCGATCAAAGAAGTTAAACATCTTTCTTCCCGTACCAACTGTTGCAAGAGCAGCACGAAGCTGGTCTTGAAAGATAACGATGAAAATAATGAAGATATAATCAAAGAAGTGCTCAAGGATCCAATTTACTGTGTAGAGATTGTACTTAATCCCAAGAGTATAGAGGATAGCGAGAAAAACCATACCAAGTAATACCTGAATGGCCCTTGTCCCTTTTACGATCTTTAGAACCTGATAGATCATCAGGGCGACAATGCCCATGTCGAAAAAATCTTTAATGCTTAATTGCTTTAGAAGCGTTGAAAATAATGTCATAATATATAAACTGCTAAATATTTAAAATGTTAGGAGTTTAATGATGCCTATAAAAACGCAGATAGTAAACACATCAGGTGAAGGCTTTTACGACATAACGGCCCAGATGCGACAATGCTTAGAAGAACTCAACCCTAGTGATGAAGATGGTATCCTAGTGTGTCAAATACAACACACCAGTGCTGCGCTATGTATAAACGAGGCTTTTGACCCAAGTGCAAAAGTTGATATGGAAAACTTCCTCAAGCATCTGGCCCCAAGAAGCCTCTCTTTTATCACTCATACAGCTGAAGGGCCTGATGACTCACCTTCTCACATGAAGTCAATTCTTATGCAAACTTCCCTTACGATGATTATTGAAAATGGTGAACTTGATATTGGCCGATGGTCTGGAATTTATCTTTGTGAATTCAGAGATGCGACTCATACGAGGAAAGTGAAAGTTAAATTCATGAAAGGATAGAGTTAAGTGAGTATGCGAGGCCTGTTTCCGACTCGTCCCATCCTGGGACTCCCTGGACTTTATGCTTCATCTGCTCCTGCAGATGCCGCAAAAAGACAAAGGCCTCAAAAATGAGGCCCAAGCACTATATAGTTTTGTTTGTGTTTTATTAAATCAAATAGTTTAATGAATTATTTTGTTGATTCGTAGATTGCTTTGAATCCGTCGAAATCTCTTGCAGCGATTTCAGCAAGCATCTTTCTGTTGATTTCAACATTGTTCTTCTTAAGCTGTCCCATGAACTTTGAATAAGAAGTACCAAGAAGCTTAGCAGCTGCAGAAATACGTACGATCCAAAGTCTTCTCATATCTCTTTTAAGAAGTCTTCTACCGATGTATCTGTAGTGTAATGCTCTTTTTACTGTTTCAGAAGCGTGATAGTACTTTTGTCTTCTAGAAAAGTGAAACCCTTTTGCTAGTTTTAAGACTTTATTTCTTCTCGCTCTTGCTTTAAAACCTCTTCTAACTCTAGACATAATTTACTCCATTTTTTTGACGTTTGGGGACCAAGCTAATGGTTCTTTCGTTCTTTCCCAAAAATCAGGTTAAAAAAACAATTTTGTCGATTTAAAGTTTCGACCAACTCAATCTTTTTTTTGAATCGCTTGCGCTAATTAAGCGTAAGGTAGACATCTCTTTACACGAGCAACATCTGAAGCGTGTACGTAGTCAGTTTTACCTGCTCTCTTCTTCGCATCAGTTGGCTTCTTTTCAAGAATGTGTCTTAGGTTAGCTCTTTTTCTTTTGAACTTACCGTTACCTACTGGCTTAAATCTTTTAGCAACAGCTCTTCTAGTCTTCATTTTTGGCATTTTTTACTCCTTGAATTTTACTCACTCGAAAGCAAGTTGAGAATTCAACAAAATACAACAAAACTATAAGTGCATATTTTTAACAGCTTCAAGCTATTAATGCAAAGGATTATTTAAAATAAGTGAAAAAATATCGGGTACTTAGACAGAATAAATGGAATGTGCCTGAAGTAATATCAGGCACTTATAAAAGAATTATTATTTTTTCTTTCCTGGAGCGACGATTGTGATAATTCTATTACCCATCATCTTAATTGGAGACTCAATAACTCCATCAGCTTCTTCGCATACGCCATTAAGAATCGCTTCAAATTTCTCTTTTCCCATGTCCTTATAGGCCATTTCACGACCTCTAAATTGCATAACAAATTTAACCTTGTCACCACCCTCTAAGAACTTATAGGCTCTCTTAAGTTTAGTCTCAAGATCGTGTGCTTCAATATTTGGACGAAGTTGAATTTCTTTTAGCTGAACCTTGGCCTGCTTCTTCTTAGCTTCTGCAGCTTTCTTTTGAAGAGCATATTTATACTTTCCGTAGTCCATTAGCTTTACAACTGGTGGTTTAGCTGTTGGAGCAATCTCAATTAAGTCGACACCAAGTTCTTCCGCAATTTCACGTGCTCTATCAATTGATACAACTCCGTACTGCTCTTCATCACTCATTAATCGACATTCAGAAATTCTAATTTGCTCGTTAATTCTTGGGCCTCTTTCTTTTTTAACCCTTCCACCTTTAAAATTGTTGCTAATAAATCACCTCCGGAAATAAACCAATTATTAGCGAATTAGTTATTTTCAATAATTTCAATTCTAATATCTAGCTATTAGGATTGCAAACATAACAAAAAATATACCCACAGTATACATTATTGAATGAGATATTTCTCATAAAATGACAGATATTGCCCGCCGTGAGACGTAATTCTTATAAAATACTCTTCAGATAAGCAAAGATCAGTATATAAATTCTTAATTCTTTCGAATTCCTTTAGTTTTTCGATACCAAACTCAGTACTCTCAACTTCACCAGAATGAAGATCAAAGCTTTCTAGGTATTTATCCTTAAGATTACCTATCATTGGAACACCAACACGAAAGTTTTTAAGCTCTTTATCAGCAAAAACAAAGATCTCGTCACTTTTGAAATGAATCAGCTGTCCATGAACAATTAGTGCCATCAGCTTTGCAGCAGATGAAAATAATTTCGTAAAATCTTCTTCCCACGGACCGATTGCAAGTCTAATATTTCCAACTTTTCTCTTGTTTATTTTATTTCTCATCTTCTAATCCTTATGACCTTCATCATCTGGCTCCATGTGGATCAGTATATCGATATCGCGACAATAATCCTTTAGCATCAACCTAAGTCGATCTTCTACTGTGTGAGCTATATCATGGGCCTGACTCAGTGATAAGTCAGGTTCGAGTAACAAGTGAAAATCAATTTGCATCCACGTAGAATTTCCACGTGCTCGAAAATTGTGAATATCTCGAACATATTTAATATCCTCAAGTGAAGAAATGTACTTATCTTTTAATATAGGAGCTACATCTAAAAGGTCATTTAAATTTTCTAAAGTTATTTGAATACCAAGGTAAATCAAATATAAAATAATCAATCCACCGACAATATAGTCAATAATGTAAATTTTAAAATATGCAGCAATAATTGATATGAGAACACCAAAGCTGATAATCATATCGCCAAAGGTGTGATTACTATCTGCAGTTAATATTTGAGAATTAAGCTCACGCCCTTTTCTACCTTCGTAGGTCGAAACTCCAAAACTCATTGCCATTGAAATAAGAATTGATAAAACAGGAACAAGTCCGAATTGTCCGTACTTAGTTTGTGTACCAAGAATAAGATCATGGTAATCAAGCCCTAATTTAATTGCAGAGCCAAAAAGCATGAAAGCAATGATTAATGCCCCAACATTTTCAAATTTATGGTGGCCATAATTATGTCTGCGATCTCGTGGTTTTGAAGCAAGTGCTATAGTCACGATGCCTAGGAGATTTGAAGTTCCATCAAAGATAGATTCAATACCTGAAGAACGTAGAGATATAAAATTAAACTCTATTCCAGCAAGAATCTTAATTAGAGCGACAATTAAATTTAAAAAGAAAGTAATAATTAAAACCTTCTTTATTTCTTTTTCTCTCTTAGATAGCTCTAAATGCAAAAGATCTCCTATTTAGACAACTTTAAAATTTAATTTTAGTTGGTCTTTCAATGTCTTTTCTGTTGATTCAATAAAATCATCAAGTTTTGTTCTATCAGCAATTACATAAGAATTATCTTCGTAACCAAGAACACCAATTTGCTCAAAATAAGTCAGAGCAGTTTTCATAAGCTCAACATTCTGACTTTCCGCAAAGCGGATAATGCGCTGACTTTGAATTTCGGCCTTAAATACTTCAACAAAACGCTTCATATAGTCTGCCGACTTAAAGTGATCCACACCATCTTTTTGAAAACTCTCAAGTGTTAGTGCTGATACAAAATAAGCTTCGTTAATATAAGTTAGGCTTCGAGCAAAAAGGCTAAGCTTTGAAGCAACTTCATATAGGTCTTTATTTGTGAATTCGATGGCATCTTGAAGATTTGTAATATCTCTGCCAACGGCGTTACTTAAAATGCGTAATGTCTTTGCATAGTATTCTTTGACAGTTGGAAGATAGAATTCCATCTTAAGCATATCTCGTTGCTTAACAAAGAATGCTTTAAGATCATCAACATTATCAATTTCGCCGCTGAAGACATTAAACCACGCTAGTGAAATCGTCCAAGGAATGATGAAATGATGAACAATCGTATTTTTAAAGAATAAAAGTTCGCCGCGACAATTCTTTTTAATCGCATAAAAAAGAGATGTTCCTTCACTTTGTCCAATAACATCAACTTTATTATTACCAATAAGAATATCCATAGCGCGACCTATAGAATCTTCTAATTTATTTGCCTTTAGACCTTCCGTAAAAGGAATATCATAACGCTTACAATATTCTAAAATAGCTTGTGCTTTTAAAATAATATCATTCCACTTTAAGGCACCACTTGGCTCATCAAGTAAGATTAAAACCAAGAGATTCGTTGGTGTGATTACCATTTGGTCACCAACACTTCTGAAACACTTGAAAGCAAGCTCTCTCACGTTAACTTTGTTTTCATGCTCATCATCAAGTTTATGTGCATATTGTGGTTTTCCAAGAGAGATATGAATTTTTCCAAACTGATAGGCCATAAGTTTAAAAAGACCAAAAAGTTGCCCTGTTGATTCCTTAACCTTCTTGCCACCCATCATCTCTTTAGCTAATGCTTTTTGTTCCGGTACATATTCATGTGCGATACTTACAGGAACGAAGGCAAGACCTTTTTCTTTCGCATCTGGAAGATGCGAGTGGGCCTCAAGTAGCATTTGATATAGCCCATACTTTGGAGGTCTAAGTTTTCCAGATCTTGTTCTTCCACCTTCAAAGAAGAATTCGATGGGCTCCTTACGCTTTAACAACGCAAAGAGATACGCTTCCATTGTAAATTTATAGAGAATATCATTTTGGAAACTTCTTCTAATGAAGAAACAACCTGACTTTCTAAAAATCTTTCCAATTGGAAAAATATTTAAGTTATCACCACCAGCAACATAGAGCATTCGTTTATATTCTTTAAAGAATTTATAATTGATAGCAATGTAGTCAGCGTGAGATTGGTGATTGGGAACTAGAACAACACTGGCCTCTTCCAAGAGAGCCTTAAGGTCGGTTCCATTTTCATTGAAACTCACCCCATCGTATAAACGAGGAAGAGTTGCATCGAAAAACTTGGCCATCGACTTTAGGTAAGATGGAGAATAATCTGCTCGCATTTCATTAAAGTTAGCAACAACCTTCTTCTTAGTTTGTTCAGGGTTATCACTTTCTTCAATTCTTTTAATAAGTTTTGGATAACTTAATAAATCGTCAAGAATAGTATTTTCCATAATCGATGACCTTATCGTCTTTTTTAAATTTATTAGTGTTTACCGTGTGGTTTACTTTCGGCCATACCAGATGAAGACATTTCCATAAATAGTGCTGCTTCACTCATGTTTGCAAGTTTATCAACACCTAGATAAGTCATTCCAGATCGAATACCACCAGTTAATTCATTGATAATATTTTCAACTGGTCCCTTACAAGGAATCATTGTATCAACACCTTCTGCGGCCATGCCTTTAGGAAGCTCTCCACGCCATGAAACTTGAGCGGCCTTAGACGCCATCCCACGATATTCTTTCATACCACCCTTAACTTCACCTGGAGTTTCAAGTGCACCAGATAAGAGAGATCCGGCCATACATGAGCTAGCTCCAGCGCAAAGGGCCTTTACCATGTCACCTGAGTTCTTAAGTCCACCATCGGCAATAACAGGTATTCCCGCTTTTTGGGCTTCAGCAACACACATTGCAACAGCTGTTAACTGAGGAACACCATGTCCTGTGATGATTCTTGTTGTACACATACTTCCTGGTCCAATACCAACCTTTACAGCATCTGCACCCTTATCAATCATGCGTTTAACACCATCTGGAGTCGCAACGTTACCAGCGATAACGTCAATTTGAGGATAGTTCTTTTTAATATACTCAAGAACCTCCATCATCATAATAGAGTCACCATGAGCGATATCAACGGTAAGAATTTCAACACCAAGTGCAGCTAAAAGATCTGCTCTTTTCATCCCCTCTTCCTTAACACCAACAGAAGCAGCAATAGGTAGAGTAATCGAGTGTTCCTTAAAATATTTTTGGATCGCCTTTACATCCTCAACTTGTTGTTCAGGTGACATGAAGCGATGAAGAATTCCAACACCACCAAGACGACCAATTTCCATGGCCATCTCTGGCCCAGTAATTGTGTCCATATTGGCCGCAATAATTGGAATATCAATAGTATGATTCTTAGTAATTTTTGTTTTTAAATCAGTATGTCTTCGAGAAGAGATTTCAGAATATCTCGGAACTAATAATACATCGTCAAAAGTAAGACCTTTACCACGACTTAGAATACCATTTGATTTGAATGTTAAATCCATTACTCTCCCCTGAAATTAGAAACTTGTGTGTGTTATAACGAGCAAATAATAACATTGTCGAAATAACACGCACAAGGTAATTTTTAGAGTTTATGTCTTGGATTTATTTGAAGGTGTACAGACGAAATCGCGATGAAATAAATGCGATAAAATCTTCGTCCTGTGTCATATTTCCAAATACTGCTGAATAAGCAGATCCTAGATCAAATCGTTGAGAAATTTGCCCACGAGAATCGATATAGTATACAGTTTTTCCAACTGTAGTTACAACAAGTCCATCTTTCCAAGCAGCTAGAGAAGAGATTGCAACATCATCAACCTTAACTCTTTTAACTTCATTAAAAGTTGAATCGATATAAACGACTTCACCATTAACACTACCGAAAGCAGCAAGCTTTCCACCATCAATTAGAACGCCTTTACGATTAGACTGAAAACCTAGCTTCTTAAAAAGAACACCAGATTTCTGATCAATAACTTCCATTTTATCGTCAACAGATCCTACAATAATCTTGGAATTAAAGATTGTTGGCCTCATATCGACATCAACAAATTTCTGTCCAGTACTCATACGTCTTTCCCAAAGAACTTGTCCTTCTTCTAGTGAGAAACAAATGAAGTAGCCGTCAGCAAAGCCTGCATAAACCTTGTTACCAGAAATTAAAGCAGTCGATGTTCTTTGTACTGTTGAGTAGTAAGGAACTGATCTTTTGTAAGACCAAATGACTCTCCCAGTATAGGCATCAATATTAAATAGCTTATGATTTCTTGTATGGATAAAGAGTCTTCCGTTATGAACAATTGGAGTTGAGTCAACACCTGCGTCTAAGTCAAACTCGTATGCCAACTCACCTTTGTTTAGATCGTAAGCATAAACACGGCCTGTATTGTCTCCAAAAATCAAAAGATTCTCGTAAACAATAGGTGCACTTGTCATTTGTCCTTTAATATTTAAAGTCCAAAGGAGTCTACCTGATTCAACATTATATGCATTAAAGTGGCCACGGCCATCAGCTGCAAATAACTGTCCATCATGGATTAAGGGAGATGCTAATGAAATTGGAAGATTTCCACTTTCATATCTTGGCTCTAAATTCTTTGCCCAAGCAAGTGTTAGCGGCTTTTTTTCTAACTTATCAGCAGAAATTTTAGTCTTAACACCATTTAGTGTTGAACAAGAAGTAAGAAGAATGGCCACTGCTGTGGCCGTTAGAATTTTTATCATAGAATTACTTAATTTTTGCTAAATAGCTCTTCGCTAGTGATTTGTAGACGTTTTGAGTAGTTAATGTAAGAACTTTTTCAAAATGAGCTTTGGCCTGTGCCATATCATTTTTAAGAAAGTACATACGTCCTAAGTCTAACTCTACACGTCCCATTGTTAGGTTATTTTCATTATTCTTAAGTTCAGTTAATGAAGCAATTGCACCATCAATATCATTTAAGTCTTCTTGAACTACGGCCTTTCTTAAGTTTACAAAGTAAGACTGAAGAGAGTTTACCGGCTGCATCTTTGTAAGAACTTCAAATGCAATCTTGTTTTCACCTTTATTTGTAAGGTAATCAACAGCAAGTAAGCTAGTTGCGAAAGAAGCCGAAGTACCTGCAAAGTCATTTAGAAGCAGCCCAAGTTCTGCACTCATTGCACTCGCATCAAGTCCACCTTCTTGATATTTTTTTAATGACCCTTGCTCAAATTGATAAAAAGCAGTTGCGGCCTTTTCATTTGTTTGTGCTTTTGTGTAAGAAAAGATTCCGTATCCACCAATAGCAGCTACAACTAATAGAATCAGTCCTAGAAATAAAGCTTTGTTTTGAGCGATAAACGCTCCAAGCTCAGTTGAATTTAATTCAGAATTAAGGCCTTCATTTGGCGCTACCTGTGTTGTCATCCATTACCCTCTGGTTAAAAATTTTTATCATTTTAATAAAGAACATTGAAAGTTGTCAAAAATACATGAGTATTGTTAAAATATATTTACTCATAATTAGGAAAAAGGAAAATTACGCACCATGAAAAGGATTTCACTAGTAATAGCAGCTTTTATCATCTCACTAAACACTTTCGCTCTAGAGCGTGTTGGACGGCTGGGGATTGGTTTCTCTAATACAGTTAACAATGATATCCCATCGTTGTCGATTAAAGTTCAACGCAGTACAACGTTCGCATATGGCGCCATTTTTGGTGTAAATACGGCGGAAAATGGTGGCTGGCACGGTGGTGTGCGCCTCTACCGCAATATCTTTGATGAACCATACTTAACTTTCTATGCTGTTGGTGCAGCTGTTCTCTTGAATAACAAAACACCGGGACAAGATTCAGACTCAGGTTTTCAAGGAGACCTAGGCTTTGGAACAGAGTTTTCGTTTCAGGGAGTGGATAGCATTGGCCTTAGTGCAGAATTTGGTATTCGCTTTGAGAATATCGACGAGTTTGAAGTGACAACAATGGGTGAACACTTTATCACAGCAGGTTTTCACTTCTACCTATAAAATACGGACAATTTAATGTTTAAAAATAAAATTATTTTCTTCATCACACTTTTTTGCCTGCAAGGCCTATCTCTTGCCCAAGAGGGAATGGTCGGTGCTGATGATGACCTAAATATTGGTGGAGATATCTTCTCTGATTTCAATGAAGACCTTGAAGAATCTCAAATTTATGAAGACGAACGCTATTATAAATATGGGCGCTTCTTCTCTTTCTCAATGGCAATCGGTTTTACAACTTGGACAGGAAACCGTGGAATGTTATATGAAGACCTTCCTCCTACTTTTGGTTTAACAATCCAATATTTTTCTGATTTTCAATCGGCCTGGAATATAGGTTTTGCTTATTCAAAACACAATATTACACTGACGTATCCAACTCAGGGGATCCAGCAGTTTCCAACTTCTGTTGATATCTCAATGCTTAGATTTTATTTTGGTTACCGCTATTATATTGATACATCAAATTTAGGAACCGCCATCACTTATTCAAATCCTTACTTAACAGCTCGATTTGAATATTGGTATGAGCAGGAAAAAATCTCAAATCAAGACGGTGAAGTTGAAGACTCTTACGGAGGGGTCGGTATCGCTCTTGGTGGAGGACTTGAATTCCCAATTAAAATAAAAGAATCATACGTAAATGTTGAGGCACTTGTTCACTCAGTTGCTCTTCAAGATGTACGTACAATCAAATATGCCCCAGCAACGAAGGGTGGACCAGGCGTGAGTGATCTGACTGGTTTTGCATTCACGCTGATGGTTGGATATGTTTGGAATTGGTAGCGCATCCGCTGCAAAATGATTAATAATCATTTTGAGCGGTGCGTGCGCAGTGGTCTGCAATGACGTAGTAACATTAATCTCGACGAGCTTTAGCGAGTTGATGATTGCAAAGCGCAAACTTAATATGCACCATTTTGAGCGGTGCGTGCGCAGTGGTCTGCAATGACGTAGTAACATTAATCTCAACGAGCTTTAGCGAGTTGATGATTGCAAAGCGCAAACTTAATATGCACCATTTTGAGCGGTGCGTGCGCAGTGGTCTGCAATGACGTAGTAACATTAATCTCAACGAGCTTTAGCGAGTTGATGATTGCAAAGCGCAAACTTAATATGCACCATTTTGAGCGGTGCGTGCGCAGTGGTCTGCAATGACGTAGTAACATTAATCTCAACGAGCTTTAGCGAGTTGATGATTGCAAAGCGCAAACTTAATATGCACCATTTTGAGCGGTGCGTGCGCAGTGGTCTGCAATGACGTAGTAACATTAATCTCAACGAGCTTTAGCGAGTTGATGATTGCAAAGCGCAAACTTAATATGCACCATTTTGAGCGGTGCGTGCGCAGTGGTCTGCAATGACGTAGTAACATTAATCTCAACGAGCTTTAGCGAGTTGATGATTGCAAAGCGCAAACTTAATATGCACCATTTTGAGCGGTGCGTGCGCAGTGGTCTGCAATGACGTAGTAACATTAATCTCAACGAGCTTTAGCGAGTTGATAAAAAATAGAACACAAAATAATGCATAACAAGGACAGTTAAATGAACAGATTGAACTCAGACTTAGGTTGGCTTGTACTTAGAGTTTCAACAGCACTAATGATGCTTTTAGCACATGGCTGGGGCAAGCTTGCTAACTTCACAACACTACTAACAAAATTCCCTGACCCAATTGGACTGGGGATTCCATTTTCACTTACAGCAACAGTTTTTGCAGAAGTTTTCTGCCAGGCCTTCATTATCGTTGGTATCAAAACTCGTTGGTTTGCAGCTATTTCTGCTGTAACAATGTTAGTTGCTGCTTTTGTAATACATGGAAATGATCCATTTGCTTCAAAAGAAAAAGCACTACTTTATGCAGTAGCGTATATCGCTATTTTCTTTTCAAACGGTGGGAAGTACTCAGTTAAAGCATAACTTTTCTAATATAGGGGAAGAGGTCACTGGCCACACTTCCCCTTATTCCTTCTTCACTTTCATATAATATATCGGCAGCACGGCCATGTACCCAGACACCAAGACAAGCTGCTTCTTCAAGACTAAGTCCCTGCGCTATAAAGCTGCCTATTATGCCGGCCAAGATATCCCCTGTTCCGGCCATTGCTAAAACGGGATTTCCTGTTTTATTAACATATACTTCATTTTGTGAGGAGACTAAGGAATCATGACCTTTTAGTACACATACATTTGAAAACTTCATTATTTTTTTTACACTTGAAAGTCTATGCTTTGAAATTTCTTCTCTCGGTACATTAAGTAGTCTTGCTGCCTCTCCTTCATGAGGAGTAATAATAGAATTAACAAGCTTCATAGTACTTTGTGCCTGAGATAAGAACCAAAGAGCATCCGCATCAACAACTTTTTTTAGATTAAGATGACAAAAATGATCCCACATAAATTTGCCCCATTCATCTCGCCCAAGACCAGGGCCAAGAACAACAGACGATGCCTTTTCCAAAATTGCGCTAGCATGAGCTAGTCCTCTATCATTAGCATCAATTCCACGTACCATGATTTCTGGTCGAGCTGAAATGATACCTGATACACTTGCTTTTCGTGTTAAAACACTGACCATCCCGGCACCTGAACGAAGCGCCCCTTCAGCAGCAAGCCTGGCAGCACCAGCATAGCCTAGATTTCCACCAATAATGACAACATGGCCAAAGCTATACTTATTAGCGCTAGAATTCATTACAGGAAGTTTTCTAAATAGGGAAAAAGGAAAATCACTACTCATACCTTTACTTATCGGCAAGCCGTTCGAGTAATTGCGAGTAAAGTCAAATCTAGAGAATAATTAAGAATTTATTAAATGAAAAAGGCCCTCAATCGAGGGCCTTGGTTTTATTTTGAAACTTTTTTCATGCGGTTTTGTAAATCCGTCCCTGTTCTAAAGATCAGGTGAATTGGTGTGTTATCAAGTGGGAAAGCTCCACGTAGACCATTCTTAAGATAACGACGATAGTTCTCAGGAATCCCCTTAGACTTATTCGTGTAGAATAAGAAAGTTGGTGGATCTGCCTTAATTTGAGATGCGTACTTAACACGGAATCTCTTACCACGTGAACCTTTAAGAATAATTGGGTGTCTTTCAATTAACTCAAAAACAAAACGGTTTAGAGCACCAGTTGCAATTGACTGTCTTCTAATGAAGATTGTCTTTGCAAGAATCTTTTTAAGACGCTTAAGTCCTCTTTTGTGTTTAGCCGATATAGGAATAATATCGCAGTAATTAAGCCAAGGCATTTTATCGCGAATATTTAAAAGCCACTCTTTACGTGCTTCTTGATCCTTGAAAGTATCTCCCATAAGGTCAACTTTATTAAGACATACAATTACAGAAGCACCTTTTTCGATTGCGATATCTAGAAGACGCTTGTCTTGGTGTGAAACACCTTTTACAGCATCAATCATATAGATACACACATCACTATCTGCAATACTTCTTAGGGAGCGATATACAGACTGAGACTCAACAAAGTCATCAATCTTCTTTTGCTTTCTAATTCCCGCAGTATCCACGATGTGGATTGATCGCCAGTGGCTACCTTCATCCTCTGCTTCAGATAACGCTTCGACTACGTCTTCACTTGCCTCTTCAGAAGATTCAGCTTCAACATCATCACCGAAAACTTGTGCTTCCATACGAGTCGCAGAAGTTTCATCAAGTTCTTCGTCTTGCTCAAGCATAACATCTTCAAGCCCTTCAAGTTCGAACTCGTCAAGCTCAGTCTCAATCTCTTCTTCAAGGTCATATGATGAAATCAGCTCATTATAAAGATCAGGATTGTTCTTTTTAAAATCTTCATACTGAGAACGTAGAAGGTTATCGTTTTTAAAGAATGCCTTTGCTTCATCAAGCTTCCTTGCATCTTCCCCAAGGAAAAGATCAAAGTAGCCATCAATTGGATCAACTGTTGTTCCAGCAATATCAGAAACAAGCGCACGCTCACTTCCAAGAAGCTGATTTAAAAGAGTTGATTTACCAGCATTAGGAGCACCAATAAGAGCAAGTTTGGCAACAACGTTTTCACGTGGAGTAACACCACGTTGAAGTGCTGAAACATTCATTACATTATTAGATTCAGAAAATGCCATCATTTCACGGTGAATATTCTCACGAAGGTTCTCCATTCCAAGGCCATGGGCCGCAGAAGTGACAAACATTTCGTCATTATTTACACCAAGCTCATAGAAAGCATACTCATCACCATCTTGAGCGCTTGAATCAAACTTATTAACGATAAGCCACATTTTCTTTTTTTGTTTTCTAATGAAATTAGCAATCGTTTTATCAAATGGAAGTACGCCTTCTCTAACATCAACAACAAAAAGAACTAGATCTGATTCCTCGATTGCCTGATGTGCGTGATCCGTCATGATATTAAAGAATTTATTAGCATTAATCTCTTGCTCATTCTTACCTTGTTCATCAACTTGTGTTGGGTAAAACCCTCCAGTATCAACAAGAATAGCATCTAATGGGCGATCCTCATCGGCATCACTAAAAGTTGTAATTCCATAGTGACGATCACGAGTAACACCTGGCATATCATGCGTAATGGCCTTAAATTGTTTCTTCATTAATCGGTTGAATACGGAACTCTTTCCAACATTCGGTCGCCCAATTAATGAAATGATCATTGATCGTTTTTGCATATTAAAGTCCTATTTTCTTAAAATTAAATTATTTTTTCTTCCAAACACGTGCAGAGTTTGTTGCTCTTGGAAGACCAAGCTCTTCAAGTACGAAGTTATTCTTAAACCATTTTGGAGAAACTTTAACGTGTAGGTTTAAGTGAACTGTCCCGTCAGTCATTGCAGCAATTTTCTTACGAGCACGCATACCGATCTCTTTAATCATTGTACCTTTAGATCCAACAACGATTGCACGTTGAGAAGGACGGTTAACTAGAATTGAAGCCGAAATGTGAGCAGCAAATTCCCCTGTCTTATCTTTAAAGTCTTTGTACTCATCAATTACTACGGCCATCTCATATGGAAGCTCATCTTTTAATAATTCAAAAGCTTGCTCACGGATATATTCTGTTGCGAAGAATCTTTGTGACTTATTTGAAATTGCACCATCTAAGTAAAGGTGTGACCCTGGTTGTGCGTTATCACAAAGAGCAGCTGTTAGTAAGTGAACATTATCCCCTGACTTAGTTGAAATGCAGAAAAACTTCTCAAGTGCTGGAATAACTTCTTTTGCTTGTTCAAAAACTTTATCAAGAGGAAGAGCTTCAGCATTTTCAACACGATCAGATTTCGTGAATACTAACCAAGTTTTTGATAACTCTTTACCACCAATATATTCTTTAAAGTCTTTAATTTGGCCAAGGATATCCTTTGTTAAATCAATTAGAAGAAGGTTTACATCAACACCATCAACACCTTCTACTGCTTGTTGATTAATTCTTTTGTTAAGTTCTTGACTTGCTTTATGTAGACCTGGAGTGTCTACTAAAACAACTTCAGTATGATCAACTGTAAATACTGCGTGAAATTTATTACGAGTTGTTTGAGGCTTGCTTGTTACAATTGATAAATCCATTCCTAGTAAGTAGTTTACAAGTGAACTTTTTCCTACGTTTGGAGCTCCAACGATTGCTGCCATAAGTGATTTGTTGTCTGGGTGTTGATTTTCTAATAACATAATTTCTCCGTCAAATTAAACCTATTAAAGTCGATCTAATAAATTATCTTTTAAGCATTTTTTTGCAATTTCTTTTGTTCCATTCTTCTTGCTATGAGAGATTAACTCACAGATATATTGCTCATTTACATAGAGCTCAATTTTAAACTCTTGCTCAATCTTCGTGGCGCGATACTCTGGTAAACATTTAAAACGCGCTAGTGTTTCTTCTTGAAGCTTTGTCTTAGGATCAAAGTCCAAAAGCTTCTTTTCACAAAAAAACTTCTCACCAACTTCTTTTTCATACATTGATAGTAATGTATTTAAATACTGATCGGCACGATCAACACCTTGATCAATTGCGATAGCTCCCAGAAGAGATTCAAAAAGATCACAAAGAATCCCACTGTTCACTTCCTCATCTAGCTCACCTTTTCCAACAATCAGAAAATTTGATAGACCAAGAAAGTTCGAAAGAGCACTTAGACTCTCCTCATTAACAAGAGCACTACGAAGCTTAGAGAGTTGCCCCTCATTCATATTTTCGAAATTTAAAAAGAGGTTCTTAGTAACAAAAGCACCTAAAACAGAGTCACCATAGAACTCAAGTCTTTCATAGCTTTTCACTTTTACTTTGGCCTCGTGAGCATATGAACTATGCGTAAAAGCACGCATAAGAAGTGCGCTGTCTGTAAAATTTAAATTGAAAGTAGCTAGAAGCTTCTCTTCAATATTTGAATATTTAAGGAATGTATCGATTAAGAATTTGTGATTTTGCTCAGATGCACCAGTAGCATTAGCGTCACCAGATTGCTTAAAATTTGCAATCGTGTGCACATAAAATGCATGGGCAAATGGATTACTCTTCCCTTGCGGGGCGAGTGAGGTCGTCTCGAGCATAAATCACCTAATATTAAATTGTTAAGGCCATTTATAATGCTTTATCCCACCAAAAGCAAGCCTAAGCTTCTTCTTGTGAAATAATAACAGGTTCGTTAATATATTCAGTAATATACGTAGTTTAAGGATGGATATGGAAATCACTACAGCCAATAAAAACAAGTTAGAAAAGTGGCAAAAAGCCTTCTTCAAGAAGATAGAGGCCAAGGGCCGAAGCCTAAACACAATTAAGAATTATCGAACAGACTTGGCCTGTTTTAACCAATATGTTACAGAAAGTGCAAAGCAAACCAGTATTGAACAATACTCAATCCTTGAGATTCTTGAATACGGTAAATTTCTAGAGGCCAAGTACAACTCAGATAACTCTCGTCGCCGTCGAGTACAGGCACTAAGAATCTTTTTTGATCACTTAGTTGAAGAAGGTATTTTTAACGCGAATCCTGTTAGAAAGATTCCAACTTCACCAAAGTTTTTAGATATTCCCAGACCTGCGACATTCTCCCACATTAAAAGCTTGTGGCATACAATCTTAAATGATCAGCGTACGGCCAAGAATGACCTAGAAAAACTAAAGGCCAAGCGAAATGGGATTATCTTTAGTGCCATCTACCTTGGTGGTCTTAAAGTAAGCGAGCTTTCAAAAATTAAAGTTTCTAGTTTCTCTTTTAGAGATGAAATAAAAGCGGTTATCACCCATGAAAAGCGTGATCCTTATACAGTTACTTTTCCAGCTATATTTGGACGACTATTTTATGAATATGTTGAGCTCTTAGAGAAAGTTAAAAAAGAGCAGGGACATAACTTCCCTCACTTACTCTTTAATGCCAATGCACACAAAATCCTCTCAGGAGGACTTTCCGCACGTGGAATGGAGCTCTTATTCGAAGAGTGGCGCAGCCAACTGATGATTCAAATAACACCTAAATCACTTCGTCAGTCTTGTATTTTTACTTGGCTTCATAATGGAGTTAATGAGACAACAATGAAGGAATGGTTAGGAGTTTCGCCAGCATATTCTCTAAGGCCATATAAAGAACATATGGATAAGCACTTCTATAACGACCAATTTATTGAGTTGGCAATGAATGAAGATAAATTAATCTAAAATATTAATAAGAGTTTTTAATTGGAACTGGTCTGTCATAAACAGGCAGGCCTGCATCCTTATCAAGATGCCAGCGATCAGTGTAGAGCTCATCTTTTTCAACGCGGTAAAAGTTAAGGTCTTGATCAAGTTTATCCAATTTATAAATGAGTTCAGCCTGCAGACGAACTTGATCGTTCTTTTTTGAAAGTAGTAAATTTAAGGCCTCGTCTTTCTTTCTTTGAAGCTCAAGAATTTGCTTATCATAATCGGCCGCTACTTCAACTTGCTTTTGAGAAAATCCCCAGACAAATTTATTCACGTCATTCAACTGAAATGTAAAATCTCTCTTCTTAGCAAGAAGAGACAAGCGATAGCGTGATGCTTCCTTGATTCGGGCCGAGAGCATCTTGCTTTCAAAAACAAGAATTGTACCTCTTCTTAAAGACGAATTTTCACCCCAACAGTCTTCAAGGTCTTTAGCATAGATTGTTATATACTTATCTTCACTAGAGCGCACATGTCCTTTACAGCGATCATTATCCATATTTCTTGCAACATTAAAAAAGACTGTATCAGATGGTTTTAGAAATTTAACATTTCGAGACTCGACCTGAATTTTAAAAACTGTTGAAGATGGATCCTTATCTGTCACACGTCCTGAAAATTTTGAATAATCGACACTTGGATCATAGAAAGTATCAAAGCCATGATCGTTAATATAATTTTCGTAGGCGTTATAGTCCTTTTTTATATTCTTATTGCGAACATCATCTTTTTTGATGATAAAACCATCAGCGTTGGCCACGACCTGAGCTTGGGCAATAATCAATGAAAATACTAGAAGTATTAATCTCATATGTTCATTATAGCGCAAAACGTCTTTACTAAAAGAGGCAGAAAACTTGTCCATTACCCCTGCCCATGATAAATTTCACTAGTTAATTTTTACATTTCCCTTAGGAGCAAAGAATGCAATTTTTTATCGATACAGGTGATATTAACGAAATCAAAGAAGCAGCAAAATGGGGCATCATTGATGGTGTAACAACTAACCCATCAATCATTGCTAAAACAGGACGCTCACAAGTTGATGTTATCAAAGATATTTGTGAAATTATCGACGGGCCTATTTCAGCTGAAGTTATTGCAACTGACAAAGAAGGTATGATTAAGGAAGGAAGCGAGCTTGCTAAAATTCACAGCAATATCGTCATTAAACTTCCCCTAACTGAAGATGGAATTGCTGCATGTAAATGGTTCAGCGAGAACGGAATCAAAACAAACGTAACTCTATGCTTTAGCTCAAACCAAGCATTACTAGCAGCTAAAAATGGTGCAACTTATATTTCTCCATTCATCGGAAGACTAGATGATATCGGTGCAGATGGAATGACTCTAATCCAAGAAATTCGCCATATGTATGATATCTATGGATTTGAAACAGAAGTACTAGCTGCTTCAGTTCGCCACGCTGATCACGTTAAGCACTGCTCAATGGTAGGTGCAGACGTCGCAACAATGCCATTTGGTGTAATCAAGTCACTTTTCGCTCACCCACTGACTGAAAAAGGACTGGCACAATTTCTGGCCGATCACGCGAAGTCACAGAAATAATCAGCAGTTATCACATCTAAAGAATATCTATAAATAATATTTGTGATTACGGGGAGTTATGCTCCCCGTTTCTTTATTTTTTCTAAATTTAAATTCCCACAGACCGATATCTATTAAAATAGTGCTTACCAGCACATATCCGAGCGTTTCGCTCTTTTATTTTTGGTAAAGGTTTGGGATGAATTTTTTAAAATCAACTTTTCTATTAGCGTGTTTTTGTACCGCTACAATCTCGTGTGTTGCTGAGCCAGAAAAAGGCCCATCCCTAGCAGCATTACCCCTTCGTTGGAATGCCTCTGCCCTGCCTTTAACAGTAAAAGTTCACAATGACTTCAATATTATAAATGAGCTGGATCGTGGATCAGATAGTCTGCCTCTAGCGGCCGAAGATGATGGCGATTACCTAGAATATGATCTAATGGAAGAGATGCAAAAGGCATGGAATGATGCAGACTCAAAGAGAGACTACTTTGTTCTTGGCCACGGGCAAGCGGCTTCGCGCACACCTTCTTCAAATCTAAATGACTTCTATGACGGCGAAGTCGGAATTTATATCACTCAAGACTGGTACCCAGAAGTTGGCTATGGCGTTCTGGCCATTACTTCATACTTTGCTGAACACAAAGGTGATTACCTTCGAATGGTTCACGGTGATATTATCGTTAATCTTCGTGACTACTGGTTTACTTTCGATAATACAGAAATGACCAATTCGTTTTACGACATGCCTTCAGTCATCCTACACGAGCTAGGGCACCTTATAGGATTAAAACATACTAATTCAAAATCTGTTGAATCAATTATGTATCCACAACTTGGTGGTGGTGAAAAGAAGCGAACTTTAAGCTTCTACGATTCTAAAACCATCGAAAACCTCTATGATAATGCCACGGCCATGACTGCAGGTGTCCGTGCTGCAGCACTAGGAAGTACTGATGCCAGCTTAGATGAGTCAGGTATTGAAGAATCGGATGAGCCGCCAAAGCTTATACATGGCTATATTGAACTTCGCACAGATGGCTCATGCCAACACTACCTCAATGGTAAGTTAATTGATTCTCACAAGGCCTTTTAGTCCATAGTGCAAGGTTTGCTCTCTTAAAAATATCAGTAATTTATGGCCTAATATTAGTATGGCCATAATTCTAGACGACACAGACAAAACGTCTCTTCCAATTGATGAGGAAACGCTAAAGGATAATTCAAAATTAATCCTCTGTCCTGACTGTGATGAACTTTATGAATTTGAATTAATCGCCCCGAGACAAAAGGCCGTTTGCCACTGTTGTGGCTACACTCTTTACCGCGGAGATAGCACGATTCGCATGGTAAGAGTTCTTACAATCTCAGGCCTTCTCTTATTTTATCCGGCATTCTTTCTACCAGTATTAAAAATTCATATGGCAGGTAGTAATTTAGAAACATCGACTTATCAGTCAGTCTTCGCATTTGCCACTAAAGCTTATTGGCCAATAGCAATCTCCGTGGTTCTCTTCGCTATCCTTATTCCACTCTTTAGACTACTTGTATATTTATCAATAATTTTTAAAAACAAATTTATTAATCGAAATATTGGTAGGCCTCTTTTGAAGTACCTTGCACCTTCACATGAGTGGTCTATGGTTGATGTTTACTTTATGGGGATTATTGTTACCGTATCCAAAATGGTCGACCGCTCAGATGTTGAGCTCACAATTGGGACTCTGAGCTTAATCCTCCTCATGGTTAATAACATTCTACTTCAATCGGTTACTCATTTTGATGAATTATGGAAGAGGCTTTATGAGAGGAATTGATCATCAAAAGGCCCTGTGCCCGAAGTGTCAGAAAGTAAATTCTATTCTTACATGTACACGATGTGGAGCAAAGATCGAGCTTCGAAACTATGATGGGATCTCACGTTGTAAGGCCTATTTAATTGCGGCCATCGCGCTTTATATTCCAGCGAATCTACTTCCCATGATGACCGTTCTTACATTTAACAGAGGTACACCAAGAACAATTCTTGGTGGTGTCATAAACTTAATCAATTTAAAAATGTATCCCATTGCCATGATTGTTTTTGCGGCAAGTATAATTGTCCCAATATTTAAAATCATTTCACTTTGGTATATCATTGATAATATAAATACTTTAGATGAGAGAAAAAAGAAGAAGTTAACAAAGTTATATCGAGTTGTTCATATCGTTGGAAAATGGTCTATGCTTGATATCTTTGTCATCGCCCTACTCGTTATTCTTGTTAATGTTGAATTCATTTCTCAAATAAAGGCAGAGCCCGCAGTGCTCTACTTTACAGCAGTTGTAATACTAACCATCCTGGCCTCAAACGAAGTGGACACTAGATTAATCTGGGATGATAAGGAAAGATATGAGTAATGCAAAACCTCAAGTTGTTAACAAAAAAGGAATAAATCCAATATGGTTTTTTCCTGTTGCTGCGGTTTCTATTGGAATCTGGCTTTTGTATACAAACTTAATGGCCCGTGGCTCATATATCACAATCAACTTCAGAAATGCTGATGGGATCATTCCAGGTAAAACGACAATTATCTATAAAGGAACAATTGTAGGACGTGTAAAAGATACGGAACTAAATGAAAACCTTACAAGTGTTGCCGTTCATGTTGAGATGAATCCACGCATGCGTGAGTATCTTTCAAAGGATACAAAGTTCTGGCTAGTAAGCCCAACGGTTAATCTTTCAGGTATCTCAGGCTTAAGCACAATTATTAGTGGTAAATTTATCAACATGCATCCAGCTAAAGGCAAGTTCATTAGAAGATTTGATGCCCTAAATGAAACACCAAGAAGTCTTAGAAAAGATGGTATCTATATCAAGCTAAACGCCGACAAACTTGGCCCTATCTCAATAGGCTCACCTATTTACTATAACAAGATTCAAGTTGGTGAAGTAACAGGCTATGATCTGGATATGGAAAGAGATGGTGTTGATATTACTGTTTTCATTGAAGATCGTTACCAAAATCTTATTCACTCAACATCTAGGTTTTACAATGTTAGCGGAATAAGTGTTGATGCTTCACTTGCTGGAGTAAAAGTTAGAACTGAATCCTTAGCTTCTCTTGTAAGAGGAGGAATTTCATTTGTTAATTTTGAAAGTGATGATGAAACAATCTTAAAAGAAAACTTCGAAAAGAGCTATAAACTCTACTCATCGTACGAAGAAACAATTCCAGGTAAAGAAATTTCAATAGAGTTCCCACTGGGAAGTGCTGTTTCAAAGATTAAAACACCTATTAAATTTAGAAGTATCATTATTGGTTATGTGACAGGCTCAAAAGTTGATCGTAATAAATCAACACTAACAGTACAGGCCAATATAAAGAAAGAGTTTGAAAAAGTTGTTGTTAAAGGTGCACAGTTTTGGGAAGTTAAACCAAAAATTTCTCTTAGTGGGATTGAGTCACTAGATGCACTTACAGGAAATTATATAGCTGTTGATATCAGTCGCTCAAGATATAGAAAGAGTAAAGAAACTGATAGATTTAAGGCCTTGAAACAAGCTCCACTCAAAGAAGTTCATAATAAATATGGACAAAGACTCAGCCTTTATAGTGATCGTCGAAACTCTCTAGCAAAAGGCCAAGGTGTTTATTATCGTGGCATTCAAGTGGGAGTTATTACAGACGTAAGACTTAATACACGCGCTAAGAATGTTATCGCAGACATCTTTGTGAATTCTCCATACCACAGACTTTTGAAAGAAGAGACAAAGTTTTGGAATGTAAGTGGAGTTGATGTTGAATTCGGATTATTTTCAGGCGCAAAGATCAGCACACAATCACTAGAAACGCTTTTATCGGGTGGAGTTGAGTTTGCAACCCCAGAGAAATTTTCACAGCGTAAAAAAGACTATTTTAGAATTCATAAAAAGGCCGATAAAGATTGGCTTGAATGGAAACCTATTATTGAACTATAAATTATAATAAAAAAGCCTCGCATTACGAGGCCTTTTTATTTCTACTATTACTAAGTTTAAGCAACTTTCTTTTCTTTCGTAATTTCTGCTGGACTCTCAAGAGCATCAAGTACTTCCTGAGAGAAAATTAGCTTCTTACGAAGTGCCTCTCTTGAAATTCCCATCTCTTTTGCGGCCTTAGATTTGTTACCAAAATTTCTCTTAATCTCATTAAGAATCATCTCACGCTCAACTAGTGCAAGACGATCTTTTAGAGGTAAAGTAAAATCCGTTACGTGATCAATTTGACCAAACTGTTTTTGCTTCATTGAGATATCAACTAAAGGTGATACACCATCATTGATTTCAATATCAGAGATAATATGTGATTTCGGATGATATAGCACAGCTCTTTCAATACATTTTTTTAGCTCGTAAACATTTCCTGGCCAGTCGTACTGAAGAATTTGCTCCATAACCTTCTTAGAGAAGCTCTTAAGAAGTAGGCCTTGTCTCTTGCACTCAACTTTTAAGAAATACTCAACAAGCATTTCAATATCATCTTCACGACGTCTTAGTGGGTCAATATTAATTTGCGCTTGTGATAAGAATTCAAAAAGATCACGGTGAAATAAACCTTCATCTGTTAGAATTCCTAAATCCTTAATAGAAGTTGCCATAATTCGACAATCAATACTTACGATACCACCAGGAGTTCCTCTATTTGAAATAACATCAAAAAGCCTCTCTTGCCATTCGTAAGATAGGTTCTCAATGTGATTAAGAACTACTGTTCCACCTTGAGTCTTTGAAAAAACGCATTTTTCTTCATCAGGACCAAATAGCTGGGCCTCTAATTTTTGCATATCTTGTAATTTACAATTTACTGTATTAACTTCATGCAGACCGCGCTTACCTTCAAAGTGTAAAACAGTTGCATAAAGATTTTTACCAACACCTTTCTCTCCAGTGATTAATACAGGACTATCTAGATCTTTAAGTTTTGAGATTGAATTTCTCATCGACTTAACACCAGCTGTGTTTCCAATAATTGCATACTGACGATCATACGGAGCTGAGAACCTACGAATTTTAGAATTATTCGAAATCGGGTTAAAGCTATGAAATACTGAAGAGAAAACAAGGGCGAGAACCTTCATTGTTTTTTCATCTTCAATTGTAAAACGGTCTTCGTTACGTTTATTAATTACTTCAATGACACCAATAATTTTGTCTTCGCGGTTATGAATTGGATAACAGATAATCGACTTTGTCGTAAATCCATTTTGCTCATCAAAAGCATTATTAAAACGTGACTCATCACTTTCCGTACAAATATTTAGCGCAACACCTGTTGTAAAAACAGATCCAGCAACACCTAGACGGTAATCAAACTTTAAACCAGTCTTATCAAGCCCTAACGCTGCAATGGCCTCAAGCTCATTTGTATCTGGATTAATTAGAAAGATTGAAGAACGTTGTGCATTTAAAATGCGGATAACTTCTTCAAGCATAGTATCAAGAAACCCTTCTTTGTCACCAAAGTGAGTGATGTCTTTAAATAGAGAAAGTAAAAGAGAGAACATTTCAAATCCTTCATTAGGATCTGTGTAGCGCTCTTTTAATGCTGATTGAATTAAACAGTCTTTAAGTCTTTCTGAAGAGAAGCTCATGATATAGCTTTCGAGGAATTTATTAATTCCCTTTTCAACATCTAACTCAACACCGTAGATAATTTCTTCGTCTTCTAATACATTCGAGAAAGCGCGAACAACTCGCCCCGTAAGATCAAGATGCTTTTTCTTAAATTGCAAAGAAACTTCAAGCTCCGTTCCTACAGATATTCTCTCATGAGTTTTAAAGCCAAAACCTGTTATTGAAATATCAACAAGCTTTGCATCATCGATATATTCTAGATGTCCTACTTCATCTTCTTTTTGAATAAGAAAACGTAGGTTATCTGCTTCCTCTACAGGTATTCTGAAAGACTGAAAGAACTTAAATTCTGAAAAACTGGCGAGCATGATAATCCCCTCATTAATGCTATACAGTTATTAATCGGTAAAATTTGGTTAAAACTTTAGGCTGTTGCCCAAAATTATTGGCTATAAAATCTATATGATTGGCCGCATTTGCTCCTTATTACTTGCCTGATGGGCCCACAAGCAATAAGATGTGATATTAAAATTAGTTGTAATATTGAGTACTTGCGTAAAGTAAGCAGGTATAAATGCATTTAAAATTGGATGAATTATGATTTTTGAAGGTTCAGAAAAGAAGGCCGAAATTATCGTTAAAGATGGCCTTAACTTACTAGAAATCCCTGATACATTTTGGGCCCAGCTAGTTGAAAAAGCGAAAGCGACAATCCTATCTAGTGTAAAGAATGACAAACTGAAAGCTTTCCTACTTTCAGAATCTTCCCTATTTGTTTGGGAAGATCGTATGCTTATCATCACTTGTGGACAAACGACATTGATTCAGGCCATTGATTTCTTCACAAGCGAATATGGCAAGGATTCAATTAAACAACTTATATTTCAAAGAAAGAATGAGTACTTCTCACATATGCAGCACTCAACTTTTATGGATGATATAAAATTATTAGAAAATAAATTTAATGGAACAGCGCTTCGTTTTGGAAATATCGACGACCATCACAATTATATTTATTTCCTAGATCAAGAATACACTCCTTCAGCAGATGATCATACTTATGAGCTTCTAATGTATGAGATTTCTTGTGAAGCAAGAAAACTTCTTACAGATGAGAATGTGACAAAAAATCAAATTAGAGACTTATTAAAGCTTGATAAGATTCTTCCGGGATTTGAACTAGATGATTTTGTTTTCAATCCTTACGGATATTCTTTAAATGCGATTAAAGATGATAACTACTTCACTTGCCATATTACTCCGCAAGAAGAGTGCCCATATATTAGTTTTGAAACTGATATTGATATGAAAGAAATTGCAAGTGTTCTAATCGATGCCATGGAACCAATTTCTTATGACTTCATCGAGTTCTGCCCTAATCAAGACGGGACTTGTGGTTTAAATGTTAACCCAGGTGAATACAAGGCAAAGACGCAAGTTGAAAGCTTCTTAAAATGTGGATACATCATGTACTTTTCTCATTTTTACAAGCTACGTACAAACCGCTTAAAACCTTACAAATTACTTTAATTAATTTAAATATTTTAGGAGACAACTATGCACAGTAACCTATGGATTGAAGAAAGATATAAAGATTTTTACGGAATGAGATATAAAGTAGAGAACGTTCTTTACTCGAAAAAAACAGAATTCCAAACAGTAGACGTTGTTGAAACAAAAGGGCATGGAAAAATGCTTCTTAACGACGGTCTAGTAATGGTAACGGAAAGAGATGAAATCGCTTATCACGACATGATTTCTCACGTTCCATTATTTGTTCACCCTAATCCAAAAAACGTTCTCGTTATCGGTGGTGGTGACGGTGGTACAGCAAGAGAAGTTCTTCGCCACGCTTCTGTTGAGAAGTGTACAATGGTTGAAATTGATGGCGCCGTATGTGAAGCATGTATGGAATTCATTCCACAAACTGCTGAAGTACTTAAAGGCCATCCAAAATTAGACCTTATCATCGGTGACGGTGTTAAATTTGTACAAGAAACTACTGAAAAGTTTGATGTTATCATCATCGACTCTACTGATCCAATCGGTCCAGCGGCCCCTCTATTTGGTCCAGAATTTTACACAAACGTAAATAAGTGTCTTGCAGATAATGGTATCGTTGTTTCACAAGGTGAATCACCTTGGTTTGAAGCAGAGATTCAAAAGAGTATGCTTGGTGTTTTAAATGATATTTTCAAAAATACATTTATCTATAACTTCTCTAACCTAACTTACCCTGGTGGACTGTGGTCATTTACTTTTGCAACTAAAGGCGACACTCACCCAATTAATGACTTTAGAGAAGAAGCAGTAGCAGAATCTGGACTTGAGTTCTCTTACTACAATGCAGGACTTCATAAGGCAGCTTTCTATCTGCCAACATTTATGAAGAAGAATCTTGAAGGTTTAATCCAAAACCCATAAGGACTTAGTTCATGCAGTACTGGCTCTTTAAAAGCGAACCTGATGCTTTCTCAATTGATGACCTTGCAAGAAGACCGAAACAAACGGAGTCTTGGGATGGTGTGAGAAATTATCAGGCACGTAACTTCATGAGAGATGAAATGAAGCTTGGAGACAAGGTCTTCTTCTATCACTCAAGTTGTAAGGAGCCAGCAATTGTGGGACTTGCTGAAGTTGTCAAAGAGTCTCATCCAGATAAAACTCAATTCGATGAAAAATCAAAGTACTTTGACCCTAAGGCCACGACTGATAATCCTCGTTGGTTTCTTGTGGATGTAAAATTTGTCGAAAAATTTTCAAAAGCACTAACCCTTAAAGAGATGAAAGCAGATCCTCGCTACGATGAGATGCCTCTTGTAAAGAAGGGTTCTCGCCTTTCAATCATGCCTATTCCCAAACAAATTGCGAGCACTATTTTAAAAGATATTTCTTAGAAAATTTTAAAGACTAGAGTTTGTAAAAACTCTCTTCCAAAGGTTGTATAACTAAGGAATAAAGTCACAAATGACAAGATAAGCCCTATTGTAAAAAAACTAAGAATAACAATTCCTGTTCGTCCAATAAGAGCTTTAATAGGTTGTTTATAATAGAGAGAAAGATGTGAGAGGTCGTTATGGCCATGAACACCACCAAATTTATACTCCTGCACACTTGATTCTTGTGTACTATCGGCAGCACTTAGATCGACATTTGATAGGTCCTGAATTGGCATTTCCCGTTACTCCTCACATCAGCTTTGTCGCTGACATGAGAAGTATCGGTAAAAAGATTAAAATATTTTAATATATGAATTATTGAATTATTTGAGAATCTAAATTTTGAGCGTTAGTAGCTGAAATCATTGTATTTTCTTTTACGATTTCAGAGTCTGCATCAACGTCTTCATCGTCTAGAAAGTCAGAAAGAGAATTCTCCTCACTGCCAATAGTTTCTTCAACTAAATCCATTTTAGTTGCAATAATTTCGCTAGCGGCCTCGATTTGTCCTCTTACTTCTTCTATTTCACAAGCAATGTCTTGCTTTGAATCTAGGAAAGAGTCCATTTCATCACGACATTTAGAAAGCTTCTCAATAAGCTCATCTTGATTTCCACGATATGTCTCTTCTAGGTTTGAAAGTAGGCCAATAACATTATTGAAGAATTTAGCAAGATTGCGACTTAGTCCTTCAAGTTCGCTACTACTTTGAGTCATTTCTGAGTCATTTAGAAGACTTGCTTGAACATCAACGCGAAAGCTAAGTGTTTTAAGTTGAAAGATGATATCTTTCATATCTTGGAATTCACTCATGAACTTTTCAAATGTTTCCTTGAACTTCACATCCCCTTGCTCTGCTTGAAGTTGTGCATCTTTTTGCTTTGGTAGCTCTTTAATGAACTCAAGACCTTTCTCTCTTAACTCATTAACTGCATCAACGATTGATTCCATACCCTTATGGCCATCATTAACAACAAGCAGCTGGTCCTTGATATCTTCCATTGTATTTTGAAGTTCAATCGTCATTAGTTCATATTCAGAGATTTGTTCTTTTTGACCAGAAACAATATCCATTTCCTGAGAAAGTTTAATCTGAAGAGACTTCTTACTATCTTTCAAATCCTTGATATCATTTTTTAGTCGATCAACTTCTAAACGAAGTAACTCTGAATCATTAAAGAGTCTTACTTTTGCGTAATACTCTTTGATCATTGGAATCATAGCAAAGATAGCAAAAGCAATGGCAGCAACCATGAAGATTAAGTTATATAAGCTTCTTGTGATGAGCCAATTGTAAATTAATACACCATGTGTCATTAAAGACAGTGTACATATAATGAAATAATTAGTTTTAGATGTTGGTGATTTAGCTGTTTTGGTTGAATTCTTTTCAAATTTTAAAGACATGTTATCGATCCCTGACAAACTTTCTTTTAATAATACAATAATTATCAAACACTAAAGTAAGTAAGTCAATTATCAGGGACCGATAATTTTACAATGTAACTAATAAGTTACGGCCGTTTTATTTAAGATAAGTGTAACTCTTAAGGCAATCCTCATAGAAGTCTACAAGTGATACACCATCACGTGGACGAATGCGGCCACGAGAAACTTGGCGATCGATATAACGCTTAACCTTAAATGCCATAAACTCTGGGTTATATTGCATTGTTGAAAGAACCTGACGAGCAGAGTTTCCTTCAACTGTTTCTTCGATATAGAATCCTTTTGGATCATCGCTATCTGCATAAACGTGAACTTCATTTACACGCCCAAATAAGTTGTGCATATCACCCATTACATCTTGGTAAGCACCTGTTAGGAAGATTCCAATACGGTACTCCTCACCTTCAGTTAGTTGATGTACAGCAATTGTTTTCTTAAACCCTTCATCTGGGTCATAGAAGCGATCAATCTTACCATCACTATCACAAGTAATATCAGCAAGTGTTGATCTCTTACCAGGCTTTTCATTTAAGCGAGTCAATGGAACAACAGGTAGCACTTGCTCAATTGCCCAACTATCACATGCAGATTGGAAAACTGAAAAGTTACAAAGGTATTGGCCACTTAAAGTATTTTCTAAATCTTCCATTAGCTCTGATTGAAAATCTTCTTCTGGAACTAATGTACTAATTTCCTTTAAGATGCGAAGGTGCATTGTCTCAATTTTTGCACGCTCTTCAAGCTCTAGAATACCAAGTTTGAATGCATGAATTGAATCCGACTTAATCTTCATTGCATCGTTATATGCTTCTTGCCAATTTTTAGTCTTTGCAAGAACTTCACCAACTTGTCTCATTTCTGTAACAAGATTATGCTCACCAGTTTCTTGCTTAGTTGAAAACTCAATTTTTGTATTATCGATTTCACCGATAATATTAGTGATAACACAACTGTGGTGTGCAGTAATTGCACGGCCACTCTCAGTAATAATATGTGGATGCTCAACACCCTCAAGATCACAAACAGACTTTAGTCCATAAACGATATCAGTAATATAATCAGTGATTGAATAGTTAATTGATGAATCATTTGTCGAGTTTGTTCCATCGTAATCAACACCAAGTCCACCTCCAACATCAAAGTACTGCAGAGGAGCTCCAATCTTTTGCATCTTACAATAGATGCGAGAACCCTCTTCAATTGCTTCTTTAATCGAGCGAATATCAGTGATTTGAGATCCAATATGGAAGTGGAAAAGTTTTAGCATATCAAGACGATCATGCTTTTTTAAATATTCAATAGCTAAGATAATTTCAGAAGTCGTTAAACCAAATTTGGCCTTATCGCCTCCACTTGATTCCCATTTACCACGGCCTTTTACAGACATGCGTCCACGAATACCAATAAATGGAATTACTCCATGCTCCTTGCCTAACTCTACAAGCATACGAAGTTCAGAGAATTTTTCAATAACAACAAAAACCTTGCGTCCTAGTTTTGCACCAAGAATAGCAAGTTTTAGATAATCACGATCCTTGTAACCGTTAAGTACAGTAAGAGAATCAGCATTATTATTATATGCAAGTGCAGATAAAAGCTCAGGCTTTGAACCAGCTTCTAGTCCATAATTATAACGAGAGCCTGCATCAACGATTTCTTCTACAACTTCTCTCATTTGGTTTACCTTAACAGGATAAACACCAAAGAATTTTCCGCGGTAATCTTCATCATCAATTACCTTTTGAAAGGTATTATTTAAAAGCTTAACTTGTGAGCGTAAAATATCATGGAAACGAATTACTAGTGGTAATTGAATTCCTTGTTCTTTAGCTTCTTCAATAACGTCATTAATAACAATTCCAACATTCTTATTTGGATTTGGAGTTGCTTTAAGTTGTCCGTTTTCTTCAATTTTAAAATAACCGTTACTCCACTTACTTACGTTGTAGAGGCGATCAGAATCTTGAATTGTCCAAGTCTCATTTGTCATTACTTAAATTTCCTTTTCTTATTAAGACTTCGTTTTACTAGTCAGTAGTAGGATCATCTCTCTTACAACTTTCGCAGCAAAAACAGAACTATTCCCAGAAGAGTCAATCTCAGGGGCAAGCTCAACAATATCACAACCTACTATATTCTTTTCTAGTAGGATTTTAACAAAACTGATGAATGAATGGAAATCCTCTCCACCAGGCTCAGGTGTTCCTGTTCCCGGAAAGAAACTTGGATCAAAATAATCAAGATCCAGAGTTAAATAAACAGGACGATCTGCAGGAATCGCACGAACTCGGTCTAAGAACTCTGCGCGAGACTTTGCAATTGTTCCATGCTCATTCATATAATCATATTCTTCTTTCGTTCCAGAGCGAATCCCATATTGAATGAGGTTATGCTTTGGACCAAAGTGATCAAGACTTCTTTTAATAATTGAAGCATGTGAGTAATGGTAGCCTAAATAACCATCACGAAGATCTGCATGCGCATCAAGATGAATAAGCATTAGATCGTCAAAATCATGAAGGTACTTTTTAATTGGTGCATAAGAAATTGAATGTTCTCCACCAAGAGTCATAATCTTAATATCATTTTCTTTTAAATTAATATGGTCGAAGTTTTTTTCGAAACAAGCAGTTGCAACTTTCCAACTCTCTTCTTGCTGATCAGCAACAGGAAGATTTCCAAGATCATAGAAAGTGCAATCTTCAGTCGAAAGATCGAGATATGGTGAATACGTTTCAATACCGTCCGAGACTTCTCTTAAGGCATCTGGCCCAAGGCGTGTTCCTTTTCTAAAACAGGCCGTTCCATCAAAACCAAAACCAACAAGGTTGACGCTGTGAGGCCTAACTTCGTCAGTAACAATTGCCATATCATAAGGGGTACTTGGAGCCTCTAGGCCCGCTAATTTCCATAAGTTCTTTTCCATAGGCTACTAATAAATCCTAATGGAATTTCAGTCAATTTAAATTGATATGAAAGTGTAAAAAAGTGGCCCCTAAAGGCCCATTAAGTAACTAAAATGACTAAACTTTAATCAATTCGGTTCTTTCTGGCCGTAACGTCCGATCGAGTCATTGGAGCATGGAAAACAGCGAAGTCAATTGACTCACGAAACATCTTCCAATACTTCTTATGATTGCGGTTATCACTTGAAGGAAGTTCAAGTGTGTAAGTAGGAATCTTTCTCTCATTTCCAGCGTAATTCCCTAAGCTTCCAGGAAAGAAAGGATAATTTTTTACGCGGTAACCATTGGCCTTTTCACTCATTGTATTTAGAAGCTCTTCTGCCTTTAGAGCAAGGCCATCTTCTTCATGAATATGATTTGAAACAACCGGTCCATCATAGTCGAGAATAGTTAGAGGTGCGTGAACAGTAATGATCTTATTTGGGTTATAACGAGCAATAATATTTACTTGGAATATTGTTTCCTGCTCAGAATTTGCCACCTTACCAGGGAACCTTCTTTTAGCAGCTCCGTAGCGAGTTTTCCAAAGATGAAGGGCCTTATTCTCCCAATCTTTAGTTGGAAAATTTCTGTTAGGATCAATGCCACGAGAATTTGTTCGAGTTGGTCTTTTCTTAAAGAATGAATCAGGAGAAACAATTGGAACAACTGCCACAAGATTATCCTTAAGCTTTTTTTGACCTTCAATTGTCGCTACTTCGTGATAGAGATGGTGAAGGATATCAAAGCAGAATTTAATTGGAGTGATTTCATCACCATGCACACCACATAGAACTAAAGTCATATTCTTAGGTTCTTGCTTGTGTTCTTCTTCATCACCAAAAACAGTCCACATAATAGGACGGCCCTGATGAGTATCTCTTACATGAATCCATTTATATGAATCACAATGAGACTTACCCCAACCATATTTTTTAAACTTGTCATCAATATCGCCACAAAAAGACTCAACGCGCTTTGTATTCTTTACTGCAGAAAATTCATTCTTATGTGAGTGGTCAGTAAAATTGAACTTATCACTTTTAACATCATTTTTCGGGTGCTCGATTTTCTTTCTGGCCACTTCCCCCTGATGATCACTATGCTCAGCACTATTGGTAACGACAACTTCCTTATTGAGTTGGCCATTTTCAATAACCTCAACACCAGAGCAAGAAAGTAAAAAGATAATTAATGAGAATAAAATTGTGTAATTAAATTTTGATAATCGATTCATAGCTACCATTAAGGCCAAATTAGTATAGTGTTATAATATCATATATAATTTATAGATATTCAATATTTTAGTGAGATATTACGCAATATGGAAAGTCTAAACTTACTCATCTTAACAACGAACCCAAAGCTTTATGCTTGTGTTCAACTCGAAGCAGCGATCACAGAAGCAACTCATTCGTGCCGATTCAGTGATCCTTACTCCGTAAGTTATGAAGAGTTGGCCTGGGCCGATCTCGTGATTAATCGTAACACGGGACTAAGCTATAATGATGATGACCTTGAAAAATTGGCCACACTTAGCAATAAAAAAGTCATCAACCCTATCACTTGTTCACGAATCCTTAGAGATAAGTATAAACAATGGCCGTTTTTTAAGGAAGTTCTAGCGCCTTCACAGTTAATACAAACCTATTCACTGCAACAAGGGCCTCATTATTGTGACACGCAATCGAAGTGGATTATTAAAACGACTAGAGGCCTACAGGCAAAGGGAGTTTTCCCTTCAACAGATATTCTAAAAGATCGACAAGAGTTACTGCGTAAGGGAGATCTAAATTATATTATCCAGCCTTATATTGAGTTGTGTGCAGAATGGCGCGTGCTGCTTTTTAAAAATATTCATTCTAAAAGAATTCAAAAGCTCGTTATAAAGAAGACGCCTAAGGCAAGTGAAGAAGCATTTCACATTCTAAACTTTGCCGCTAGTAACACAATTCTAGTTAACGAAGAGAATGTCCCAATTAAGGTTTTAGAATTGGCCACGAGCGTTTCAAACGCCTTAGATTTCTACTTCATCAGCATTGATATTCTTGAGACCATAGATGGCCAATATAAGCTTGTTGAAGTGAACGGATGCCCCGGAATGAGTCACAGCGATGAGCTACTATTATCTTCCCAATACCGTTCAACGATGGCCCAATACTTCGTTGAAAAAGTCATAAACTACTGAAATTATATTAGACCCTCCAAATTTCTATATCATTCTTCAATTTTTTGTTTGATTAACAAAACTTTTGACGATAAGATCAAATGAGGAGACAAGTAAATGTATATTTGTATTTGTAACGCCATTACACAAGATATGCTCGATAATGCGATAAAGCAGGGACAAACAGAGAAAGAGGTAATCAACAGCCTTGGAATCGGTAACTCATGCGGTGTTTGCTTATTAGAACAAGTCTCTGCCGGTCTTGCTAAGAAGAACCTCAAATCGAATCAAAATGAGCAAGGCAATGAGGTTAAGAATAACTTAACTCCAGTCAAAAAATAAAATCCTTGAAACACATCCCAATCTTCTATAGCATTAATCCATAGTAAATTAATGAAAGGGATTAATCATGAAAGGTGATCAAGACGTAATCAAAGCATTAAATAATGTTCTTACAAAAGAATTAACGGCCATTAATCAGTATTTTCTTCATGCAAGAATGCTTGAAGACTGGGGACTCGATAAGATTGGCCATCTTGAATACAAAGCAAGTATCGATGAGATGAAATATGCTGATGAAGTAATTAAGAGAATTCTATTCTTAGAGGGACTTCCTAATCTTCAAAAGCTTGAAAGAATTAGAATCGGTCAAAATGTAAAAGAGATCATCGAAGCTGATCTTGAAACAGAAGCTGAAACTGTACCATTACTTAAAGAAGCAATTGAACTTTGTGAAAAGAAGCAAGATTATGTTTCTCGCGATCTTCTTTCAAAGATTCTTGACTCTGAAGAAGAGCACGTGGATTGGTTAGAGACTCAACTATCTTTAATTGAAAAAGTTGGTATCGAAAATTACATGCAATCGCAAATTGAAATGAAAACGGGACACTAGTCCAAAATGATAAAAGCCTCGCAAAGCGAGGCTTTTCTTTTATCTGTATGGCAGACTATTCGTTTGTTTCTTGTGGACTTGGAAGTCTTGCAATCATAAGAATTGGAATAATCAAAAAGATACTTCCAAGATAGTAAGGTGCTGCCGAACTATAGCGCCAGTAAACAAGAGAGGCAACAATTGGCCCAATCACTCTTGCTAATGCTCCAAGCGATCTAAAAACACCAATAACATGTCCCTGACTCTGTGCCGGAGAATACATTGAAACAAGCGAAGTTAGACAAGGGATAACTAAAGATGACCCCACTGCTAAGAAAAATAAACCTGCGTAAACTAACCAAGAAGATTGTGCAAATCCAATAAGAATAAGACCCGGGATAATTGTCACAAGGCCTTGAAGTGCCATACGCTTCTCACCTACAGTATGTGCCTTACGGCGAACATAACCACCTTGAACAAGAGCTAAGATTAAACCAATAAAGATAAACATATAAGCATTATCCATTGATGAGTAACTTAGTCTTTCTGCTGCAAGGAAAGTTAATGTAAACTCCATCCCACTAAATGCTAGTAAGAATAAGAAGTAACCAAAGTTTGTAAGGTTAACACCTTTGTACGGAAGAGGCTTAAAAAGAGTAATTGGGTTAGCACTTCTTTCACTTTCATGTTTTCCGCGCTTCGCTTCAGGAAGTGTTTCATCAAACTTATTAAATAAATTAATTAAGTTAAATAACGAAAGAACACCAGCGACAATTGCGGCCATTGAAAAAGGATTTACACCATAGTCAGCAAGAACTGGATAAAACTTTGTTAGATCAAATAGAGAAAGAATTCCACCCATTGCTGGCCCAATAATAAAACCTAGGGCAAAGGCAATACCGATTGTTGCCATTCCTTTAGAGCGGTTCTTATTAGTTGTCACATCGGCCACAACAGCAGTTGCTGTTGAGATATTTCCACCCATGATCCCACCAATGAATCTTGCAATAATTAGGATTGTAAAATTACCAGCAACGGCCCACAGGACATAACTAATAAACAGTCCAAAGACTGAAACTAAAAGAACAGGCTTTCTTCCAATTCGATCTGAAATTGTTCCCCAGATAGGTGCGGCAACAAATTGTAGAAGTGAATAGAGTGCTCCAAGCGCACCACCAAAAAGAACGATGGCCGAGAAGTTACTTGCTCCCCCTGCTTGAGTTAACGTATCAATTGAACCAAAAATTGCTTTTAAGAAAACGTTATCTGCATCAACTGTTAAGTAATATTTTGCAAGTGCTGGAAATAGAGGGAAGATAATTGAAAATCCCACAAGGTCTAAGAATAGTGTTAAAAAGACGATCTTAAGCGACTTCTTAGCATTATCACTTAATGGTTCAGATTCCATTGTTTGCTTTGGCATTTCCATGTATTTTTCCTCTTCTAATTGGTACTCTATTTTTTCAACATCTTTTGGATTCTCACAAAGTGTTTCAACGTAATTAGCAAAACCTTTTGCCCAATTTTCATCATCATTTAAACACTCAATTGCGTGAATGTGAGTCCCATATTCTTCAACTTCTTCTTGTAACTCAGTTCCAATTTCGTCAATCGTTTCTAAACAATCTGCAACGAATGCCGGACAATAAACAGCGATATTCTTTGCCCCTGCTTTTGCAAGATTGGCCGTATACTCATCTGTATAAGGAGTAAGCCACTCTTCACTTCCAAAGCGAGATTGGTAAGTCATATGAATTTTATCTGCTTCAATCCCTACAACCCCTTGCTTGATCAACTCGAAAGTTTCAAAACAGTGTTGATAATAAGGATCTTTCTTATAGATCACTCTCCTCTTTGGAATCCCATGAAAAGAGATAACTAATTCATCAATACTTTCATTTGCCAACTTCTCATTAATCTTGGCAATTGAGTTATCAATAAAAGCGTGCAGGCGATGAAAATTTGTGATGACTTCAAAGTTTGGAATTCTAACTTTTGTTTCTAAAAGTTTTCCAAAGAAATCAATTCCACTAGCAATCGTTGATTCTGAATATTGTGGAAACATTGGAATCACAATAAGCTTCTGAGCAGGATCTCTTCTTTCATCAAGTTCCGCTTCCCACTTAGCATAGACGTCTGCAACCTTAGGCTCACAAAGCAAGAAAGCGTGCTCAACTTCAATATGTTCAGGAGTAAGCTCATTTACTCGATGAGTGAATTCGCGTGTAATTCTTGTGAGAGGAAATTCACTTCCTTCCCAAATTCTTTTATATAGTGCTGCTGACCTCTTTGGCCTAAATGGTAGAACAAAGAGATTTAAAATGATTTTCCAAAGTCTTGGATCAATGTCCACAACACGTGGATCGGCCAAGAAATCTTTTAAATATTTACGTACATCTGAAGTTGATGGAGACTTAGGAGAGCCAAGCTGAACAAGAACAACTTTAGTGACCTTGTGCTCACCTTTTTTACCAACTGGAAATGTTAAATGATCATGACGCATTGCCATTGTTCCTTGATAGTGTTAAATTAAGTAAATATAACCTATCAAAATAATTCAAGAGAGTCGATAAATGTCAGCATCGAAAAAATCTATTAAGAAAACTGAAACAAAATCAAAATCGAAATCAAAACCTAAACAATCTCCGAAAGGAAGAAATGTTAAAGAGCTAGACGCATTTGCACTTGGTTCAGCAAATACTGAATACCCTGATACATATGCTCCAGAAGTTCTTGAGGCCTTTGACAATAAAAATCCAGGAAGTGATGCATGGACAACATTTGTTTGTACAGAGTTCACTTCTCTATGCCCAAAAACAGGACAGCCAGACTTTGCTCGTATTTATATTAACTATATCGCAGATAAGAAGATGGTTGAATCGAAGTCATTAAAGCTATACCTATTTAGCTTTAGAAACCATGGTGACTTCCACGAGGATTGTGTGCAAAAAATTTGTGACGATTTAGCTAAGCTAATGAACCCAAAATACGTTGAAGTTATTGGTGAATTTACGCCAAGAGGTGGAATTTGCATCTATCCATATGCTTCAAATTCCAACAATAAGAAGATTTATAAGGATATTCGTGCAAAAAGATTTAGCGAATATGCTCCAGGTAAGTATACAATGGACTTATCTAAAATTTATTAATTTAGCGTAAAATGAGGAAAATATGAGCCTTGGAATTACTGAAAGTTTAATTATCCTAGCTATTATTGTTCTACTGTTTGGAGGTAAGAAACTTCCAGAACTTGGAAAGTCACTTGGGAAGGCCATCACAGGCTTTAAACATGGGCTTAAAGAGGAAGATGAGCAGAATAACACTAATACTGCTAGTAAAATCGAAGACCAATCAAATAACGAAAATAAGAATAGCTAGTTTCTAGTTCTGTAGAACAGTTATTACCTGCTTAAGGGTAAATGGTTTTGGTAGAATACTACTAACACCTTTGCCCTTAATCGTATCAGAATTAATTGAACAATCCCCTGTCGCAAGAATAAATGGAGGCATCTTCTCCTTAAGAACACCCTGTGCTCTAGTGGCCAATTCCATTCCATTAACTTCAGGCATTTGATAATCGGAAATAACATGTGAATATGTATGCTCACCTAATGCACTTAGGGCCGCACTAGCATCAGCACATGCATCGACTTCATAACCTTCCATACGAAGAGCATCTTGTAATAGCTCTAGTATCTCAACTTGGTCATCTACTAGTAAAATACGTTTTATTTCTGGATTTTGTGACATCGTCATTGTTTCAATCATATATGTGCTCGCTTTTGTATAAACAAAATAAAAATAAAAAAACCTATCTTTCGATAGGTCTTTTTAAAACACAATATTTATTGATTCAAGTAAATTATTCTATAATTTCTAAAACAGATCTTTTTTTCAACTTTGTTGAAGCAGCATTAAGAATAGTTCTTAGTGCGCGAGCTGTTTTCCCTTGCTTCCCAATAACTTTACCAAGGTCAGTTTTATCAACCTTAAGTTCGATAACTGTTGTTTGTTCTCCAACAATCTCGTTTACTTCTACTTGCTCTGGCATATCAACTAATGCGCGACTAACTGTATCGATTAAGTCTTTTAACTCACTCATCATGAACTCCTTCTACAAAAATGCCGTTTATGCTTTTTTAAATGAAAAACAAAAAATTACTAGTTAAGAGTAACTTTGTTCTTCTTTAGAAGTGTTCTTACAGTATCAGAAATTGTAGCACCTTTACCGATTAGCTCAGAGATTCTCTCAGCTTTAATGTCGATAAGGTTATTTTCTTTAAGTTGTGGGTTATATTGACCTAATTTTTCGCTGAATTTTCCGTCTCTTGCATTTCTTGAGTCAGCTGCAACGATTGTGTAAATAGGCATGTGAGTTCTACCACCGCGTTGTAATCTAATTGTTAACATTAAGTACTCCTACATCAATTTGTAACGCTTATAATAAATATATTAAATAATTCCTAAATAAATAATTGATTTTAAAAAGATAAGCAATATCTTTTTTCAAATTTTTAATTAGAACCGTAATGTATTAAAATATATGCCATATGACAAGCAAAGAAAGCGAAAGTGCAAAATTTATCGACCTTCACGGCCATTCGGGATCGAATAAAACGACCTCTATTGAGGATTTTCGTATTTATTCCTACTCACCGCAAATCAATGACTTACCCAGAGATGGCCAATTTTATAGTGCTGGAGTCCACCCATGGAAACTCACAGATGCTGTAAGTAGCTTTGAAGAGGTAAAGAAGCTGTGTCGTCTAGATGATTGCCTTCTGGTGGGAGAAGCAGGCCTAGACCGTGCCATTGAGACAGACCTTAACGAACAAGAAAAAATCTTTACTTGGCATATTGAGTTGGCCAATGAATTAGGCAAGCCACTAATTATCCATAATGTAAGATGCCTCTCAGATATCTTTCGCCTTCATAAAACTCATAAGGACCACACAGCTTGGATTCTGCATGACTTTAATGGCACGATCAAGGACTTAAAAGATTGTCATGAACGAAAGATTTATACGAGTTTAGGTCCACGTTTCTATGAGTCTTCAAATGCAAAAATTCAAGAGACCATCTTGAATAATAAAGTGGACTTAGAGTATATCTTCTTTGAAACTGATGATCGCAGCGATCTTGAAATTTCACAACTCTATAAAGAGTTCGCCGTAAGGCAAAAGCTACAGCTAGCAGACCTAAAGGAACAAATTTGGTGCAACCTATCTCGCCTTCTTGGCAAAAATTTAACGATTTAATTGAATTTAAGGCACTGCTTGCGCCAATGGTTGGACTTTCCCATGTTGCACTAAGAGAAGCTCTAAGGCCTTATTTCCCGAGTGAAATGAAAACTTTGTGGGCCACTGAGATGTTAAACTCAAGAAGACTTCCCGATCAAGTACTTGGTGAAACACCTGAGACATTCAAAAGTGAATTTGACTATGGGCTCTACCCGCAAATCCTATGCAACGAGGAAAGATATATTGAAAAGGCCATTCCTAAGCTTGAACAATGGGGTGCAAAGGCCATTGATATTAATATGGGCTGTCCTGTAAAAAAGGCCCTTAAACATAACTACGGCGTTTCTCTAATGGGAGACACAAAGTATGCCGCCGAAGTTGTGGAGATGGTTAAAAGACACGCAACAGTTCCTGTTTCAGTTAAGCTTAGGGCCGGTCATCAAAATGATAAGAACTTTCTTATCGATTTCTGTAGTGCCCTAAAAGAAGCAGGTGCAGACTGGCTAATCTTACACCCAAGGCTTGCAGCTCAAAAAAGAAAAGGTGTTGCAGACTGGGAGCAAATTAAATTCTTACAAGAGAGCATTGATCTTCCAATAATTGGTAATGGTGACATTCAAGATCACGGCGATATTTTTCAAATGCTTAATGAAACTGGTTGCCAGGCCGTTATGCTAGGTCGCTCTTTAACAGCAAAACCTTGGCTAATTACACAGTTTGCGGCCCAACAAGGATATGAGCTTAATGAGTTTCAAAAACAATTTCTAAGTGAAGACCCTTACCTGCACGCGAGCTACTATGGTGAGTTTGTTAAAGCCTATGTTAATGCTTGCTTTAAATACTTTGATAAGAAAGCGGCCCTTAAGCGTATCCGCTTCTTTTTAAAAGTTGGTCATGTGTGGCTTAATTTCGGTCATAGCTTTACAAAGAAACTCTTTGCGCTAGAGACGCCGCAAGAATATAGCGATGCCATTGATCTTTATATGAACAACTCTTCGTTAAAAATTTCCCAAAGAACTAATCTACGATACTAGTGTTCGCAGTGGTGACAGCGGCATAGTTTAATATTTAGTAAATGCGCCGCAATTAGAGCTAGGCCACCAACAATTGATGCCACAACTTCTATTGTTCCAATTGAATGAGCGTGAGTGTGCATATGCATATGCCCAGCATGATCTGCTAGGAAGTATTGATTGAAGTGACCAATTAGAATTGCTGCCATTCCAAGGATACCTATAAAAAGTGGTCTCTTATCATTATGAATCTTTAAATTTTTCATAAATGCAAAGAGTCCAACTGGAACAACAATAAAAATCGCAAGGCTATGGATAAGTGGATTTTCAAAATAAGTTGCCAAAGAAGGTACAAAAATAATCAATAATGGAATTGCCATGCAATGTAGGCAACATAAGACAGAAACGAGCAACCCTGCGCGATCAGCTGATTCGTCATATTTTGATGTTTTAACTTCTTCCATTTTGTTGTCCATAAGCGTCCAATTGATTGATATAAGTATATATAGAGAATTCTGTGACTCAAAGCAAGTAAATATTAAAAAATTACCATCATTAAAGTGTTGAAAATACTTTCTAATACGTTACACTTTATAACGTAATATTATTTACGTGTATCAAGATAATCTTGTTACAGGGGGAAACAATGAGTGGTTTAGACGATTTTTTAAAAAAGAAGAACAAGCAGGCCAAGCATGCACTAACGTCATCAAGTGACGAGATTGTAAAGAAGTGTAGACACCTATTAGAAAGAATTCAAGAAGAAGGTAGTGAGAAATATGATGAACTCTATGCTCACTTTCGCTTTCGCTATGACAAAGTAAACGTACAAAAGCATAAGGTTGAAAAATTCTTTGAAGAGCTTCAACAAGAACTAGATCGCCTGGGTAAAGACCCAATGAAAGTTCTAGCAGAATACGACAAGCTTATTGAAAAAGAACTAGAGGCCATTGGTCATAGTGAAACATATCAAAATGTTAAGAAGTCGACGAAGAAAGCAATTAACAGAGTTGCAAAGGCCGCAAAAGAGATGTCAGATGATGTTGAAGAAGCGGTAAACGAAGTTAAACGCACGACTAAGAAAGTTGCTAATGATCTAACAAAGAAAGCACAAGATGCTAAGAAAGAAGCTAAGAAGGTTGTAAAGAAAGCGACAAAGAAAGTAGCTAAAAAAGCAGAAAAGAAGGTTGCGAAAAAAGTGGCCAAAAAGACTGCGAAGAAAACTGCAAAGAAGACAGCAAAGAAAACTGCAAAGAAGACAGCAAAGAAAACTGCAAAGAAGGTAGCTAAAAAGACGGCCAAAAAAGTTACCAAGAAAGTTGCGAAGAAAGCAGCAAAGAAAGTAGCTAAGAAGACGGCCAAAAAAGTTGCCAAAAAAGTTGCCAAGAAAGTTACGAAGAAAACAGCAAAGAAGGTAGCTAAGAAAACAGCAAAGAAAGCTGCACCAAAAAAAGCAGCGAAGAAAGTAGTCAAAAAGACTGCAAAGAAAACGGCAAAGAAAACGGCAAAGAAAAAATCAAAATAAAAACAAGGCCCTCACTTGAGGGCCTTTTCTTATAAAACTCTACTCTTCAAAAAATAAAACTTTATCACTATTTCGCAACATAAATCCCTTTATGTGATCATTCATATCAACAAATAACTTAAATACCTTCTCTTCCTGAGGAAGAGAGCTATCAAATGCTTTATTAAATAACTTGATATTCTTACAAACTACAGATGATGCATAATAAGTCTCTGAAGTTTCATAATAATTAAATGTTCTATCCTCACCTTCACCGCTATAGTTACCAAGATAAAAGCTAGCTGAAGAAATACTTCCTGACTCTTCTTGTTCGGCCGTATAACAACTCGTTGAAGATACTGTTGCTAAATCAACAATTCTTAAAGTTTGTAGACCAGCTACTGCATAAAAATTAAATGCACTTACTAAAATTACCAAAGCTAATTTCATAAACTCTCCTAAATATTTTTTCTGATATTTAGCATGGTCGATGAGACATAAACACTCCCCCCTGAAGTATTTACCATAAGCTAAAGGAGCGCGTGAGCAATTGAGAAATAGATAATGATTCCCGTAACATCGCAAATTGTTGCAACAAAGGGAGTCGAGGCCGTGGCCGGGTCAAAGCGAAGCTTCTTAAGAATGAATGGCAGCATTGAACCCACAAGAGTTCCCCACGTCACAATACAAACAATACTGAAGCCAACGATCATGGAAATTCGAGCAAAGTTTAGGCCGTAAATTTCATTTGCATGAGGCCAAAAATAAATTCTTAAAAAACCAAAAACCCCTAGAATAAGCCCCATGAAAAGTCCTGAGCCGATTTCACGGAAAAAGACTCTGACAGTATCAGAATTTTTAACTTCACCAAGAGCAAGGGCGCGAATAACAAGTGTAGAAGCTTGCGAGCCCGAGTTTCCACCTGATGAAATAATTAAAGGAATAAACGTTACAAGAGCAACGGTTTGAGCAATGGCATTTTCAAAGTGAGTCATGGCAGTTGCCGTTAACATCTGGCCAATAAAGAGAATGATAAGCCAGCCTAGACGCTTTCTTGCCATTTCAAAAAAACCAACTTCAAGATAAGGAGCATCAAGAGACTCAACGGCACCGATCTTTTGCATATCTTCTGTCGTCTCTTCTTCTACCGCCTTAATGATATCATCAACTGTAATGATACCTTTCATACGAAATTCTTCATCAACAACAGGAAGAACAACCTGGTCGTGACGGGCAAACACACGCCCAATCTCTTCCTGGTCCATATTATCGGGGATCGCAATTAGATCCTGTCCACTACTCATAAGCTCTGATACTTTTTGACCATCACGAGCTCCAAAGAGCTCTCGCAAAGAAACCACCCCTAAAAGCTTTTGAGAAGCATCGATAACATAAGTATAATAGATCGTTTCAACATTACTCAGCGTTTGAGTACGAATATAGCGAATGGCCTCTTCCACCATCATATTTGCACGCAGGCGAATATAATTGGAGTTCATTAGACCACCGGCAACGTCTTCGGCATAGGCCATTAGGGCCATTACCTCAACACGCGCATGCTTTGCTAAAAGAGACAGAGTTTCTTCTACTTGGTCTCGATCGAGAAGTTGAAGAATATCGGCCAAGTCATCATAGGCCAAGTCATTTGCCCAACGTCTTTTAAGATCGCGGTCAAATTGTTCAAATAAATCAGCTTGGTAGTTTGAATCAAGAGAGTCAAAGAAGTCCAATGCCTCTTCTTCAGACATACTATTAAAAGTTGAGAGACGCTCAGACTCAGAAAGAGAAGGCCAATCTTTAAGGGCGATACCAATTTTAGTAAATTGCATCGTGTTCTCAATTTCTGGATGAGTTTCGTTTGTCATTTAGTTTGCTCCCACAAAGTACTAATCGACATTCTAAGTATAAACTTAAATAAAATTAGCTAGTTAGATTTTATAATTTAACTGGAACTTTCAAAAATGGTGCCCCATCCTCTTCATTAAAGATAAACTCTCCCCCATTCATATTATACTGAATACTAGGAATCAGTAGCCTTGGAGCGCTTAAGTGTGCATCCCTAGTTGTTCGAAAGCTTAAGAACTCATCTTTAGAAGTACTTGCCTTGCATTGTATATTATTACGCTTTTGTTTTCCTACAGTAGTCATAAACATAATCTCACGTCCACCAGGCCCATAATCATGACCGACGTAGATGGTACAATTATCATCTAAGGCATAGATTTTTTGTATGGATTCATAAAGGTCATCCGCACTGCCTTTAGGAAAATCACATCGCCCTGTTCCCATATCAGGCATGAAGATCGCATCTCCTACAAATAACGCTTCTTTATTTACATATAAGCTCATACAAGCAGGCGTGTGACCAGGTGTTTCAATAATTTCAACTTCAAGATCATCTGCAACTTTAAATGTTTCTCCTTCTCGTGTTAATAAATCGAATTGAGAACCATCCTCTTTAACTTGTGAACGGTAAGCTTGATTAAAGACAACTTGTACCTGCTTTATATTTTCATGAATGACAATTTTTGCATTTGGATAAAATTTCTTTAGGCTCGATGCACCAGATAAATGATCAGCATGAACATGAGTCTCAAAGATATAAGTTAGCTCTAAACTATTTGCTTTTAAAAACTCGTCGATGAGTTCGACTTCTTTTGTTGACACAGATCCACTAGCGTAGTCAAAATTTAAAACGGGATCAACAACCACTGCCTTCTTTGTTGCCAAAGAGTAAATGATATAAGTCAGAGTATTAGTGTCTTTATCAAAAAAAGAGTGGATCAACATTTAAAATTCTCCTAATCCTTGAGGCATATTTACACTGTGCATCACAAAATGAAAATCACTTAAGTTTTGGTGATTTAAGGATTATAATCCATTCAAATAACATTTTAAAATTTTTATTAAATTAGACAAAGGAAATGTATCAATGTCAGCATTACGCTTTTATTTGACTAACTCCGTTGCTAAAAAGCAAGTAATGGGAGTTACGGGACTTCTTCTATGTGGTTTCCTATTATCACACATGCTTGGTAACTTTTTACTAATGGTTGGAGCAGACGCTTTTAACAAGTACGCTTACACGCTTACTTCAAACCCGCTAATCTATGTTGCTGAAGCAGGTCTTCTAGTAATCTTCTTAACTCACCTCTTTATGGCCCTGAAACTTACGATGGAAAATAAAGCAGCTCGTCCAGTTAAGTACTACATGAAGCAACCAACAGGACGCGGAGCAACTTTCGCATCATCAACTATGCCTTACACAGGTATGCTAATTCTTTTCTTCATCATCATGCACTTAATTAACTTTAAGTATGGTGCTGTATATATGACGACATTAAACGGAATGGAAGTTCGTGACCTTTACAAAACAGTAATCGTATACTTTGCTTCTCCTCTTAATGTGGGAATGTATGTAGTTTTCATGATTGTACTTGGAATCCACGTATCTCACGGATTCTGGTCGGCCTTTCAATCAATTGGATTTAACCACCCTAAGTATATGCCAGCAATCAAGTTTCTATCGAAACTATATGCTGTTGTCTTAACTGTTGGATACTCTACAATTGCAATTTGGTGTCACGTTAAGGGAGGAATGTAATGACTAATATGAATATCAAAAAAATGGATGGAAAAGTTCCAGCTGGTGACGATATCACTAAAGTATGGACTCAACATAAATTTAACATGAAGCTTGTTAACCCTGCCAACAGACGTAAGTTTGAAATTATCGTTGTTGGTTCTGGACTTGCTGGTGCATCTGCTGCTGCAACTCTTGGAGAGCAAGGTTACAATGTTAAGTGTTTCTGCCTTCAAGACTCTGCACGTCGTGCACACTCGATTGCAGCTCAAGGTGGTGTTAACGCTGCTAAGAACTACCCAAATGATGGTGACTCAATCTGGCGTCTATTTTATGACACTGTAAAAGGTGGAGATTACCGTGCACGTGAAGCTAACGTCTATCGCCTAGCTGAAGTTGCAAATAATATTATCGACCAATGTGCGGCCCAAGGTGTTCCTTTTGCTCGTGAATACGGTGGGACTCTTTCCAACCGTTCATTTGGTGGTGCTCAAGTATCACGTACATTCTATGCTCGTGGACAAACTGGTCAACAGCTACTTCTTGGTGCTTACTCTTCTCTAATGAAAGAAGTAGGACGTGGAAAGGTTCAAATGCTAACTCGTCGTGAGATGGTTGACCTAGTTATGGTTGACGGTCGCGCTCGTGGTATTATCACAAGAAACGTAATCACTGGTGAATTCGAAAAGCACGCAGCTGATGCCGTTCTAATGTGTACAGGTGGATACGGAAACGTTTACTACCTATCAACAAACGCAATGACTTCAAATGGTTCAGCAGCTTGGAAAGCTTATAAAAAAGGTGCAATGTTTGCTAACCCATGTTTCACTCAAATTCACCCAACTTGTATTCCAAGACATGGTGAAAACCAGTCGAAACTTACTCTTATGTCAGAGTCTCTAAGAAACGATGGACGTGTTTGGGTTCCAAAGACTCCAGGTGATCACAGAAAAGCAGCTGAGATCCCAGAAGAAGAAAGAGATTACTACCTAGAGAGAAAATATCCTTCATTCGGTAACCTTGTTCCTCGTGACGTTGCTTCAAGAAATGCAAAAGAACAAATTGACCAAGGTAAATCAGTTCGCGCCGGTGAAGAAGCAGTTTACCTAGACTTCCAAGCGGCGATTGAGCGCGATGGTGAAGACGCAATTAGAGAGCGCTACGGTAACCTATTTGATATGTACGAAAGAATTACTGATGAAAACCCATATAAAGTTCCAATGAGAATTTACCCAGCGGTTCACTATACAATGGGTGGTTTATGGGTTGATTATAACCTACAAACAACAGTTCCAGGGCTATTTGCTCTTGGTGAAGCAAACTTCTCAGACCACGGTGCAAACCGTCTAGGTGCATCTGCACTAATGCAAGGTCTAGCAGATGGATACTTTGTTGCTCCATTTACAGTTCCTAACTACCTAGCAAGTGAAAAACTTATGGGTAATAAAGTTGGAACTGATCACCCAGAATTTGACAAGGCACTTACTGATTCAAAAGAAAGATTCTCTAAGTTACTTTCAATCAATGGAACAAGATCAGTTGAGTCAATTCACAAGGAACTTGGGCAAATCATGTGGAACCATGTTGGTATGGCAAGAGATGCAAAAGGTCTTCAAGAAGGGATTGATAAAATTAAAAAACTTCGTGAAGTGTTCTGGAAAGACGTTAAGGTTACAGGAACAGCAGATGGAATTAATATCGAGCTTGAAAAAGCTAACCGTCTTGCAGACTTCCTAGAGCTTGGTGAGCTAATGGCACGCGACGCTCTTGAAAGACCAGAATCATGTGGTGGTCACTTCAGAGAAGAGTCTCAAACAGATGAGAACGAGGCCCTAAGAAATGACAATGACTTCTGTCACGCAGCTGTATGGGAATACACTGGTGAAGCTAGTGAGCCAATTAGAAACGTGGAAGAACTAGACTTCCCTAACGTTCCACTAACACAAAGAAGTTACAAATAAGAGGTATATGATATGAGTAGCAATAATAATATGACACTTCATTTAAAAATCTGGCGTCAAAAGAATCGTGAAGATAAAGGTCAAATGGCCGACTATACTTTAGAAAACGTTTCTCCGGATGCTTCATTTCTTGAAATGCTAGATCAGTTAAACGAAGAACTTATCCCACAAGGTGTTGAGCCAGTAGCTTTCGACCACGACTGTCGTGAAGGTATTTGTGGTATGTGTTCTCTAATGATCAATGGTCAAGCTCACGGGCCAGAAGCTGAAACAACAACTTGTCAGCTTCACATGAGAAAGTTCTCTGATGGTGATACGATTGTTATCGAACCATTTAGAGCAAGAGCTTTCCCAGTAGAAAAAGACCTTATGGTTGATCGTAGTGCATTTGATGAAATCATCGCTGCTGGTGGTTTCGTATCTGTAAACACAGGAAATGCTCAAGATGCAAACGCTATCCTAATCCCAAAAGAGCAAGCAGACCTAGCAATGGACGCTGCAGCTTGTATTGGTTGTGGAGCTTGTGTTGCTTCATGTAAGAACGCTTCTGCGATGCTTTTCGTATCGGCCAAAGTTTCTCAAATGGCACTTCTTCCACAAGGACAAGCTGAAGCTTCTCAACGTGTTCAAAACATGGTTAAGAAGATGGATGATCTTGGATTTGGTAACTGTACTAACGAAGCTGAATGTGAAGCTTCATGCCCGAAAGGAATTGAAATCACAAATATCGCTCGTATGAACAGAGAGCTTCTAAAAGCTGCTGTAACATCTAAGACGACACCAACTGTTTAATTTAATAAATTAAATTCAAATAAAAATAAGGGCCTACAAATGTAGGCCTTTATTTATTGTATGCTCCTTTTTCACAGCGTAGAATATCCAAAAGGAGCATTTATGAAATTAATCGTCTCTCTCTTTATAACTACACTTACTCTCGCTTTATCTCCAGGAGATAAGGCCCCAAACTTTACTCTTGTAAACCAAGACGGAAAGCAGATTACACTGGCCTCTTTTAAAGGCAAGAAAGTTATTCTTGAGTGGTATAACGAAGGCTGTCCCTTTGTTAGAAAACATTATGATTCACTAAATATGCAGCAGACACAGAAGCTTGCAAAAGATAGCGGCCATTACTGGCTTACAATTAATTCATCTAATATTGGAAAACAGGGTTATATCAGAGACGCCGCTGCTGCAAAGAATCGCCTACAGGTCGAAAAATCAAATGCTTCTCACCTTCTGATTGATACGGATGGAACTGTTGGTAGACGCTATAATGCAAAGACAACGCCAGAGATTTTCATCATTAATGAAAGTGGTGTAATTGACTATATGGGGGCCATCGACAGTATTGCTTCGGCCGACAAAAGTGATATTCAAAACGCTCGAAACTATGTTAAAAACGCGCTAGAACAACTTAAGAACAATGAGAAAGTAAATCCAGCGAGAACAAAACCGTATGGATGCAGTGTTAAATATTAATGTTTATTTATAACGAAAATACCCAATTATTTATAAAAAAGATTCGTCTTATGGCCTGTGATATATTCGCGGGAATAGGTCTCTCTTTTAAGCGCTCACGCCTCCACTACAAAGGAGTGATGTACCCGCTTACATTTGTTGTAAATGACTCTGACAAAATCCTAGGCTTCTACGATCCCCTTATTTATCAAATTGGAATCAACAGGTGCTTTCTTACAATTAACGATGACAAGCTTCTAGAAAATGTTCTCAAGCATGAGCTTGCCCACTTCTTAGTTCATATTGAATGTGGCATACACGAGCAGGCCCATGGGATTGAATTTAGAGGTATTTTTAAACGCTTTGGCTGGGATGATAACTTTTCAAAGTCGCAAGTCAACTTAAGTGCCTTTGTAAAAAGCAATGATAATATCACGGCAAAGATTCAAAAGCTTCTGGAGCTTGCAAAGTCAGAAAATGAATTTGAGGCCAAACTTGCTGCCAAAAAAGCAAATGATCTCATTCAAAAACACAACTTAGACAAACTCAAACTTAATCATCTAGCACGAGATGATTTTGATATGAAAGACTTTGAAGATACTTATGTCAGACGAGTCGCCTCTTTTAAAAGACGTAACCTTCTTCACGATTGCCTCTATGATATACTTAAGGAATATGCAGTCTCTCCAGTCTTCAGCTCTGGACGTGGCGGGGGCTACCTCGAAATTATTGGCGCCAAAGAAAATGTTGAGGCCGCTCACTATATCTATGACTATACAGTAAATGCGATGGAAGGACTTTGGAAGCAGGCCAAGAAAAACTCAAATTTAAAAGGTGTTCGTGCTCGTAATTCTTATTATAAGAGTTTTACGAAATCATTCCTAAGTGAACTTAAAGGTCATCAGAGCAAGCAAATAAGCTCACGTGAACTAATCCATATTAAAGGTCTTGCCGAGGCCCATCGAAACCGAGTCTACCCTCGTGTCTCATCGCAAACAAGTCAGGCAACTAGCTTTGATGCAAATGCATGGAATCTTGGCGCTAAGGCCGGTAAACAATTTAAAATGGGTAAAGGTATTGGACAAAAATCCTCCACAAAACTTCTAACTAACTAAAAATTGATACGGAATAATCTTTCTAAAATTTCTTAATATTTTGGCCAATTAACCGATATGCTTGATGTTAAGCGGAGATCTAATGGCAAAGATAGCAAATTCTAAAAAAATTATTAAGGGGTTTATTACTCAATGTACGATGGTTTTTAAATCATATGATTATCATGTCGTTGAATCAAAAAACAAATCCAATCTTTGGCACTTTAGCGTCTCTAAAGACGACAAGAAATATGTAGTCTACTGTACAAACTCTCTTGATAAGGTTCAAGGGATTATCAAAATTGCTCTTAAGAAACTTCCTACAGACACAAAACTTGTTGTTATTTGTGATAACTTCTCTCAGGAAGATCGAACTAAGGCCGACTCTAATTCCTATACGATTACTGATTTAGGAACGATTAAAAAATATGGAGTTGATTTACTCGAGGCCAAGCAACGTGAGACCTTAGCAAGAACGAGAAGGGCCGCTTAATTAAACACTCTTTTTATCAGCACCGTAGATCCACTTATGCTGCTGTCCGATGACTCTAAATGGTCCACCCTCTAACTGATTCCAATCCTGAATATCGATAAATCTTTGCATTGGAAATTCTTCACTTGGTTCAAAACACGGTGTTAGCACCCAAGGAAAATCAATTGAACCTAAACTCTCCTCAAGCTTACGATAAGCTCCTAGAGTGTAGTCAAAGTCCTTACGATCAGCAATAACGGCCTTTAGCTGAAACTTTCCATTATAGTTTTGAGCAAGCTTTTCAATAAGTGAAAGACGAGTCTGTACACCTGTCGAAGGTGTTTTTAGATCAAATGAGATGTAATCGAGGTTTTCAAATACTTCATCAACAACTCGTGTCCCTGCAGCTTCAAGATTAAGCTTAAAGCCTTTTTCTTTTAAAAATTTTGATAGAGCAACAACACTTGGAACATGCTTAGGATGAAGTGGGTCTCCACCTGTAATTGAAATCCAATTTATTTTTCCCTGATAAGATTCTTCTAGTATCTTTTCAAAAATCGACTCAATCGAAGTTGGCCCAATATCAAAACTCCAAGTATCCATTGAATCACAATTAATACAACCAACGGCACAACCTTGAAAGCGCACAAAGACCTGAGAGCGTCCAACAAAGACTCCCTCTCCTTCTGTAGCACGGTAAATGTCGTTAATAAGATACTGCTGCATTGAAAACCTTCTTAAAGGGTATTTATATAGCATAAGGCCTTAAAATGTCATATATTTAAAAGTAAATCGAGTAATTGCTACATGAAAAATCGCAAAAATGGCCCAAGGGAAGAAATATGATTGATATAGATGAACAGTTTCGCGTCGTCATCGCTGATTTACAGGCGGGAAAAAGGCCCAACTGCACTTATACAAAAGAAGATTTCAGTGTTTTTAAGCTACGTTTTCAGGAGCTAAATCGCGAAGAAAACTGGGATGCACTTATCCCTCTACTGTGTTTACTTGATAATACCATTACTCTTGATCATATTATCTACCCAGAGATTATGGACTGCCTTGCACTTTGCCACGATCCAGAAGTCCTTACTCTGTGTTTAGGCGTTGCCAGAAAGCAGATAATAGATGAATTCCACAAAAGAGGTGAAAGACTACCTTTTGACTTCTTAGAGGCACTTGAAAAACTTATTGGCCATCAAGACCCTGAGGTCTTTGAATGGACTCTGCGCCTTATTGAATCCCTTGGTTCACAATCAATTTATTTCAAAAAGGCCGTATTAGAAGCAAAACCAGGCTTCTTTGCACGATTTAACCAGCACAAGAAGGCCTGCGTGGAAATAATTGAGCTACTAGAACGTCGCTGGAAGTAGTGTGCTACAATTAGCTTATGGAAAGAAAGTTTAGCGCCAATGAGAATTTTGAATTACTAAAGAACGAACGCAATATTGCAAATAGGCAGATGTATCAAATGCAGCCTTCGCAAGAAGTTCAGGTTCAGATCTTTCCAGACAAGAGCGTAACACCGGCCAAATTCATTCCAAATAAAACCATGCCTGGAACTTTCAGGGCCCATCCAACAACGATAGCGGCCATGAGAAGCGATCTCTTTGCCAATATGTATGACGAAGCATTTGAGGAATTAAGCGCACTAATCACATGTTCAAGCTGTCAAAATGAGGTAGATAAGCAGTTTTGGAAGTTTTGCCCTCATTGTGAAGCAACGTTTCCTAAAAACTAGATCTAAACTGTTGAAATTTCGTGACAAAGTAATCCTTTGTAAGAAAAATACCTTTTACTAACACTTTCCCGACCAGTAAATTCTTTCTACAACACACGAACACAATATTTGTTGTGCGTAATTGTTTTGCCTAAGCGCAAATTAAAGGTTACAAGCAACTTGTTTCACTGGAAGAAACACGGCACAAGGGAGTCGAAATGAACAGAGCTAACTCGTATCTATCGGACAAGCAAATAGCTGCACTTAAAGATGCGCTACTTGCTGACAAAGAAAGAATTCTTAACAAAAACAGTGAGAAAGAGCAGTATTGCATGGACAAGAACGAACTACTTGACCCTCTAGATGAGGCAGTAGCTAACGTTCAAACATCGCAGGAAATTCGTTTCAGAAATCGTGAAAACTTCTACGTAAAGAAAATCAATAAAGCACTTACAAAAATCGAAAAAGGTGAATATGGCCTATGCGATGAGTGTGATATTGAAATTGGTTACGATCGTCTAATGGCGAGAAACACAGCGGAACTTTGTATTTCATGTAAAGAAGAAGCTGAGCACGAAGAGAGATCAAACGTATACTTAAAACGTTCAAAGTCTCTTGGAAAAACAATTGCTGAAATTGGAAAAAGATAATTAAAAAAGCCTCGCATCGCGAGGCTTTTTTATTTGTTTTAGCTACTTTCTAAAGTAGCTAATACTTAATAACTCGAATTCATCTGCAATATGATATTGTCCAGTTGAATACTCCGCAGAGTTAACTAGATTTGATGTGACGATACTCTTTCTTACATCTTTAATTTCATCTCTTTCAACGTTAAAGTATAAAACGTAAACCTTAGATGAGAGTTTATCAACTTTCTTAGGCGACATCCCCTGCTCACCCAAGAGCTTTTGTAGATCGACAATATTTTTCTGATCAATAGAAACTATCAATTTATCACTAGCAATTGACTGGCAAGCTCCTTTACTATCTTGAGCAAGTCCAATTCCTGAGAAAGTTAACTCAGTATTCTTATTTACATTTGCTCTAAGACAATAATCGACTTTATCGTAAGAGATACGAAAGGCCAAAGAAAGTCTTGGTCCACATAATCCGAACGAATGAATCATATCAATCTTGTCTGCCGCAAATTTTTGTTCATGTAAGTACTTAACAACGTGGCCTAAAATCTCATCACGATTTGTATTAATACTTACCTGATCATTAAAGGAAGCTATTTTAGTGCGCCCCTCATCTTCCTTGTACCAACAAGTGTCGTTATTAACAGAAGTTAATGCTCCGGCGTAAATAAATTTACTAAGTAGTAATGAAAATAAAGATATAATTATTTTGTTCATAAACTTTCATCGGTATTTAAAGCGCAATATTTAGTGTAGACTTTAGTCATGACAGGCAATCAGTTGGAAATTCAATTAATAGAGAAAGTTACTCGGTCATTTTACGAGAAGGCCATTAATGACGTATTCATCGGCTATCACTTTCGAAAGATAACTGCTAATAGCGCTCCACTCTCAAGCATTGATGATTTTCAAGAGCATCTCGTTAATATAAATGCTTTTTGGCAGGCACAATTGCTAGGAATAAAATTTCCTCGTCCTGCGGCACACTTACTTGAGGCACATGAGTACTTAAATATTCATATGGGAGAGCTTGGACGTTGGGTAATGCTTTTTAAAGAAACATTAAATGAATATAGACAGCAATCCCCTGAGTTTATTAATGCTTGGGAAGTAAAAATTGATGCATTCCAGACGGGCTTTAAAAAGTACTTCTTTAAGGCCTGATAAAGTATAGAGCGTAACGGAGATCGATATGTTAAAACTTGAAACTAATTTTCAAAACTTAACACTTAACTCATTTCCAACTAAGCTAGCACTTATGTGTATCTTACTACTTGTTGTTGGGCTTGGAAGTTACTTAACATTCAATAATAAGCTGGCTCAAAAAGATCTACTTCTATTTCTCTTCACACCCATTGTCGTCTTATCCTTAATAAAATACCGTCACTTGGAAATGAGCAAACCGAGAAATACTGCAAGATTAGTCGCTCGCTCATTGCTAAGAAAACAAATCACACAATTTGGACTTGATGAAATTGAACGTGTAGAGCTTTTGAAAACCAAAGGGGCCACAGCTTCTAATCATGCAATTCAAATACGATTAAATAATAACAAGAGTTTTCAAATCACAAGTAGTGACTTTATAGGTGCTAATAAAAAACTAGAACAATACTATGAAGAGATTAGGCAGTGGTTAAAGTAAGTGAGGTTTAATTACACTCTTGTCTTGTCTTAGGACTTTTCGCCTTATAAACCTGTTTAACAAAATCAACAAGAACAGGCTCATCTGCAACATCATCAAAGAGCCAATTGCGAGCATAATATTGACCAAGCTTATAAGCGGCCAAACATGCTTCATTAGATGATAAGTACTGGACAACAATCATTTCAACTAGTCTCACCTTAAAGCGCTTAGGAGAGCCTTCAATACAGCCGGCCGGATAATCCTTGCAGTCAAGGTGTCTCTCCTTCTCCTTCACACTAAGGCGAACTTCTTCAATTGTATTGTCGAATTTATAGGCCATATCAAACATTTCCAAAGGCGTATAAATATCCTTTTCAGAACATGATGAAGTAATAAGTGAAGTTAATAGAAGAAAGAAAATGCTAATATGTTTAAACATATTAGCATTTTATCATTTAACGGCGTCTGCCGCGAGAAGTTTTTGAAGTACGAGAAGGTGTATGTCCACCTGTGCGAGATGTTGATCTCGTCGTCGTTTTTGAAGTCTTTTTCTGTGGTGCTGGCCCACGTCTAGCAACTTTCTTTGCAACCTTTTTAGCTCCCGATTTCTTTGCCATCGACTTAAGAAAGATTGGATCAATCTTCAAAGTATCTTGATTCTTAATGGCATCATTAATTTGACCAATAAGTTTTTGATCTTTCTTAGTTACAAAGTTATAGACACTTCCGGCCCTTCCAGCACGACCTACACGTCCCGAACGGTGAATATAATAAACTGCTTCAAATGGAAGATCGTAATTTAGTACCCATTGCAGAGTCTTAATGTCGATCCCACGGGCCGCCATATCAGTAGTGATAAGAATACCACCAGTTGATTTAAACTTTTTAAAATTCTCACTTCTTTCTTTTGCAGTAATATCACCATGAGAAACGTAAAGGTTTTTATGAAGTTTTGCTTGCTTCATATAGTTATAAACTTCTACCGCCTTCTCTTTTTGGTTAACAAAAATAATCCCACTGCCCTTTGCTTCTTTTTTAACGAAAACATCAAGCATGGCATTCTTCTCTGTATAATCGAGAGCAATATTGAAAGTTTCAATAGTTTGAGAAAGTCCGTGTGAGCCAACTAGGCTTACTGATTTAAATTCCATACCTGAGAAGAAGTCGGCCTTTAGCATATCAAAGTCATCGGCCATCGTTGCAGAAACAAGGCATGCTTGGTACGAAGACGTAAGATGACGACGAATGGCCTTAAGCTCACGCATAAATCCCATATCAAGAAGCTGGTCGGCTTCATCAATAATTAGATACTCAAGTTCATCGAGACGGATCTCTTTTTTCTCAATCATTGATTTAATTCGGCCAGGGCCTCCAATAAGAATATCAAAAGTTTGTTTTTTAAGTGTACTTACCTTCTTGCCTTTTTCACCACCAAGGGCAAGACGAACACGCATCTTTGCATGGTGAGAAATCTTCTTACACTCATCAGAGACTTGCATCGCAAGCTCTTTAATTGGTAGAAGAATAATCGCGCGAGGCGAGCCTGCCTTTTGATTTTTTATGTCTGCTTCTGTTTCTTTTAGCTTTTGAAATAGTGGTAGAAGATAACTTAGTGTTTTACCACTACCAGTTTGGGCCTGTACTTGTAGGTTGTGACCTTCTAGAAACTGAGGAATTGCTTCAGCTTGTACTTCAGTTGGTTTTGTTAGTTTATTCTCTTTAAGGAAACCTGCAAATAGGTCCATATCAACAATGTCAACAAATTCTTTTGTGCTTTTTGCCATTTTATACTCTCCTAAATAGACATATCCACTCACGGTCCCCTGGCCTAACGTGGACAAAATAAAAAAGGGGATCAATTTGATCCCCGATATTTAACACAATGTTTCTTAAATTAGAAGTGAAGTCTGAAGTTTACAGAGTGAATTGTCGAGATTTTCACACCTTTTACTTCAGAAGTGATTGGTTGCTTAAGAGAATACATGAAATCCATGAATCCAAGCTTAACTCTTGGAGTTAGAGTTAGGTGTTCAGAGTCAACCATCCCTCTTACTGTAACAGCTAGTCTCTCCTTCCAAACATGGAACATTAGATCAGTACCAGCATAAACTCCATCAGCAAAATCATAACCATCTCTCATGTGGAAACCTACGAATGGACGAAGTCTCATATTTGAAAGATTAAAGCTATAATCTGTGTGCATACGGTAGCCAATTTCTGGCTCATATAATGGAAGATAACCTTCATCATTTTCAATCACTGTTGCAAGAGCAATATCTTGGATCTTAAACATTGTTCTGAAATTTGATAGCCAGTGGAAACCATAAGTAATGTCGGCCATCGCATAAAGAGTCATATTTTGATCAAGGTTTTCAGTATCAATAACATCACCGTCACCAGCAATTGCATCTTGATCAAGAACACGTCTTACGTCAGCTCTATATAAACCATAAAGAGAAAATGAACCGAAGTGTCTCTCATTCTTATAATCAAAGTTTAAACCAGCAGTAACGTCTGCCTTAACATATGCATCGATAATTGGAGCAGTTGAACCTGAACCAGCAAATGGAATAGCTTCACCACCAAGGGCATCTCTTAGGGCCGTTTCTTCTTCAGTACTTAAACCTAGTGTAGCTGCTAAATCTGTAACATTTTGGTAACCCGCTGTACCACCGATAATGGCATTTAAAACACCTTGTGTGATTTTATCTTGAAGAACTGTTTTAAGTTCAGCATCACCAGGAACTGCAGAGATGAAAGTATCAATCATGATATCCTCTTCACCAATTCCAATTAGTGATCCAACATTTACACCTAGCCTAACACTTGGACTAATTGTCCCTTTAAAAGCATTAAATGATGGAAGTGGAACACCTACTTCTACATTCAGTCTAAGGTTTTGTTCAGTATCAGCATAAGCTGAAAGAACATCAGCAGCTGCTTGATCTGGGTCAGCAGCATCTGAAGCATCAGATACATCACCAACAAGTTCCATTAGATCCGTATTAGCATAAACAGACATATCAATAAGAAAGTCATGTCCTGGTTCTCTTAGAAACTCTTGAGTTTGGAATTTGTCTTCCATTAGGCGAAAGCGTTCCTGTACATTGTAATCTGCATCGGCCGCAAAAGCCACTTGTCCTGCTAAGAGCGTAGCAAACGTCGCTCTTACTAAAAAAGATTTTTTCATCTATTTGTCCCCTTCCGTGGTTAAATCTTCTTAATTCTCTTTACCAATATTAACACGGAATCAATTCTAAAAATTAGTAGGAAAATTTATATAATCCCTTTAAAATAAAAAGGAATTTAATTGAAAATTAACAAAGGTTGACTATGCAAGTTGGTTTTATCCACAGCAACTCTAACGAAAATCAAGAAATCACAATCTCAAATAAAGAGTTTTTTTTTAAAGAAGAAAATAATGAACTCATTATCTCTGAAAACGGTGGTAGCATAAAAGTTCATGTCGATGACGATTGCCTAGTTTTAAAATTAATTCAAAAAATACAAGACGCTAAATTACAAGATACTCCACTGCAAGAAGGATCAACTTACTTCATGGAGATTGGAGAAAAACTTAGCTACAAAAGTAGCGAATTTAAGCTCAAGTCTCTATCTCTTGAAAAACAACTTCCTGATGAATTTGATATTGCCTCAGCAAATGATGAGGATGATCTTGAATTTGATGACTTAAGTAATTTTGCAACGAATGAGCAAGAAGAAAGCGTTGAAGAAATAAAGGCCCAAACACAAGGGCATACACCTTCGTTTGAAATGACAAGTAGTGGTATGCTTAATAGAGATGAGTCAGATGACGAATCAGATAGCGATGAAGATGATATCTCCTTTGTCATTGATACAAATGGAGATCAGCCTTCACAACCTCGAATGAAAGAAGACACTGACTCCTTAAGTATTACTCAAGTTCTAAACGTTGCCCGTCTTCAAAGTGCAGAGGCAGAGCAAAGTAAGAAGTCGGTAAAATCTAATGATCACGTTAGCCGACCACTTACGAGTCAAAAAAAGAAGAAAGCGAAGAAGAAAAAAAAGAGCACTAAATCAACAAATAAAGACTCTGATCTAAAACTTGGTGTTGCCCGTGACTACGAAGGTGCGAAGATCAGAAAAGCACAACAAAAAAAGAAAAAAATTAAACAGTCTCAAGGAAAACTAGTAGGCCCTTTTACTCGCTTCGTTAGTGCATTAACACTTGTCTTTGCAACAACGATAGTTTCAACTCAGATTGATGTTGAAGCAATAGAGAGCCTAAGTGATAAACTCGCAACTCTACTAAATTCAGAAATTGCAAAATTTGTCGAATTCAGTGTAAGCCCAGATATTGCGAAAATTGTAATTGTACTTTTTGGTATACTATTTATTTCAAATTTAATTCTAAGTGTTTCACCAACCCTTTTTATTAGTGGTGCAACAACAACAGGATCATTTCTTACAAAAAGAGCAAAAGCTGTTCTTAGAACTCCACTAGATCTTATTGCTCACCTTATCCCATTATTTGAGCTCCCTGTTATCTTTGATTCACCATCTCTTAAAGAATTTATCACTCAAGGGCGAATTACTTATCGTATAAAGGGATTTAAGTTCATCTCACTTATCAACTTAGCAATCTTTACAATGCTAGTAATTGGTTATCCTATTATTCAGGAAAGCTTTTCGGACACGCCTGTTCCTAAACAAATCAATGTGCCAAAAGAGCTAGGTAAACGACCGCTGAAAATTAAAGAGGTTTTAGTTTCAAAAAAATTCTCTCAGGAAAATATTATCTTAAGAATTGCAGGGCAAAGGCCAAGCTACTTTATCATCAATAAGGAAACAGCAAATACATATGTTTTAAAATTAACAGATGAAATGTCGTTTAGAAATTTTCAAAAAAGCTTTAGCTCAATTCCATTCTTCAAGTATCGCTATCCTTATTTAAGCTCTTTCTATAAAGATGAAAAATCGAGCTATTTAACGCGAGAAGATTTTGGAAAATTATTTTGGGCCGGAGAGATCATCAAAGGACGATCGACAAAAGATTTAGTTCATGTTGACCTACTTGCCATTGGCCAATCAAAGAAGGCCTTTGCAGAGTTTAAAATGAACTATAAACAATATCGTAACTTAAATAAATTCACGTCTTTCTATAGAAGCAATCTTGATGAAGTCTATCTCTATATTTCAGATGACTCAGTTATGCAGTTCTCAAAGGTTGGCGGCAATATGAAATCAAGTGAACTTGAAGGCCTAACATTCTTAGCAAAGCCAAAAGTTAAGATTGAATATATAGATAGTGTTGAAAAGGCATTTCTCGGTACAAATAAATCAATTTTAATGAGTCAACTTGACGAGATCAATCAGCTCGTTTCAATTAAGGATAACGGAGAGAACCGTGCTTCATTTACAAAATTTGCCCGAGATCTGGCCAAATTTTTACAAGGTAGCACAAATACTGTTGGACAAGAAGCAGCAAAAGAAATATTAAAGCTAAGTACTTTAAATAATTAAAGTTAGTAGAAATATTTCAACAGTCGAGTTACGACAAAGGGTGATCTATGCGCATTCAAGATCAAGTCAAAGAACACTTCAAATTCAAAGTTGTCCACGAAGATAAGAATTCAGGAGCAAGAGCAGGTGTTATCACTACTCCTCATGGTGAAATTCCAACTCCAGTATTTATGCCAGTTGGTACGCACGGTGCAATTAAAGCACTACCACCAAACTTCCTAAAGGATCTGGACACTAAAATTATTCTTTCAAATACGTACCACCTTCACTTATCACCAGGTTCAAAACTGGTTGAAAAAGCAGGTGGACTACATAAGTTTATGAATTGGGATCGTCCAATTCTTACAGACTCAGGCGGATTCCAGGTTTTCTCACTTCAAAGAAAGGCCATTAAAGAAGAAGGAGCTGAGTTTAAGGACCATAAAGGTAAATCAATTATGCTCTCTCCAGAGACATCAATTCAAATCCAACAAGAGCTTGGATCAGATATCATGATGGCCTTTGATGAGTGTATTCCATACCCAGCGACACGCGAGTATACAAAGAATTCAATCGATCGTACTCACCGCTGGCTAGATCGTTGTATTGATGCTTGGACAAATCCAAAGCAGGCCCTTTTTGGTATTATCCAAGGTTCTACATACGATGATTATAGAGATGAGTGTCTTGATGAACTTGTTAAGCGCGACCTTCCAGGTTATGCCATTGGTGGTGTATCCGTAGGAGAAGGGCCTGAGCTTATGGAAAAAATCGTTAAGTACACAGGGCCTAAGATGCCAAAAGATAAACCACGCTACGTTATGGGCGTTGGTAATCCAGAAGACCTATGTATGATCTGGGAATACGGAATTGATATGAGTGACTGTATCATTCCAACAAAATTTGCACGTGGTGGAACGCTATTTACGAAACGTGGAAAGATTAGAATTCGTCACAAGAACTATCGTCGTGACTTCTTCCCTATTGAGCCAAATTGTAAGTGTTACTGTTGCCAGAACTTCACTCGTGCATATGTTAAGCACCTTTTTGATTCAAATGAGATCCTAGGACAAGTTCTAGCGACAATGCACAATATTGAATTCTATAAGAATATGGCAGAAGAAGCTCGTGAAGCAATTTTAGATAATCGCTACAACGAGTGGAAAACTGAATTTTTAAAAAATTACAATAAAGATGATGGTGCTAAAAACTAAAAAATAAAACCATATAGAGGGACATTTCGGTGTCCCTTTTTCTTATAAACTTTTCACATTTCTAGACCCAAAAAATAATCTAAGCTAAAACCCTACTATGGGGAAGATCAAGATAATTCTTATACTTACATTGATATTGCTTTCTAATCTAACAATGGCCAAACGCTACGTTGGTGGAGATGAATGGAGTAGGCCAAGGGTTACAAAGAAGCTCTTTCAAACACTTGATACAAACACAAAGAGCTTAGTTCTTCGTACCGCCAAGGTCGTTAACAAAATAAAGAGAAAAATTGGAACTGCTTTTCTTTACCAAGAAGAACTTGAACATTATATCTTTCTCACTAATTATCACGTAATAAGTGGCGAGAAAGAATGTAGCGAATCCTCCCTTTTACTCATTAATGAAGACCACAATAAGATAGTAGCAAAGTGTGATGGTGTTATAAGCATAGGCACAATTAAATCAGGTAGCGATTATCTTTACTTTCGAATTAAGAAAAGTGAGAAACTAAACTTTCTCTCAGAACTTCCAACGCTTAATACTAAATTTTCAAATCCTGTAGCTGGAGATCCTCTCGTAACTGTTGGTTTTGGTGGTGGCAAGGCCGATCTGAGAAGATATGATGCTAAGATAGCACAAGATACTGACTGCATTTATCTTACAGGGAATATGGATATTAGATTCAACAAGGATAAGGTAAGAGATGTTTTCTTTACTGCCTGCGATGCTCAATCCGGAGATTCCGGAAGTGCTATTATGAATCGAGATACAGGAGAGATCATCGGACTCTTCTTTGGTGTAGCTGATCAAAATAGAAAGAATCCTCTATCAACACAAGAGATTTGGGATAACCTAGGAAGCGATTACTTAGAGTTTTACACTAACTCATCCATGTCAATTGATCTAAGAGCGATTTCTTTGAAATAAAAAAGGAGCACTTAGTACTCCCTTTTCTTTATTAATTAATTATTTGCTTGATTAACAGCGCTTGAAATAATTTTGGTTAGCTTTTGTAGATCTTCAAATTTCACATTATGGAAAAGAGAAATTCTAAACTGATTCTTTCCTAACTTTCTGTACGAATCAATTCCGTTAACTGCATTTTGTTGCTCAAGTACTTTAATGAGTGCTGCAGCTTCATACTTATCATCGATATTAATCGTCGCAACAGAAGTTGAACGATACTTCTCATCAGAAACGTATGCCTCAAGAAAGCTTTCTTCCTTTGCCCAGCCGTAAATCATATCAGCTTTCTTGCGTGCAAGTTCTACTGCATTCTTTTCTCCGCCTTGAGAATTCATAAGCTTTACCTGCTCATTTAAGTAGAAAAGAGTTGAGATACTTGGTGTATTATAAGTTTGATTTTTAAGAGAGTTATCAATAGCAACAGTCCAATCCATAATACCAGGAATATAGCGATCAGTCTTTGCAATCTCTGCAGCACGCTTTAGTGCTTTCGGTGACATAATAGCGACAAAGAGACCACCTTCAGATGCGAAAACTTTTTGCGGTGAAAAGAAATAGCAGTCTACTTTAGTTAGATCAAGAGGAATTTGTCCTGCACCACTTGTTGCATCCACAGCGACAAGTGTCTCATCATTAACACTTGGGATTGTCGTCGTTTGAACACCTGTAGAAGTTTCATTAAGAGTAAAACAAATCATGTCAGCATCAGCATGAGCATCTGAGCCTTGTGGCTCACAACCTTGGCCATACTCACTTGCAATTTCCTGCGCTTCAATCCATGGAATTGCATGATGTGACTTAAACCATTTATTTGAGAATTCACCACATGTGTAGTGAACACTTTTTTTATTAACGAGACCAAGACCGATCATATCGAAAAGAAAAGTTGCTCCACCGTTTCCTAAAACGACTTCATAACCTTCAGGTAAGTTGTAGAAATTTTTTAATCCCTCTTGTACTTCTTTTACAAGATTTTTCACTGCCGGTTTTCTGTGAGAAGTCCCAAGTAGCGTTGCTTTTGTATCAGCAAGTCTTTGAACAAATTCAGTTGGAACAAGAGATGGCCCAACACCAAAGCGTGGATCACTAGGAATTAATTCATTAGGTATCTTATAATTTTCGAACATATTTAAAATCCTTTTTAAGTTTCTTTAAATCTCTTGGCATTTTAAATAAAATGCCAGTATTTGAAAACAAATAAGAAGTTGTCAAAGCTTGAAAACTTCTTAACAATTATTACATGAAAGCAGCCCATTCTTTACTTCTGTGCATTATATGCATACTTCCATTTTCTATAAAGGCAAAGGAACTTAATATTCCTGGCGAGTTCTCACTTGGATTTGGGAATTTGACGAAATACGTCGGTAAAATTCAAAACGATATTGATGGCGGGAGAAATTACTTCACTTTCAATCCATTTATCAGGGCCAATTATCGCACAGATATTGCTTGGGAAAAAAAGCTAAATATTGAAACAGGTTTAACTCTTCCAAAATCGAGTGAAGATAGTGCAGTAACTGTTACAAACCTTTGGATTCATGCACTTATCGAACACACCTTCAATCAAAGCTTTAGAGTACAAGCAGGAGTTGGTATTTTCTTTACCTACACAGCAATGGATGGAAAAATGCAAACTCTTGGCAATGGAACATCAACACAACAATTCTACACACCGGATGATTACCAAACAGCAGTTAATAATATTGTCATTCTTGGTGCAGATTATCTCTTCAATAAGACTTACTTTGTAAATGGACAATTAAGCGTCTTCAACCTTGAAGATGGTGATGAGCGCGCATTTAGTTATGCATTATCTCTTAACTATACTTTTGGAAATAACTAATGAAATTTATAATAAGCTTACTTCTTTCAACATACACCTTAGCATTTACGATCAACGCAAATATTCCTATTCGCTTTGCAAGTCCAGAAATTCGTGTCGATATAGCGGATAATGCTTGCGCAAATATTACAGACTCTGCTGATGAAATCATGGATATGGTAGAGATTGCAGTTAGTGAATATTGGAATAAGATTGCGACAAGTAGTTTACACCTAAAAGGTGGCGATATCTTAACGGTTAACAATGATTATACAACTGAACAAATCTGTGCTGCAGGAGAAGCTGGTTGTGTCAGCCAAGTACCAAGTACTAACACACAGATTCTGATCGTTTGTAATAGTAATAATACAGTTTTTACTTCCACAGGAATTTTAGCTGTAACACTACCAAATAATCTAAACGGAACAGTTATCCAAGGCTCTGTCATTGGCCTAAATGACATTGCAGGAACTCGCTACAACGACCAGACAAGGGCCCAGAAGATTGCTCTTTTTGCCCATGAAATCGGACATGCCTTTGGCCTTGGCCACTCTTCAAAAGAAAGCTCACTTATGTACTTTAGAAACCTCACAGGTAGAGAAACGATTGGGCAAGACGATTGGGATGGTGCCACTTACCTTTATCCTAAGGAACAAATACCAATGTGTGGCTCAATTGCACCGATAAAAGATAGTGCCAAGTATGATGGCCATATTTATGAGGATATTGAGAAAAAGATAAGTACGGAATTTTCTGAACACCCGCCAGCAAAGGATTCCGCCGCCTTGATCGCAGGGCTGTGCATGCTATTATTGGTCTTAGTTTCAACAAAGAGATTTGCGCAAGCAAAAATTTATTAACAAAAGATAATATTTACTAAAGTATTATCACTAAGTACCGATAATCACATTATGGAATCAAAGTCAGGTAAGTTTATTATTGGAATTCTCATTATTTTCTTATTTAAGATTGCTGTTGCAGATAATATGAGGGATTCCAAGTCACAAAAAGTAACAATTTCAGTTCTTAAGTAAGTGCTAATTTCGTAAAGTGCTCTCCTCTTTTGACGTAATTTGCATACTGATCAAAAGAAGGAAACGCCGGAGAAAATAGAACGACACTTGCACTAAAGCCTGCTTTAAAAATCTCATCCAAATTTTCAAAATACTCAGATTCAATTTCAAAATTCGATTCACTTAGAACCTTTCCAGATTCACCAAAGAAGAGAATCTTCTTAATCTGACTTTTAAAAGGAAGAAGCTTCTCAAGCTGGTTATCACCATGACCACGAAGCTGGCCACCAATAATTAACTCAACTTCCCCTAGCCCCTTCACACCGTTTAAGGCCGTAAGAGTTGCCTCCCAATTTGTGGACTTGGCATCATTAAAGAAATAGCGTCCTTCTTGCGTGTGTCTTATCATCTGCAAGCGGTATTCCACACCACTAAAGACTTCACAGGCATTTTGAAATGCCTTGATATTGCCAGTAAAGGCATCCCACATAAGATAGACAAAGTATGTATTGACGAGATTGTGTTCACCGTAGATTTTAAGTGAATCAATATCAATAACCTCAGAAAGCTCTTCTTTAACCTTAGCAATTGAGAGATCAAGTTGATGCTCGTTGCGAATTGGGAATTCATTTTTTACTTCTAAATTATTCGGTAAGAATCCGATTCCTTCATTGGCCATATTCTTAAAGATTTCGAATTTATCCAGTGCATATGATCTTAGATCATCATAGCGTTCACCGTGGCTGAAAGTAAGGTTTAAGATTCCTGCAACATCACACTGAAATTCTTCAATGAGATTTAGTTGAAAACTTGAAAGCTCTAGAATTATACCTTGGGCCGGTTCACGCTCTCCACTCATGCGCTCATAGATATAGTCACAAAATGGTGTTCCAATATTACCACCAACAAAGTATTCACCAGTTGGATCCTGCTTGCCACATTCTTCAAGGAAAGAGACGACTGTTGTCTTACCATTTGTTCCTGTCACTCCAAGAATTGGTGCATCAGCAAATTTATAAGCAAGTTCAATTTCACACCAAATTGGGCATGATGCTTTTGAAAATAATGGCAACTCCTTAGACATCCCCGGTGAGAGAATAATCAGATCCATCTCCCCTAGCATATCGGCAGCTTCATCTTGAGGAAGTCTCGCCTTAATACACGTCGAATCTTCAAAGGCCGGCCACTTATCAACAGGTCCTTGATTAACTAAATAAATATCCTTACCTAGAAAGGCCAGCAAGCGAAGTGCTGAAACTCCAGAAACCCCAAGGCCTACAACAGCTATCTTATTATACTTATTTAACGATTCATTGATGATCATATGACTATTACCTTCCAAAATATGGATAAAAGTGCTACATTGCTGTGCATGAATTATCAGCAGCTTTTTTTTAATCTTGCCACTATTTTAAGGCCATACACTAAGCTATGGCAAAGAGAAGTTCTCCAAGCATGGCGCACTGGAGAAATCGACGAGCTGTATCCTGAAGAATTCCTCACACCTCTAAAAAAGCTTACTCACGAAGAGCTCTATGAGATGGACTGTCTTCGTGATTACTCGAAATTAGAAGATGGCCCCTTAAAAACTTTACTATGCTCTCTTAGAGAAAATGAAGTTTATGAAACGGTGGATGAAGAACTCATTCGCGGCGTAGATGAGCTTCCGAGTTGGGCATTTAATAAGGTTAAGGGAAAGAAGCAAGACGAAATTTTAATCATTGCAAATTTTCTTAAGAAACTTAGAAATAAGGAAGGCGATTTTAAGCATACTGTTGATATTGGTGGCGGTGTTGGTCATCTTTCGCGCACCCTTGCCCACTACTTTGGTATGGAAATGATTAGTCTTGATATTAATAGTGAATTTCAAGAAATTGGAAAAAATCGTTTAAAAAAATATCCAAGGCCAGATCTGGCAAAAGACGTAAACTTCATCAATCATGATTTTAGTATTGATCTTGATGGAGATGAGAATGCGCGTATTTTTTGTAATGATTCTTTCTCCCTAGGACTTCACACTTGTGGCTCTCTTGCGGTTAAGCATATGCAGGTGGCAAGTAGAAATCAAACACGTGGACTTTTAAATTTTGGTTGTTGCTATAATAAACTTGAACCAAGTAAGCATATTAATATTTCAAATTATGCAAAAGAAATTGGGCCACTAGAGCTTGAGAGTAATAGCTTAACTTTGGCAACTCGCGGCCATCAAAGTATGAGTCTCGAAGAATTCGAGCAAAAGAAAAAAGTTAAGAACTATCGCTATTGCCTTCAAATCTACATTGATAGTGTACTAGGAAGTGATATTGATGTGATCTCAATTGGTGATGCTCATAAAAGACTCTATGCTAAATCCTTTAGTGAATACGCTATTTCAAAGCTAACAGAAAACAATATTCCAATTAATTTAACAGCACAGCAACTTGATGAACTCTATGCAAAAAATCAAGAGTTATTAGAAAAGCTCTTCTTTGCCAATATTGTTCGCTGGCAGTTTGGCCGTGCTCTTGAGCTTTACCTTCTCTATGATCGTGCTATCATGTTACAAGAGCGAGGCAAAGAAGCAAAACTTATGGCATTCTTCAATGAAGTAGAGTCCCCTCGAAATATTGGAATTTGGTATCATGAACGTAAGCAATCATAGAGATAAAAAGACAGTACTTATCACGGGCGCAACAACAGGTATGGGTAAGGCCTTTGCTGACTATTTTGCCTCTCTTGGATACGACCTCTATCTTCATGGCCGAAACCTTACTCTTCTCGATCAAAATGCAAAAGAGTACCGAGAGAAATACCAAGTAAATTGTGAGATCATTATTAAGGATCTGTGCGAAAGTGAAGCTTGTGAATACGTAATCTCTAAGATCAAAGAACCTTTGTCATACCTTGTTAATAATGCAGGCTTTGGAGTAGCTGGAAAATATCCTGAAACAGATATTGAAAAACAAGTAAGCATGCAAAGAGTACATGTCGAAGTACCAATGCGCTTAAGCCATCACTTTTTACAGCAAAAAGAAGAACTTAAAATAATCAATATCGCTTCACTCTATGCCTTCTTCCCTGTTCCAAGACAGAGTGTCTATGCGGCCTCAAAGAGCATGATTCATTCATTTAGCTTGGCCCTAGGAAGAGATCTTAGCGGGACAAACAAACAAGTTATTTCAGTTTGCCCTGGACTTGTTTACACTCAATTTCGAATTAACCAAGGCAAGGCCGAAAAGCAGCACTTCAGTGGTATTTCATCAGAGCAAGTGGTGAATGAGACGATAGGCGCACTTAGCAAAAATAAATTTTATATTGTCCCAGGTTTTCTAAACAAAATCTTCAAAACCCTATTAACTACTATACCTCACACACTTACACTGAGAATAATTGAGCGCGTCAACACAGGGCGTGGTTACTAAAAATACCTTACACCTCTAGTCAGATATACATTTCCCTATTAAACTAGGGCCCACACAACACACAAATTTTTGAAAATTAAGAGGACTCCATGCAAACAACAACTGTTAATATCAATGATATTAAACTTAATAGTGAATACCTAAGAACAAATACTGATGTTGATACATTAAAAATCAGTATCGAAAATATTGGTCTAATTAATCCTCTAACAATTAATAAAGATAATGAATTACTAGCAGGTGCTAGAAGATATCAAGCACTCAAAGAACTCGGTATTGAAGAGATTCCTGTTCACGTAGTTGATAGACAAAGCCTTGAGCAAGAACTTATTTCAATTGATGAAAACTTAGTGAGAAGACCACTTGATAAACTTGAATTTGAAAAGTGCCTTAATCGTGGGCGCGAAATCTTTGAAGAGCTTAATCCGACAGCGACTAAGATTGAAGTTGATGTAATCGCAACAACAACAGAAGAGAAGAAGCTGGAAAAAGCTAAAGAAGAGCAAGATCAAGATTCATTTGCTGCCATTACTGCACAAAAGACTGGTCTTTCAAAGAGTGTTATTAAAGGAGCAATCAAAAGAGATGCTCTTGCTTCAGAACATGTTAAGAAAGCACGCCAGCTTGGTCACATCAATGCAAGTGTAACAAATGAAATCATCAAATTAGACAAGGAAGTGCAAGATAGCGTTCTTCCAATGATTGCAGATAAGACAGTAAAAGAAGTAAAGCAAATCGTTGCAGCTGCTAAACGAGGTGGAGTTCAAGAAGCAGAACAGGAAATGGAGACAATGGAGCCATTACCAGCTGAATACGCACACCTAAGAAACCTATCAAAGAGAATGAATAAGAACCTTACTCGAATTCTTTTAGAAGAATTAACTTATGAAGGTAAAGAAGCAGACTCAATTATGAAAGAGCTTAGAAAGATGCAAGAAAATCTTGAGCGCTTTTTTAACATGGGAACGACATCAAATCATACATCTTCTGTAGAAGTACAAGATGAAGATATCGTGGCGGAGCCTACAGTTGTGCTTGAAGAAGGACAACAAGAGTTCAATCCTGAATATTCTCTTTAATAAAAACCACTTTACAAAAAATTGACAATATAACGCTTTAAGCAGATGACGAATTACTTGGTCATCTGTTTAAAGTTTCGTTATGATTATTGTCATGAAATTAATCAAAGAAAACACTCTCTTCATTATGTGGATTGTTGCAGTACTTGCAACAGCTGGCTCGCTATTTTTTAGTGTGATCATGGAATTTGTTCCATGTGCACTTTGTTGGTGGCAAAGAATTGCAATGTATCCTCTTGCGGCCATATTATTAATTGGCTTCTATCAAGATGATAAGCGCAGCATACTTTATAGTGCACCATTCATTTTTGCAGGCTGGCTCATTTCGATTTATCACAATCTTGTCCAGCTTAAAGTCATTCCTGAAAGCGCTAGCCCATGTGTTAGTGGTGTGCCGTGTTCAGAAAAATGGATTAATTGGTTTGGTTTCATCTCAATCCCAATGCTGGCATTCTTTGCTTTTACAATTTTATTATCACTATTCTTATTAGAAATTTATAACAACAAGGAATTTTTAAATGCAAAAAAGTCATAAGATCATAGCTGCGATTATTACAGTTATTGCAGTATTTGCTATTAGTGCAACATTTTACAAGAAACAGCAGGCGGCCAAACTAGGCTTTATGGCCAATGAAAACCACAAGCTATTTGTACGTGATTACTCTCCATCAATGGGACCAGATAATGCAAAGGTTGTTCTCGTAGAATTTCTAGATCCGGAATGTGAATCATGTCGCGCGTTTTCTCCATATGTAAAAGAAATCATGAATAAATATGAAGGTAAGGTAAAACTAGTCGTTCGCTACGCTGCATTTCATAAGAACTCTGCATATGCAATCTCAATTTTAGAGGCCGCAAGAAAACAAGGAAAGTATTGGGAAACACTTGATCTATTATTTAAAAGTCAGCCAGCATGGGGAAATCATCATAACCCGAGACCAGATCTTATTTGGAACTACCTTACAACTCTTGATTTAGATATCGACAAAATTAAGAGTGATATGCATGATCCAAAGTTTATGGAATGGATTAGACAAGATGCTGAAGACGGTAAGGCCCTTGGAGTTCGTGGTACACCAACATTTTTTATCAACGGCAAGCCACTAGAGCGCTTTAGCTACCAACAACTTGAATTACAGATCCGAGAAGAATTAAATAAATAACATGCATACATTTGCCAACTCCCACTTTCTAAAATTAATTGAAGATAGTGGGAGTGCATGCCCTCAAAGAGGCTGGGAGCCTGTCCACATTGAGGGAGAAAATAATCAACTCATCTCCTATATAAAATCTCACAGCTATGGTGAATATATCTTTGATTGGGCCTGGGCAGATCTTTATCACCGTATGGGAATTGAATACTACCCAAAACTAATTCATGCCATCCCTTTTACACCAGTAAATAATAGTAAATTCACTCAAGAATTTGATAGTAAACTTCTAACGAAGTCTTTTGATATGTATCAAGGACTCGAGCTATCAAGTGAGCACTACTACTTTACAGATGAGAGCTATCTTGAACTTAAGGAGCTTGGCTTCTTTAAGCAAATCACAACACAGTATCATTTTATTAACGAATTCGAATCGTTTGACGACTATCTTTCTAAACTTAAAAAGAATAAAAGAAAGAGTATTAAGAAAGAGCGCAAGGCCTGTCACTCTTACGATATTGAGATAAAAAAAGTTTTCGCTAAAGAGCTTTCATCAGATGAGCTTAAGCAAATCTATGGTTTATATCTAACAACAATTGATAAGAAATCGGCCTACGCCTATCTTACACTTGCCTTCTTCTTAGGTTTAAACACACTAGATAATTGTTTTTTTCACCTGGCCTATAAAGAAGACTCAATTATTGCAATGGCACTCTTTTTTGAATCTGAAACAAAACTCTACGGACGCTACTGGGGAATTCACCCACTACACCAACACAATTTCGAATTTCTCCACTTTGAAATGTGTTACTACAAAGCAATGGAGTATACGATTGAAAATAACCTAGCGATCTTTGAAGCTGGTGCTCAAGGAGAACAAAAGCTCTATCGTGGCTTTAGGCCAGTGGAGATTGAGTCATGGCACCATTTAAAAAATGCACAATTACATGAAGCAATTGCCAATCATGTACATAATCAAAACTTGAGTGTGAAAAAATATCATGAGGATTTAAAGGGACTACTTCCTTTCAAAAGTAGTCCCTAAGTTTTTAATTAATTGTAAACTGAGAATCTTTATAATCAATCTTTAAGTCTTTTTCTTCTAGGTCATGTGCCATTATCTCTTTTGATAAAGGCCTAGTAACGAGTCTGTTAAAGATTGATGCCAGAGGTCTTGCTCCATAGGCTTCGCTATACCCTTGCTCATTAAGTTTCGCACGTACATTTTCAGATAGATCGACTTTAAGTTTACGTCCAAGAAGTCTCGAGTTAAGTAAGCGTACTTGCTTATCAATTAGCGAGTTCATAATTGAGCGATCAAGAGCATTGTATGTCAGAATAGCATCAAGACGTCCTAACACCTCTGGTTTAAATGCCGTTTCCACTTCTTTCGCATTTGTAGTGACAAGAATAATCGTATTTTTAAAATCAATCGTACGACCTTTGTTATCTGTAAGCCTTCCATCGTCGAGAATCTGTAACAAGATATCGCCAAAATCATGATGGGCCTTTTCAATTTCATCAAATAGGATCACTGAATAAGGGTGACGTCTTACTGCTTCAGTTAGAACACCACCCTCTTCATAACCAATATAACCAGGGGCCGCTCCAATGAGCTTACTCACAGAGTGTTTTTCACTGAACTCTGAGAGGTCAAAGCGAATTAAGTTATCTTGTGTATCAAACAAGAACTCACAAAGGGCCTTTGCTGTTTCCGTCTTTCCCACACCACTAGGACCTTTTAGGAGGAATGAACCTAGTGGTCGAGAAGGGTCAGTAAGACCAGCGTGGGCCGACACAATGGTATCAGCTATTTCAGTCAAGGCTTCCTCTTGTCCGTAAACACGAGACTTTAAGAATCCTTCAAGCTGTAAAATTTGCGCTTGTTTAGATTTAAGGATTTTCTCAACAGGAATCCCTTTTTGTCTTGAGATCACAAGTGCAATATCCTTTGTCGCTAGAACCCAATCATGATGGCAAGCTTCTAGTTCTTTTTCAACTTCAGGAAGTTGAGAATATTTAATCATTGATGCCTTTTCATAGTCCTGATTTCTTTCAGCTGCCTCAAGCTCAAAATTTAAGCGATCGCGCTGATTCTTTAACTCGGAGACTCTTTTAAGAGAAAGAACTTCTTCTTCCCATGTACTTTTTTGTGCATTGAAAGTTTTTTCTAACTCTTCGACTTCCTTAGCAAGCTTTTCATTATCCTTATCAATCTGCATATTAACTTTCTTAGAACGAATATCCGCTTCTAATTCAACCAGCTTAGCAGGCATAGCTTCGGCAGAAAGTTTAAGAGCACTTGCTGCTTCATCAACTAAGTCAATTGCCTTATCAGGAAGGTTCTTATCCGTAATATACTGATCAGATAAAATGACAGAGTTATAAATTGCATCATCAGAGATCTTAATTCCATGGTGGATTTCTAGCTTCTCACGGATACCCATTAATATTTCAATTGCATCTTCTTTTGAAGGCTCATTTACAGGTACCGCACGAAAGCGCCTCTCAAGTGCACTATCACCTAGAATATACTTTTGATATTCTTCATCAGTCGTTGCACCAATACAATTTAGCTCACCTCTTGCTAGAGCTGGCTTTAAAAGATTGGCCGCATCCATCGCACCATCTGTCTTACCAGCACCAACTAATTGGTGTATCTCATCGATAAATAGGATTGAAGTGGCCGCATTTTGCTTAATATACTTTAAAAGCTTTTGTAGACGTTCTTCAAATTCACCACGAAATTTTGTTCCGGCCATCAAGGCCCCCATATCAAGGGCATAGACAGTTTTACCTTCTAGTACATCGGCGACAGTCCCTTTAACAATCATTTCAGCAAGGCCTTCAACGATAGCTGTTTTACCAACACCGGCCGGCCCAACTAAAACAGGGTTATTCTTTCCACGACGTCCTAGGATTTCCATCACGGCACGAATCTCTTTAGAGCGACCGATGACAGGATCAAGCTTGCCTTCTTGGGCCATTTCATTCAGGTTCGTCAGGAAGGCAGGAACCTCTTCTTCGTCTTCATTCATAGCAGAGTTAAAGACATTCGGATCGATATTGAGACTGGAGAGGGTTGTCACAATATGCTTTAGAAGATCAGTTTCTGTTACTTCCTGACGGCTTGATTGAATAGCATTGGAAGATGCCAATGTTAGCCACTTACTTAGGCCAGCAGTTGGTCTAACATTATCAAGTGAAACTTCTTGAGAAGCTTGAGGTAAGCGCTCAACTTCGGCCTTAATATCTTTTAATTTATTCTTTAGTGCTCTTGATGAAAAAGAAGAAGGATTTTTCACCAGCCCGTAAGCAAGGTGCCACTCAGATAGTTGAGTATTCTTCTTTTCCATAAGAAGAGATTGGGCAATATCGAGACTGCCTGCAACGATTGAATCGTACTTATTCATAAAAATTCCTCCACGCAATTTTATGGGTATAAACACCTAAAATTATGAGGTATTTTTCCCCTTCTACTATAAAGATGGGACGTGTTTTATAATTGTCAAGGTAACCAAAATATTTTTTTCGAAATAAATGAGATTATTATGAATAAATTTTTTCTTCAGATTTTTCTAATCCTAGTTTTAATTTTAAAGGCACAGGTATTTGCCCAAAAACTACCACCTCTTGATCTAAGCTCACCACGATCGACGATGAATTATTTTTTAAAGTCAATGAAGGCCTACAAGCTTGGAAATGAAAGAGGACTCGATCAAGCAATACTTGCGCTCGATGGCCGCCATATTCCAGAGACAGTAAAAGATTTTAAGCTTAAAGATTTCTCACGAACTCTAATCACTATTTTTGATCGTATTGAATATATAGATGTAAAGAAGATCCCACGAAAGGTAGATGATGGAGTTTGGTACTACCGTAAAGAAGTCGTCCAAGTAGAAAATAAAGATCACAATGTTGAGATATCAATTCGCCAAGTACAACGTGGCGACAAGATGGTGTGGCTATTTACAAAGGAGACGATGAACTCCCTTCGCTTCTATGACCTCTCTCTTAAAGGTAAAAAAGTTGCTAAGGATGTCGTTTACAGCCAATCCCCTAAGGATCGATTAAAAGAATACCTTCCAGCATGGACATTTCATCAGCGCTTTCTACTTTTAAATATTCACTGGATTCTGCTTCTTGTAATTACTCTTTTAAGCTTTATCGTTGACCGAATCATTCGCTACTATATTGCAGCAAAAACAATTTCAATTTTAAAGAAAAGAAATATCACTTTTACAGAGAAACAACAAAATAGACTAACCTCTCCTTTTGGTAGTCTTGCTTTTGCCTATGTATTTCAAACGCTAGCAACATGGATTGATCTCCCTGCAGATGCACTCGTTCTTGTTGTTAAGGCCTGTGATATTGTCATGGCAATCTCTGTGGTATTTATCCTAAATCAACTTCTCACTGTTATTTGTCTCTATCTAGAAGACAAAGCACGTGAAACAGAAAATAAATTTGATGATATTGTCGTTCCACTTATCAGAAAGACTGCCAGATTTTTTATTTACGCAGTTGGAATCATCTTCATTGGAGATGCACTCGAGCTAGATATGAAATCAATTCTTGCTGGTATGGGGATTGGTGGTATCGCCTTCGCTCTTGCTGCCAAGGATACAATCTCTAACCTATTTGGTTCATTTACAGTTCTCTTTGATAACCCATTTACAATTGGAGATTGGGTAAAGATTAATAATGATATCGAAGGTATTATTGAAGAAGTTGGTATGCGCTCAACTCGTATCAGAACATTTCACAACTCCCTGCTATCAGTTCCAAACGGAAACCTTATCAATGCCAATATCGACAACCTTGGACGCAGAAGATATCGTCGCTTTAATACAACTCTAGGTATCGATTACGCGACTCCTCCAGAAAAGATTGAAAACTTTTGCGAGAGTATCCGTCAGATTATCGTTGCTCATCCAATGACAAGAAAGGATAACTTCCAAGTATATTTTAATTCGATGGGAGCAAGCTCTCTAAATATTCTTGTCTATATGTTTTGGGAAGTTCCAAGTTGGGATGACGAATTAAATGAAAAGCATAAATTCTTATTAGATATTTTAAGAGCGGCCAAGAAGCATGGTATTAACTTTGCCTTCCCTACGCAAACTCTTCACGTTCAACAAGACCCAGGCGTAACTTATGCGCCAGAAAATGTGGACTTCAGTCGTTCTCAGCAGGTTGCAAGTGAGCTTGTGAGCGATAGGTGGAATGCACCAAATCGCTCTTCACAATTTAGACTTAAATAAACTTCTATAATGGCCTTAGAGTTAAGACTTTAGGGCCTGATTTCTTCATTAAATCAAAACTAAAGATTTGTGTACGATACTCATCATTCATAAAGCGTTCTCTCTGATTATCATAATAAGGAGAAAGCATATGCCCAGAGTTTCCTAATGGAAGGATCCCGTAAGAAATATCGACATTAGCAAAGTCAATTAGTCGACGAGTACTTGGTCCTGTCACTGGAGTGTGTCCTGCTTCACATGAGACACGACGAATATGGTTGATACTATTGATAGATCCGTTGGCCTCATATGGGCCCTGATTGAATATTTTCGCAAGAAACTCATTTTTTCCAAATGGGTGAGGCATTGTTAGCTGATGAATAAGTCCCCAGCGCCACTTGCTGACATCATCTCCAAGCTCTTGCTTTAGATAGTTCACGGCCTCTTTAAATGCCATTGAAATGACCTGGTCACGATCTTCAATTGGTGCAGTCTTTTCAATATCCCACCAAGAGTTATCTGGCATTTCAAGTAAGCGGTAATAATAAATCCAAGAGTTAATGGCCTTACAATACTTAACGTAGTCCTCACCCATCTCATCCATTAGAAGCTTACGAATACGCATATTTGTTTCATGAAATATTGTCGGTCCAACCTGTTCTTTGCGAGAATGACCTTTCCAATCCATAAAGAATTTTAAGGCCTCTTCTTCAAGAGCAGTCATTGGATATTTCTTTAGCGCATTATTAATAATTTTTTGCATCCTACGATTATTCGTACTGAAGCTTGCAGTTTGAACCATCTTTTGAGAATCCATATCCCAATTATCTCGAAGCTCAAGTGACTTTAAAATAGTATTATAGCGATTATCTGAATGCCAACCACCACGGTGATAGATACCATTTTTCATTGTCTTTGGTGCATCATTAGCGGAAACAACAAAACCATTTTCAGGATTAATCTCATGAGGTTTCTCATCAAATGTATAGACCCCTAGAATCTTGCGATCAGGTGTTTGAACAAGATCTGATTCAAATGGATGTGATCTTTTGTAACTATCCCCCATGATAAGTCTTGCCACATTCCCATCAGCATCCGCATAGACAATATTAAGGCCAGGTGACTTAACGATACTTGTGGCCTTCTTTATCTCTTCAAAGTTTTTTGCACGGCCAAGACCATAAAATCCCTCAATAGGCTTGTTACCTTCTTGAAAGAAACTGAAGTGGGCCGCAATATTCTTTGCGTCTTTGTTTACGGCCTGAACGATTTCATTAACAACAGGACCCTTCTTACTCCACTTGATTTGGAAATCGATTGACTCTTCTCCCTTCACTTTAATCAAAGAGTCTTCAACTCGTACAATTTCAAAATCATCTTCTAACTGATAAAGATCAACATCATCTGTGTAACTAATAGTTAATCCCCAACCAAGTTTTCGATTGTGGCCCATGGCCGGAAATGGAATAAGTGGTAGGAAGTGGCCATACATATGAAAGCCCTCTTCCTTATTCTTAATATTTGCTTCATACCAAATATTAGGTGCAGAAAAATTGATATGCGGATCACTTGCTAGGATTGGTTTTCCAGACTTCGTCTTCTTTCCAGAGATCGCCCAAGCATTTGAGCCAGTAAAAGTACCAATTCCTTTTAATAATGATTCGTAGTCAATAAAGCTTGCATCAACGACACGTCTTACACGCTTAGAGAAATCAACCTCATTATTAGCAAAGAGATACTTAAAATCACGATGCTTAACATTTGCCATAATATTTTGATAAGCAACTTCATTTCTCATAAATGGCGAAAAGCTATAATTTAAGTAAACGAAGACACCATAGATATCTTCGATATCAATTTTCTTAGGCTTTATTCCCAGTAAGAAAAATTCAATCGGCCTAACATTATTTTCAAGATAGTAGTTATAGCCGGCCATAAAAGACTCAAGATCTTTTCTCACAACCGGATCAAGAGAGGCCAAGATGCCATCACGAATATACTTAGAGTTTAAAGTACGAAATAATTTATCAACAGCGACAAGATCTGGCCCAAGAATTTCTGCAAGTCTTCCCTGGCCAGCACGACTAATTAGCTCATATTGAAAGCTTCGATCACTGGCCATTGAAAAGCCTAGAGCATAATTCATATCGTGACGAGAGTCTGCTTCGATATGAACAACTCCTTCATGATCACGATAGATCTTAGTGAGACCATTTAGGCCATCAACTTTAAGACTACCATGCATTACTGGAAAAGATCCCAATAGCATAAAGTAGACGCTTGCTATGATTAATATAAGAAGGCCTGCAATAATACTTAGAATCTTTTTCATGATGTTCTCTTAATTTTTAAATAAATTATTACTCTTAACTAATTCAACGACTTCTTCTGGAAGCATTTTTTCCCAGCCGCTCTCGCCGCTTGAGATCATCTCAATAACTGTACGAGACCAGATTCCTGATGCTTCATGATCATAACCTTCAAGATCGACAATTAACTTATTTTCACGAAGATACTTAACAAGAAACTCAAGAGACTTGTCATAAGTTACATCAGCAAAGCTTAGGCGATTTTTTGCATCATTATCATCTGCACATGGATAAAGATACAATTTAGTATTAAGGCCAAATAATTCACCTAATCCACCTAGGATCCCAAATGAAGTATCCTCATAATGCTTGATATTTAAAATCTCATTTAAATTATAAGTGTTAGTAATAAATGCAATTTGATTCTTAGCAATTGGCTGTAAGAACTGATTGAGTTCGAAGTAAGAAGCGAAGTTTGTAATTAAAACTTTTTGCTTAATTTTTGCAAGTAAATCAACACGAGCTAAAAAATCAGCGTTATCAATTGAAGATGAACGAGAAAGTAATTTTGACATTGAGATCTCAGAAAGAGTCACAACATTCTCACACTTCTCACTTGTGCATAAAAGCTCACGCCCTACTTTAAGCGCATCAACATTTCCCTTTGTTGGCGGCCTAAAAGAGCCTCTTAAAACAACAAGTGGCTTGCGGTACAAGTAATCTTTGATTTGAACAACTTTACCATTCTCATCAAACATAACAGCAGAAGTAAACTTTCTCTTAACAAGTTCTAAAGAAAGAATACGAGGATCAACTCCATCAAAGGCCGGACCTTTAACGTCAATCATATCAATCCTAAGACGACTAGCAGATAAGTTATCCATTAGAGATGAAACAAGATGAGATGAATCATTTGAATTATAAAAACAGCTGTGGATCATATTCACACCAAGAAAACCGATGGCCTCTTGTTGCTGAAGATTTTCTTGATCAAGCATATTAACGTGAATGATTAAATCAGAAGGAGCTGCCCCTGCTTGATGTTGGAAACGTACACCAAGCCAACCATGACACTCTCCGCGACCAGAGTAACTTTTTGCTGCAACAGTATCAGCAAAGCAAAAGAATTTTGTTCCCTCTTCTCTTTGATCTTTAAGACGCTTGTACATTTTTGTGAATTCTGTCTCTAGCATCGTATGTAGACGTCCTTGAGAAACATAACGTCCAGATGTCTCGACACCGTAAATAGCATCCGAAATTTGCATATCATAAGCAGACATCGTCTTAGCAACAGTCCCTGCTGCACCGCCAGCTCTAAAGAACTCACGAGCAACTTCTTGTCCTGCACCAATTTCTGCGAAACTGCCGTAAATTTTATTATCTAAATTAATTTGTAATGCTTTTTGTTTTGCTGATAGAATTTGGCAAAAATCCATAGTATAAATCCTTAAAATTTTTTAATTATAATAACAGCTTAGGACTCTATATGGCAAAAGAACACGACACGAATCTCTTTAAAAAACACATCTTTATTTGCAAGAGCTGTAAGAAGAATGATTGCCCTATGCTTGATGATGCCATGGCATTAAAGAGCGAGTTAAAGACATATTTCAACGAAAAATATGGAAAAGGTGTCGTTAGAGTTACTTCAAGCGACTGCCTTGGAAAATGCCGTGAAGGTATCCATATTGTCAGTTATCCAGAGGCAAAGTGGTTTAAAGATGGCACTAAAGAGTCGGCCCAGAGCCTAAAAGACTACGTAGATTCAAGCATTTAGAGTAAGTTCACAAAAAATTGACTTAGTTTTATCAAATATTATCCGATAATAATGATATAATTTCCTTAGGAAAGGAACCAAGGAGTGATTATGTGGATTCCTGTTATTATCGTTGGTATTTTAGTTGGAATTGCTTCAGTGAAAGAGAAGCAGGCCCGCGAGAAAAGAGCTAAGGCCTACATCCCTATTAAGGTCAAATAAATTTAGTTTTTGGCAAATTGAACGGCCACTTCTTTAGCGAAATACGTTAAAATCATATCGCATCCAGCGCGCTTAAAGCTCGTAAGCATCTCCATTGCTACGGCATCACCATCAACCCAACCATTTTGAGCTGCTGCTTTAACCATGGCATATTCACCAGATACATTGTAAGCGGCAACAGGTAGATTAGTGCGCTCTTTCATTTTAGCAATGATATCTAGATAGCTAATACCTGGCTTAACCATTAAGATATCTGCCCCCTCTGCTTCATCAAGCTCAATCTCACGTAGAGCTTCGATAGCATTGGCCGGATCCATCTGATAAGTCTTCTTATCACCTGCTTTAGGAGCACTATCGAGTGCATCTCTAAATGGCCCATAAAATGCCGAAGCATACTTGGCCGTATACGACATAATTTGTGTATTTGAGAAACCTTCACCATCAAGGGCATCGCGGATAACTGCAATTCGTCCATCCATCATATCAGAAGGACCAATGATATCACTTCCCGCTTGGGCCTGAGCAAGTGCCATCCCTGCTAGAATATCCAGAGTTTCATCATTTAAGATCTCACCTGTTTTTTCACAAACAAGTCCATCATGACCATCACTTGAGTATGGGTCCATAGCAACGTCAGTCATGATAAGCATATCAGGACATGCGTTTTTAATATCTTTGATTGTCTTTTGTAGAAGCCCATTTGGATTCTTTGATTCTGTTGCAAAACGGTCTTTAATAGAATCATCAAGTGCAGGAAAAAGAGAAACGCATTTAATGCCAAGGTTCCAAAGCTCTTTCACTTCCTTTACAATTAGATCGCGTGAGTAGCGATTAATCCCAGGCATTGAAGTTACAGGAATCGTTTGATTTTCTCCACCTACGATAAAAAGTGGCATGATCAGATCATCTACTGTTAGCGTTGTTTCACGCATTAGAGATCTCATTGCGTGATTCTTTCTATTTCTTCTTGGACGAATATTATTTAAATACATAGATTATAATCCCATTTGAATTTTAGTTTTATAAGCAAGGGCATACATTGAAATTTGCTTGATCATACTTGAAAGTCCATTCGCACGAGACATTGATAAGTGCTGGCGAAGACCAATAGTATCTAAGAAGTCAGGCTTAGTTGCGAGAATTTCATCAGGTGTAGCATCTGAGTAGACACCAACTAGAATTGAAACAATCCCCTTTACGATGGCCGCATCACTATCGGCACGAAAAAAAACTTTTCCATCTTTAAGCTCTGGAATTAGCCAAACTTGAGACTGGCATCCTTTAACTTTATATTCTTCTTGTTGTAAATCTTCAGGTAGGGACTCCATCTGTTTCCCGCGAGAAATGATGTGCATGTAGCGATCTTCCCAATCACCAAATCCATTAAATTCTGAAATAAGTGCGTCAACTCTTTCTTGTATTTGCAAAATGAACTCCTTAAGTCAATATGAGTCGGAGTCTAGCATTTTTTAGATAATGCGTGAAGCAAACTCCACCACTTTTTCAATTTGAGCGGCAATGTGGTCAATAAAGTTTTGAAGGGCAATGAAAAAGCCGTAATTTCCAACCTGATTTGTTAGCATCGCAATCATTGAGTCCAGAATATCAAGATACGGCTGCAAACCAAATTTCTTGACTAGTAATTCGATATAAGTAGCGACACCTTCCACGTCACGTCCTTCGTTTGTTACAACATATAATGGGTTCTTAATAGTGGCCACGAAAGCTCCTTTTTTGTCTCTTAACTATAGTTATAAAGTCGAATCATTCCACGAATCAATTAAATTTGCGATTTTATTAAATTGTTCATGAAGCGGCTGATATTCCTTAGAATTATAAGCATAAATTGACTTCTTAGCGGCCTGTGATTTCACTATTTGGGCCTTATTAAAGAATGGAGCAATGAAGCGGTCATCTCCAGTTACTTTACGAATCAGTTCCTTAATCTCATCAAGATCACTCTCTTCTTGCTTACGTCTCGTATCCATTAGATTCGGAATATGAGTGATGATCTCTGGAAGCTTCACTATATCCATATCTTCTATGTCTGATAACATCCCATAAAAATGCTCTAGCCCCTTCATTGAAAAATCATCTGGTCTAAATGGAACAATCACTCCATCACTGACGCAAATACTATTAACAACTAAAAGTCCAAGAGTTGGTGGACAATCAATAAGAATATAATCGTAGCGTTTTCTTAATCCCGCTTGTTCTACATATTTTTTTAGAATTGTTTGTCTTGGAGAATTAATGGCAGCGACACATAATTCAAATCCAGATAATTCTTGGGCCGCCGGAAGTAGATCAACACCTAACTCGGACTTGAAGACAACTTTTTCGAAAATCGTTGAAGAATGTAGATGCTTAAGTTCTTTAATCGAATTAAGAAGCAGATTGAAAATACTAATACTCTCTCTACTTTCTTCATGACCAAACAAGTAACTCATATTCGCTTGAGGGTCCATATCAATAACAAGAACTTTGTGACCTTTCTGGGCCAAGGCATGGGCAGTATTAAAACACATTGTTGTTTTACCAACCCCACCCTTTTGATTAAGAAAAGATATTATCTTTCCTTTACCTAAATCTTCTAAAGTATTTGTGCGATTGCGACCAAAGAACATAACCTTCTCCCAAGAATCATTCATTGTCATGATGCTTAAAGATTATATCATAAATTTAGAAGTGGGTACCAATTAGTCATACTGATTTGGATCAAGTTCGATAACACAACGCAGACCAATTCGACTACTTGCCTCAGTATCTGGAAGAAACTCAAATGCGTACACACCAGCACCCGAAAGACTTGAATAATCACCACCACTTGCCATACTTCCGTTAACTCCACCAGTATTGTCAAAGATTCTAAAGATCTCATCATCGTGAAGTTGTGAGTTAGTGATACCAGCAGTCGATCCGATTCTTAGAGTATAATCATTAATAACACTTCCCGGCATAGCATCTTCAGTAGCTTTTGCTGCATTTGAAATAGGAATTCCGAAAACATAGTTAAAATATCTTGCACTATAATCAGAAACATTTTCAAATAAATGACTTTCAAGCTCTAGGTCACAATCATTGTCTCCATCAGAGTCATTACATGGCCCAATGAGTGAATCCATCAGATAATCACCTGTCCCACCATAGATATCAGCTTTAGTTGAAACAATTGAAGCAAAAGAATAAATATTAGCATTGAAGCTATAGGCCGTATTAGAAATCTCAGAAACGTTTCCTACAGCATCTTGAACACCAAAGGCAGATGTACAATCTTGCGTGAATACAGAACCTGTATGCAAAGAGCGAATTCCTGAAGAATTTGTTCCAGGGATTGTATGAATATCTGATGAGCTTAAGTTATCAATATCCATGAACGAAGACTCAAGCCCACTTGCTAATGAAGCATTACACTTACTTGAAGAATTAAGCGCAAGTCCTCTTTCCACAACTTCAACATTAGCATCAGAAGTCGCTCTAACATCCCATGCACTATAAGCAATTTGCTCATCACGAGTTGGCAGCTTATAAGTAGTAGCAGCACCATAACCAACGATCGTTGGAGCGCCAGTTAGTGTTGTACATGCATTAACAGCACTAGAGTTAGTAATATTAGTTAATGGTGGCAAGAACGACTGGAATGCAACAGCAGAGTCTAAAGTCTGAGTTGAAAAGTTTTGCCAAGTTCCGTTTTTAACATAACAAGTACCAGTTGATCTTTCATAGAAGATTGATCCGTCAGGACCATCATAAGCTCCAAGATTTTGGGCCACACACTGTCCATCAGTTGTATCACAGCTTGTTTTTGAATAAGGGCATCCCATTTCAAAACGAGGTACAAGTAAGTCCTTACCAAAGTCATAGACAGAACCAATCGTTCCAAGAGCTGAGGCAGTATCACCAAAGCCTTTATACTCACATACATAGTTACTATCGATAAACGAATCAGAATGCATCATCTCACACGCCTTCTTATTAACCATCCAGCGATGTACAAATGCAAAGTTTTCTTGAGGTGCAACCACAGTTAGTTTTGCAACATTATTATTAGTTGTAATCTCTAGAGATTCATTATCCCCTAGCTGATTAGTGTAGCTAAGAACTGGTCTAACTTCATAAACATAAGTGTGGTTTGGAACAGGAGCTAAACGCGAGTTCTCACCGTTATCAACATATGTATTTGACGAAGTAATAAGTTCTCTATTTAGTGGATTGCTATAATTAAACGTATAAAGAGGGCCGGCCTTCTTACGATATACATTGTAGCCTTGAATTGCTCCAGAAGTACCGACAGTGAAATTCTCCCATTCAAGGTTCACTCTAGAAGTACCATGATAAGGAATCCAATTTGATCCATCTGAATAAAAACAATCCTGACCAGTAGTTGCCTGATAAGCAGTATTAAATAAGAATTTTCCGTTATTATCACTTGCAAGTAATGTCTCAGTTTGAGAATTGAAAACAACACTTACAGAGCTAGCATCACCTGAATCATATGTTACATCACCAATACAACTTGCACTTCCAAGATCATCACAAGTTGTTGTCGTATCTTCTAAAAGTCCATCAGTTGTGTAGTCGCGATTAACCTCTGAGATATTACATGCAACAGACTTATTAATTAGTACCCAATCACTTGAAGTCGTTCCAGTTGAATAATAACAAAGATTTCCTGCCGTACGGTAAATAGCACCAGCAGAATCAGGTTTTACATTTGATGTGTTTGGAGCAACCGTTCCATAACACTCTTTTCCACCGTCACACTTAGTAAGAGAATGTGAACAAGTAAAGTTTGATTCAACACGAATTCCAAAATGGTTAACCTTTGTACCAAGGGCCTTTACATCTGCCCAACCATGATGAGCAACAGTCTGCGGCTCAACTCTAACTTTGAAAGAAACAGAAGTTCTCGGTGATCCAGTTCCATTATCCACAAGATCAAATGAAATCGTTGTCTCACCAAATTGAGATGCCGTTGGGATCATTTTTATTCTTAGAATTTCATTAATAGAAATTCCATTATCAATTACACCACTTGCCATAGCACCATTTACAGCAGCAAGATCTCCGGCTTCACTATATTCACCATCTAGATCAGTATCTTTTAAAAAATGAATATTCATTGGCTGAATCAGTACATTATTAGTTGAAACAACATTTTCAATCGTTACTGTTTGAGAAGCTTCATTGATACTTCCACCTTCACTAATAATAACATTATCAATAATAATATCTTCTTTTTCACCAACGATAACATCACTCATGTAACTAGCGTTTTGAGTACCGTTATTAGAGGCCACTGACCACTCGTCTGTATCAATTGATTCATAACATAGGCCGTTTGTGCGATCAAAATAAATGACAGGGTCATTACTTACGTGTGACGTAGGATTGAAGCTAGGTGCTCCATTTCCAATACAGTTATTTACACCACACTCGGTACGTCCAGCGCGGCGATTATATACAGAATAATTACAAATAACAGGTGCATCAGATGTTTCAAGAACAACAACATCAAGTGTTTGAACAACAGACTCCGCATTACTTGAATCTCTTACAACAAATTGGAAATCATCAGGTGTACCTAGCGTATTAGCGCTATTACCATTGAGGGTTTCGTATAAACATGTAATTGCACCACCTGAAGAAATTGCACAATCCTTAATTGTCCCCTCTGTTCCTGAGACAGAGCTTTGTCCGGCCATCGTATTAATACGACTTCCGCTACCATCGATAAAATAAACAGTAAGAGTCGATGTTGTATTATCGACATCAGAAACACTACCTAATGAAATCGTTTCACTTACGCTATTCCAATCAGAAGACTCATTCATTGTATGCGTAAATGGCCCACCTGCAACAACTGGCGGATCATTCTTAGCATTGATAACAACATTGATATAACCTGTTGTATGAAAATCTGCCATACTCGTTAAAGGTAATGGTGAGTCAGAAATTTGATATTCTACTGTATAGACACCATTAGCATCTCCATCGAAGAAGAGATTACAATAAGTGGCATCATCAACACTATTAGCATGAAAATTATCTCCAGGAGCACCTGTACATGAACCTTGGATATCTGAATAATTTGTTAAATTTTTAAATTTATAACGGAGATCTGAACTTGGAAATCCCATATAAGAATCATCTGATGCAGTTGGAAAGTAAAAACCAACGGCAGTTTGGGCACCTGGCGTTCCCGTGCTATCTTCATCCACTGTAACAGTGATAATATTAGCAGCAACAGGCTCATCATCGACTTCAACAATTCTTACAGAAGCAACACCAGTATTAGAGTACTTTCCATTTGCATAGATTTGATACTCAACCATGGCCTCTGAAGAAGCATTAAAGTAATCAGTATTTGCTCTAAAGGCTAAAGTACACTTACCTAGCGAACAGTTACATGAAATTGATGAGTTTTGGACACTTGCATGAATTGAGTTAGCACTACAGAAAGTTGCAAAGTCTCCATCATAATCAAAATATCCAGAAACTGGAATTTCATTTACTTCACTATCAAAAACAAAAGTAATTAAGTCATCTTCGCTTACTGTCGCAGACCTTGTTGCAGCAACACTTGGTGATTGATCAACATTTGTCACATCAACATATAATCTAGAAACGGCACTATCACCATCATCATCACTGATATAGAAATCAATATATGATGAACCATTAATATGGCGTGATGGTTCAATATCCATTGAACAAGTACCACTAATACATTCACAAGTAGCACCTAACATTTTTATTCCAGGAGTTGGACTCTCTGTTGTGTTAGGCCCAGTAATTGAGGCCACGATAATTGGGTTAATCAATGAACTAGAATTTATAGCATTCGTAATTTGAAGTGAAGTTGAAAATCCAGAATCAATTTGTACTGTGATTGTATTTGTTGCAATTGAAACAAGTTCTGATCCTGCAATAACAGAAGGATTATCCACAAGTTCAATATATAGATCAGCATAGTTAATTGCATTTTGCCAAGTATTAACTCTTTCAAAAGTCATTGATCCAATTGTAATCGATTGATTAAGGCCTGAAGAGCTATTGACGATCGTACATGAAGTTGGGATTCCCCCATTTTGATCAGTAAAAGAGATTGGAAAACTTGTCTTAAGCGCATCTTCCATCATAGAGACTGAAGTTGTCGTGATAACTGGAGCTTTGGGAGATACATCTAGAACACAACTTCTTGTGATCTCATCGAAATAGTGTCCATCATCACAGCTTGCCTGCTTCAAAGAATTCATCTGCGGTGTACAACCGATGAAAGCACTTAAAAATATTGTAAATAAAAGTAAACGATTCATTATCTTTCCCAAGTATCCCAATAACTTATCGCCAAAATATTTCTTAACTTTAAATAAAGACAAACAAACACTTATGTTATTTCAATATTATAGAAGATAGCTGATCCCGCCTCTATATTTATGTAATTATGGATACTTAGATATGCACTAAAGAATGAAAACGCCTTAAATAACTGACAGGCGCTCTCTTCTATTTGCAAAATTTGAAACTTTGATTAAGCGAGCAAAGTGCTTGCCTCATTTCTTCATTTTCTTCTTTAAGCTTATTATTTTCTTCTTTTAGTGTAGCTATCTCACGAGTATTTGTTGCCAACTGAACTTCAACACCTTCACTCATAAGCTTATACATGGAAATATTCTTATCTAGCTCTTTTACAGCTTCAATAAGTGGCGACACTAAGACTGCATAATCCACAGATAGCCATCCATCTGCATTCTCAATGACGGCCGTTGGAAATTGCGCTTGAACATCTTGAGCGATTACACCGATTGAGTGCATTCCAGGAGAAAGTGATTTTTCATTCCAATCAAATTCAACCCCCTTTAGTGCCTTAATCTTATCAAGTGCATTTTCAATTTCGACAACATTATCTTTTAATCTTTCATCTGATGTACAGTTCGTGGCACCGGCACCACCTCCAAGCGTACAGTCTGTTGCACCTTGAACTCTTAGATTGCCCACGACATGAAATTGCTCTGAAGGTGTCGTTGTTCCAACTCCAACACGCCCTGCTGCCGTAACAGTAATACGATCAGTATTTGCTGTAGTGATTGTAACAGGAAGGCTTGAGCCAACTGCTCCTGCTGAGTTCATATTTCCAAGCTTTATACCAGTTCCATTATCTACAAGAACTTCAAAATTATTAAGCGTTCCACCTTTAAAAACAACATTATCAATTCCACCTTGAGAAATAATCTTTTGTGCTGAAGTAACTTGACCAAAGAATGCTGAACTTGTCGTTGCATCACCTGCAATCGTATTAACAGAAATATTTCCAAAATCCACATTACCAGTGACAGTAATATCACTGTCAAAAGTAGCGGCGCCCGTAACCTGTAGAGCTCCATTTACAACAGCATTTCCATTATTTGTAAGTACGCCTGTACTTACAAGGCCACCTGTTGAAGTAATTCCATTTCCTTGAATTGTCCCACTTGCTGTTAAATTTGTTGTTGATAAATTTCCGGTATGAGAAAGTGTTCCGGAAACAACAGTACTACTTAACTGAGAAATACCTGTAACATTCAGATTGCCTGCAAGTTGAGTACTTCCACCAACAACCATCTGGTAACCCGATGTATTGGAAACGGCAGAACTACCAACTAATAGCCTTCCATTATTTGTCAGTCTCATATTTTCTTGTTGAGTATTAGAAGTATTTGCAGTTGTATAGAAATTCAATTCAGTACCAAGATTTGTCGCACTAAAATTTTCTGTCGCAGTTGAGCGAATGCTTGCAGTATTAACTATTCCACTACCAGTATCTCCACCAAAGTTTAAGAGACCTAGAACATCGTTAGTTGTTGTCATCGAAGGTGCAGTGATTAGACCTTGTGAACTTGCAAGATTAATTGATGACTGATTTCCACCATAAGAATAGAATTGTCCACTCGCATCTCCAGAGTCACTACGAACATCAATTTGAGCAGTCGCATTGAATGTTCCAAGATTTGATGTATGCCCAAATGAAAGAAAACCATTTGCATCGTAGAGAGCAAAATCTGAAGATTCAGATTGAAATGCAATATCACCAGGTCCAGAACTACCGGCCGTTATTGTCGTCGTTCCAGAATTAGTCATATTGATAGCATTAATATTTGTAATCCCAGAACCGTCCCCTACAAATGCAGCAGCTGTAACAGTCGATGAAACATTAAAGTTTCCATTTATTCCCGAGTTACCATAAACGTAGAACAGATATAGTGGATTAGGAATACCACCAACTGATGTTCTCCCTGAAGAGTCGATATAGAATTCAGCAGAATTCCAAAAAGATGAAGTTAAACTATCTCCGTCTCCATCAACATCGATAAAGAAGTAATTCATCCCACCGACATTAGTGTTACTTCCGTATACTCCCATCGTGGCATTATGCTCTTGTCTTAAACCAAATGATAATGCCCTTGCCCAACTAGATCCTAAACCAGAACTAACATTTCCACCAACATGCAGTAGAATACTTTCTTCAGCAGTAGTAGGGCCTGCAATATTTCCACTTACAGTTAATTTTGAAGGGCCTTCATAAGGATCATCAGAAATTGTAACTTTTCCACCTGAACCTACTCGTCTAATATGTGAACCACTAATATCCCAAGGGCCAGCATAACTACCATTACTTAATTGCAGATCCCACTTATTAGTCGATTCATTAAAGCGAATGATGTCCCCTGCAGTGAAGGTTTCAATATTTCCATCACCATTTAGATCACCGACAACTGGTGCTGCATCATTAACAACATAGAAGTCACCATTATTAACTCCTGCTACAGAAGGTGGTGTAACTCCTCCTCCAGCATCAAGAATTAATCGACCTAAGTAGTTTGAGCCACCAAGGTAATCAACAGCAACCCAAGCTGATCCATTATACTGTAGAACTTGTCCTGCACTAGATGCGCCAAGAGAACTTAATTTCGAATTCGTAATTGCTCCATCTTGAATTTTACTTGTAGAAATCGAACTATTTTGGACATCAAAACTTACAGATGTCACTGTTTGTCCAAAGGCATCTGTAACAATAAGGTCATAAATAAAGCCACCAACGATCTTTAAACCATTAGGTACTCCTAACCTCACCATATTTGCTGACTTTGATAAAATATTTAAATTAATAACTTGTGGGCCATTCTTTGTTTTAACAGCACTTATTGTTGAAAGGTTTGTCCCATTAAGAATCAATTGATTTGAAGAAACTTCAATAAGTGTAATCTGATGTCTTTTAGTAATATCAGAAGTGTCTGATGAATCAACGTTATTGCGAGCGGTATTACTCACCGGCTTACACGCGACAAAAAGTACAACGAAGAGAATGTAAAATGCATTATTAAGTTTCATATCCATAAATCCCTAATTTCATATCGGAGATTAATAAATAAAGTTAAACTATTAATATTACTATACCAAAGCACTTGGTTATCAATTGCAAATAAGGAGTATTTGCCAATGATTTCTTAAACTTGTCATTGGTTATAAAATACTTATATGAATAGCGTTCAAAGATTTTTGCAAACTCTTTTAGTCACAATTACATTTCTATCATTGGCCACAGCGTCCTTTGCCGAAAAGTATGACCTCAATACAAACCTAATTGTTATTCAAAATATTGCTAATGATGGAATGTCTTTTGTTATTCGAAAAGGACGAGTTGATAATATTGTAAAGGGACAAGTCTCTCTATTTTCTTCGAAGAAGATTTCTTTTACGGCCCGTGCTATCTCCATAACGAAAGAATACTCTCAGTGGATTGTGACTGATAATAATATGCGCGTGCCTTTTGAAAAAGGTCAAATTGTTACAGTTAACTACTCTCCTGAGCGAGTATGGTTAGAAATCCCTAAAATTCTTGGAGATGCAAAATACAAACAGATGCTAGCAGAAGAAGAGATGTCTCTTAGAGAAAAACAATTTCAACGCTATGATAATCGATTTGAATTTTTCTACGGGAAGAATCAAGGCTTAAGTGAATCGACAAGTTCTAGTATTAATAATGATGGAACGAGAACTGGTGACACGTTTCAATTTAACTACGCCATCCCTATTAATCAAACTTTTCAAACAATCATAGGATTTCGCTACGATCTAGATCTTCTGACACTTCTAAATCCAAATGTTGAGCAGGAAACCAAAAGAATGATGGGGACAGCGGCCTTAAAAATTTCATTTAATAATAGTTGGAGTTATCGCTTCAGCTACTTTATTTCACTAGGCGCAGGCTTTGGCCGTTCTGAAACGAGTATCCAAGATACAGTTAGAGTTGGAAGCGCAATGCTTCTTCCATCAGTCAGCTTAGGTCTTGAGTATAAGGTTTCAACTTCTCAATCACTTATTTTCAAAGCTAATTTTGATGCTATCCAAACTGATGAAGAATTCGCAGATGGCTTCCAACAATCGACAGATCAAACAATGTTTGGCCTATCTGTTGGATATGCCTTTTAAGTATCACCTTCACCATCATGAGGAATTGAAGGCTTAATCAATATCCTAATAATATAAGCAAAGAATGATTCTTTCTCTCTTTTATGCTTAAAGAAAGAAGCTTCAGAGACAGGTTGTAACAATAAGGCAATCAGTAGAATTACTTTCATCTTTCCTCCCTAATTAGAAACAATAGTAAAAGGAAAGCATAACGAAAATTGAATGTCATTTGATGTGAAAAAAAATAGGCCTTCATTAAGATAACTTAAGAAGGCCTATACTTTATCGACTTTTTATTTGATTAATTCGATTAAGAATTATTTCTTTGCAGCTGGAAGAACTTCGATTAGTTCAACTTCGAAAGTAAGTGTTGCGCCACCAGGAATTGATGGAGGAGCACCTTGATCACCATAAGCAAGCTCAGATGGAATTACTAGCTTAATTTTTCCACCTTCACCAATAAGTTGCATCCCTTCAGTCCAACCTTTAATAACTCTATTAAGAGGGAATTCGATTGGCTTATTTCTCTTATAAGAAGAATCAAACTCAGTTCCATCTCTTAAAGTACCTTTGTAATGAACTTTTACAGTATCTGTTTCAGTTGGCTTCTTTGCAGAACCAGCTTCAATGATCTTGTAAGCTAAACCAGATTCAGTCTTCTTAGCACCTTCTTTAGCAACAAATTCTTCTAGGAATTTTGCACCTGCATCTTTTTCTGTTTTAGATACTTCGCTCATTCTTTGGTTTACGATATCTCTAAATTTAAATGCAAATTGTCTTGTATCAATATCAGTTGCATCTTTAGTCATACCGTCACGAACACCTTGAACAAGGTTATTCATTTCTCTTTCAGTAAGTTTGAAATCCTTAAATCTCTTTCCGTAAACATGTCCAACTGAATAGAAGATTTTATCATTTTCAGTCTCAGGCTTTACTTCCTCTTTCTTACCACATGAAACAAATAGTAATGGCGCGATTGCCATTGTTGCTAGTAGTTTCTTCATTTAACATCCTTTGTCTAAATTTATTGAAGTCTTTTTACTAATTAATATTTATATAAATAGATTAAAGTGCTTTGGTCTGCTTTTCAAGCCTTAAATATTTTCATCCATTGCCTTATTGGCCAACATATCGCAGTGCTCATTTTGCGGATGACCACTATGTCCTTTTACCCAACGAAACTGAAGATTAGAAAAACGTCCTGCCACTTCATCAAAACTTTGCCACAGCTCAATATTTTCTGGAGTCTTCTTGTCGGCTTTTTTCCAACCACGTGCCTTCCAACCAGGAACCCATTTCGTAATTCCATCAACAACATATTTCGAATCACTATAAAGGAAAGCGGCATGTCCATGATCTAGCCCCATCTCTTCCAATTCATTCTCTAGTGACTTCAATGATTCAATGGCACCAGTAAGCTCCATTCGATTGTTAGTTGTCTGATACTCAAAGCCAGAGCTTTCAAAGAAAACGACGCCATCTGGATTTTGTCCCATTGCCCCCCACGCTCCAGGTCCAGGGTTCCCACGACATCCACCGTCACTATAGACAGTATAGGCTCCCATGGCCTCCATTGGTATACTGAAGTGTCCATTGCCACTTGCAACGCCATTATCGACATCCTCAAGGAGCTCGACACTTTCACGAAGCTGAGCAATTGCATCATGATCATCTTGTGTATCAAGTACGCTTTCTAAATATTCTAAAGTTTTTAGTATGTTTTTCTTTTTCATTACTTAAGTATTCCTTTTTAAAGTCATAAGTATAAAACTTCATTTACAAAAAAGGAAACTTCCACCACAATTTCTTTATGGAATTTATTAAACTAGAGTCAGGAAAAACAGTTAACAACCTTGAAATCGAAGCTTTTAAAAATAAAGTTGATTCACCTCGCTATATCTATCTGATGGCAGGAGTTCATGGAGATGAAATCGAGGGAGTTCACTGCCTAAAAGAAATCTTTTCATGGCTTAAGACTGAAGTTGAAACAGATCTACCTCTAGTCGTTATTCCTATCGTCAATAAAGATGGTGTTAATGCAGGAACGCGCGTTAATGCTAATGGAGTTGATCTTAATCGAAACTTACCTACTCAAAGCTGGGAAAGTGAATTCGAAGAAGATAAGTACAATCCAGGAAGTGCTCCATTAAGTGAGCCTGAAAACCAATTCCTAAATAAGCTCTTTATTGAGTATCCACCGGCCTTTATTTTATCAATTCACTCATGGAAACCAATTGTAAATTACAATGGTGACTGTAAGGATGTTGCGCAGCTTTTGGCCAAACACAATAATTATCCAATTGCAGATGATATCGGCTACCCAACTCCTGGCTCACTCGGAACTTACGGAAGTGTTGAGCTTGGAGCACCTGTACTTACATTTGAATGCCCAACAGTAGATACTGGTGTAACTGTTGAAGAAGTGTGGCAAGAAAATGAAGTCGGATTCAAAGAAATGATCACATCAGGAATTCTGAAACGATTCCTCTAAAGGTTAATTTACTCTTCTTAAACAAAATTAACTTATCTTCGATAGCGCTAAATCCGTTAATAAGGCATATTCAAAATGAGAGTGCTGCATCGCGGCGCCCATGTTTATATTTTGGTATAAATATCATTTAGGCCCCAATATCCCTCATAATCCCTCTCTCTTTTGGGCCTAGGTGTAATCGGAGGCCGTCCAACGGCCTCCCTTTATACTTCCCTCAAAAATCGTCAACTCCCTAAACAACCCTGTAGATTTTCCAAAGTCAGCGTCTTCGTACTCCTATTGTTATATATTTACTTCAAATGCGAACTCGTCCGAAGATGAACAAATGGCATACCATTTGCATCAAGTATTGAACGAATTTCATTTTCAGGAACGAAAAAAGGAGACAGAGTGACACCATTTAAGTGTATCTCATTAATTTTACTTGCGCTTACAACAACATCTGTTGTTGCCCAAAGTAGCACTAGTAATATCCAGGGTGTCAAAAAAGCACCAGGTGCGACTAGAAATTGGTCAGCTAGAGTTGATACGACAGTTTCAAGAGATTTATTAAAGACATCTGAGGCAGGCCACTATAGTGGAATGTATAACTCATTTCGTTTCAATATTATTACTGATAAAGGTAGTTTCGCCGCTAAAACAACAGTATCAAAAGACTTTGTTGATGAGCGAAAAAGTAGAATCAGCGATACGTCAGTATCCTTTACTAGAAAGGCTTCTCAGCCATTTGATGGTGTTGTTTCATTTGGTACGGCATCGTTAAAACTTCCAACAAGTAAGGTTTCTAGAAAATATTCTAAGCTTCAAGCAGGAATTAGCTTAAGTGAAGGCCTATCAATAGCCGATAGTGTTATTGGGATTAAGGACCTATCTGCATTAGTTATTCTTGGTGCATCCAAGAACTTCCATGAGTATGAAACAACAATGACTGGAAGCTCAAATACTTCATATAGTCTTTCATCAGTTGCATATCTGACATACAGCGTGTCGGATGCGCTATACCTATCACTTGGAGGAACGTATATGAAGGGTTGGACATACCAGAATAATACAAAAGATGCTTATTCGTTCTCACAGGCCATTGGCTATAGCTTTGGCCCTAAATACAACCTAGAGGTAGGTCATGAATTTGGAGGAACTCCCCTATCACCTGATGGGAAGAAGGTTGAGATCGACCTATTTGATGAAAGAGATTCATCAGTTTATGCATCACTAACAATAAAAATATAGAACACACATAACGAAGACAAAGAGAAAGAAGAACAAATGACAAAAAGAACAAAGGTAGAAGAAAAAATGAAAATCAAAAATGAAAACAAGTTTGGAATGCTCAGAGGCCTTACACATGCTTTCGCATTGGCAGCGATCCTTTCAAGTTGTGCAAAGACTCTTCCGGACAAAGAGCCTGATTTTGCACAAGAAAGTTACCGTACTAAGAACTCTGTTACTTCAGCTAAGCTAGTTATTGAATCAAAAGCAGTTGCGACTCAAGAAGAGCTTTCTAAAAACAGAATTTCAACAGACCTAATCGACACAAGTGTTGGAAGTGAAGCAAAGACTCTTTACTCAACTCAAATCGTTAGTTCTAATGATAAGACTTATAATGTTCTTGTAAAAGATCTTCTTATTTTCGCAGAAAAAGAAGGTCAGAAATTTGAGATTACATTTGATCTTACAACAAACTACCTAGTAGCGTATATTGCTCCAGTAAATGCTAGTGCACAAACTCTTAGCGCTTCTAATAAAATCATTCGCGATGTTCTTCCAGTTAAAGCTTCAAAGCTTGATCGTATTCCATTATTTCAATACGGTGTTGATTTCTACCAAAGAGAAAATGTAAAGAATGATCTTGATGAGAAAACAAGACATATCAGATATGTTGAGAAGGACCGTTCGGAATCAACTCACTATAAAGTTGACTACCTAATCGAAAACAGAACTTACACAGGTGTTTTCGGAATGGATCAAAAAGAAATCGCGACAATCTACCGTCGTGATAAGGTTGAAAATAACCTATTCACAGTAGGACAACTTGAAGACCGAATCCTTAATAACGAAAATGCTTTCACAACGTCTAAGCATGATGGTCATGTTTTTGAAAACAAGGATCTAATCAAGGTTATTCTTGATGACAATGAAAGCAAAGCTTACTTTGCTCGTGTTATCAAGAAAGAAGACCTAACTGATAACGAAGAAAAATTAGTTCGTGCAGAAAGATTTAACCTACTATTTTCTAGATGTGACGCTGATACAGCAAAGAGAGCTAGAATCGCTCTTGATAACTGTTTCCTACGTTCAGAAATTTCTGAAAAAATTAAGTACGTTAAATTCAAGTACGATATCGATGATAATGATGAGATCCTAGCTGAGACGAAAATCTCTTCTAGTACAGTTGCTGAAGATGCAAAATTCATTCAACTAGAAAAAGACTCTCAACCAGAAGAGATTTACCCAACTGAGATCAGAGAAGAGCTATCGACAGCTTGGCTAAAACTTGAAAAATTTAAGAATCAAGAATTCACTTTTAGAAGAGTATTAGAAGACTCTCCAAATATCTTTAACTACAGTTTTGCAGGTTCTAAAGCGACTTTCCACGTTGAAATCGTTAAGTTCCACTTTGAGCCAGATCGTGTTCTAGTAAAAAGATCAAGACCACTACTTGATAAGACAGGATCAACTGATCTAGACACTGAACCATTACTAGCTTTTGAAGCAGAATACTTCCGTGAAAGTAAGAATGACAAAGGTGGAATCGTTTACGTTCCAGCAAGTCACAATGATGAAAGAGCAATTGCAGTAGTTAATCTTGGAAACGATCAAATTGGTGATGTTCTTACGTCACTAGACCCTTACCTAATGAGCGTTTGTGGTGGAGGTAAGGCCCATGGTCTTACAGAAGTAAGTGACATCGTACAAGTAGTTGACGGAAGAGATGAATTCCTTAACTTCTCTACTCAATCAACTTATAAGAAAGGAAACTTCTTTAACTGTGCTGACTTCGGTGGAGATTACTGGGGACAACAGAATGAAACAATGACTTTCAAAGAAAGAACTACTTTCATGAAGTATAATCAAGAGTTCGAAGAACCAGAGCAAAACCTTTCTTACGAAGTACAAAAGAAGTTTAACTTTGGTCTATTCACTGGTTCTAAGCTAGTACCAAAAGGATACACTGAGCAAACTCGTGACTTTGATACAACGGTAGATCTACCAATGGTATTTGATATCAGAAATGGTAAAAATATCGAGTACGTACTTACAGGTATTCCATCAAATAAATATGATAAAGATGGGAAGCTAATTAGAAAACTGACTCAAACAGAACTTGATTTAAGAAATAAGATTATCGTTTCTTCTCAAAAAGTTGTTGATGATATCAACCTAGGCTTCAAGCGTGCTTTCAAAGGTACACAATATGGAGGACGTGGTGATATTATCACCCTTAAAATAGAAAAAGATGATTCAATTCCAGCAGGAACGAAGAATCTTTCTCTTACTCACAATCTTGATGGTGAGTCACGTTCAGTAAATATCGAGGTAGTAGAAAAAACTCACCTTGGTGATCTACAACGTAACCACATCTACTGGGTAGAAAAAGCAACTTCAAGTTCAATCATTGGACTTGGTGGACCGTCATTTAACCCAAGAAATGGTGTTGTTGAATCAGCTTCTGTTTACCTATACGGTGGTAACATGAAGTCTTCAATTAATTGGATGGTTGATAAGGCCATCGCAGAGAAGAACTTTATTAAGAATATTACTCCAACTAAAGAGCTTAAAAACCTTGCTGACGAGCTTAATAAGAAAGCTATTGAAGATGCTCTAGCTGAGCACAAAGCAAAGACTCAAGCGGCAGGACAAAATACACAAGTTGCTGACTCTGATGAAGTTGAAGTTGAAGTTGAAGTTGAAATTGAAGGTGAAACAGTATCTCAAAGCACAAAGAAAGCTGAGATGAAATCTCACCGTCATGGTGTTGCTCATACTAACTTAAAGAGCAGCCTACTTAACACAATTAAGCGTCCAAATATCGCTTCACAGATGGGGAAAATCAAAGATGCTCACCGTCTAATGAAGAACGACTTTAGAGCTAGCTCATTTGATAAAGATGAAGTTCTTTCTAACTTCACAAGAGCTAACCAAAAAGAAGCAAAAGCAGTACATGCTGCTTGGCAAGCAATTGCTAATAAAGATGATGTTGCACTACAAGCTGCGATTCATGGTGACAACTCAATTGAGGCCCTTCAAGCGAAGATCAAGCACTCAATGGAGTACGATGCAAAAGGTAATAAAAACCCAATTTGTAACCACGAAACAGCTGAGTTTGCTCTAAGTAATCTTGCTAAGAACTACGATGTTCTAAAGATGGCACAAACAGACGAAGGTAAGAACGATATCCTAATTGATATTTGGATGCCGACTCTTGCTCACGAAATTGGACACAACCTTGGTCTACGTCACAACTTCGTTGGATCATTTGATAAGAAGAACTGGGTATTCCCAGGAGAAAAAGAAACTAAGAGAACTTCATCTTCTGTTATGGATTATACAATTGATGACCACGCTACTTACGATGGTCTAGCTCCATACGATGTATACGCACTACGTGCAGCTTATACAGGGATGGTTGAACTTGAAGGTTACACAAACTCAAGAAAGAAATCTGTAGAGATCAACGGTGTTGACGTTAAGGTATCTTCTGTAGAGTCTGAATTCGAACCAGGTCTATACTATCACCTAGTAAGAATTAAAGATGTTGTTGATGCACTAGTTGGAGAAAATGGAAACCCATCAAATATCTCTAAGCATAGACTTATGGCGGAAGCTGGTCTTAAGAGAATCAGATTCTGTTCAGATGAGGACGCTGGAAACTCTCCTCAGTGTAACAGACACGACTTTGGTTCATCTTTTGAAGAAATCGTAGATTACCAAATTGCAGACTACCGTCAGATGTATGAGTATATCTACTTCCCAGGTAAGCGTAAGGAATTCTACGGTGGAGCAGCATTTGGTTGGCTAATGGACAAGTTCTACAAGCTAAGAATGATGAATGAAGAGGTATTCTACCACCTAATTTATACTCCAGAGTTGTACTCTCAAGCAGATCAAGCAACTCATGATGCAACAACTAACGACCTAGTTAATGGTGTAATTAAATCACTATTCTTCCTACAGTCGGTAGTTGCAACTCCAGATATCACTCCAGGTGCTGGACTTGATACTGAAGCACAAAGAAACAAGAGATTTGTTTCGACTCTTGTACCATCTCAAACTGAAGTAACAGCTGAAGATGGAACAGTTCTACAAGTAGCAACGCAAAAACCAATGGTTGTTGAAACTAAGTGGAATGAGGCAATCTCACTAGATAGTGATTCATACAGAGCTAAAAACCGTGGTGTTGAATATGATAAGGCTGCAGCTCTTGTAGCACTTACAGAGTCAGAATCGTACTCTTATAAGTACCGTTCAAACTCTTTAAGAATTCCATACCAGTTACTAGAGCAGTACCTATTTGGAATTGATATTAAAGATTCAATTGTACAATCAACAATTGGAGAAGTTCTTTCTGGTCAAGTTACACCACTAGTATATGACCCAGAAACTGGACGTAATATCCCACTAACTAACGGAGCTTTTAAAGTTGAAGTTGGTGAAGTTGAAACTAACTATGCTGCTATCGGTGGTCTAGTTTACGGTAACATTGATACTTTTGAACAAACAGCTAACCCTGCTCGTGCATTTTGGGTAAACCACATTTCTCAAAACGACCTACTTACTGAGACTTTTGAGCACGAAGGGCAAACTTACCAAATCCCAGAGGATTATGTAGCTGAGAAAACTGATATCAGAAAAGCATATGTACCTTACGCACAAGATTCATATGTAGCTGGTAACGTTATTAAGAAAGCGAGTATGATGCAGTTAATCTCTCACGATGAGCGTTGGTCAACATTCTTTAAAGAATGGGAGCAGGCACAAATCGCAGGACTTCAACTTGCTCAAACTCCAGCGGCACAAGGTGCAACTGAAGATACAATGAAAGCTCAAAAGACAGAGCTTGATATGGCAGCAGCTCTTGGTGATGCAACAGCAATTAAATCAGAGATGGAGAAATACTTCGCTCAGATCAACGCTCTTCTTGCTTCACAAAATCAAAAAGAGATGATTGCAGGATTCCTTGCTCAAAGAGCACTTGTAAAACAAGCTGGTTCATACTTTGTATCAGCACAATTTACAACAATGATGAATGAGATTGGTCTTGAAGGTGTGTCACTTGAATACATTAACCAAGTACTTAGCCAGGCAATCGCTCCAATCGCTTTTGAAGCTGAAGCATGTCGTCTTTCTGAGCAATACTGTTCAACAGTTGATATGATTCAAATGGCAAAGACTGGAAACAAAGATACTTACTTAGACAATAAGATCACTAACCTTCTGAACAACTTTTCAATGCCTTCTGTGAACGAGCAAGGTCAAGTTGAGTTATTCGCACCAGTTATTACAAAGATCATCCAAGGTCTAAATAATAACGAGCAAATCAAGTTAGGAGATGTTTTCTTAAGAGATATCCAAGAAAACAGCTTCGCTCAGATTCAGCAAATGGATCAGCTTGTTGGTGAAGCGATGACGAAAATGAAAGTTACTAAAGATGTAGATAGCTTCTACGGAGATATGAAGAGAAACGTAAAACTTCTTGGATTATACTTCAGACTAATTAATCCGATGGAAGGAAAATAATCCGAACCATCTACCGATAAATTGTTCTTAAATTTGAAACCCGCCCTGTCCAGGCGGGTTTCTTTTTTTGGAGGCGTCATTTGCCACGATGGCAAAATGATGCCGAACAACCCAGAGGCGACCACGGCCTGCTTCGGCTCCTGCCTCTCGCAGGCATACAATTCTTCCTGAACATAAAGGGAGCCTTCGGGTAACCAACTTCAAAAACCACACTACTTACTCATTGAATTAAAGTCCCTAAAAAATTACAACTCGACCCAAAACCTCATCTTCTTCACACCATTAACCTCAATAACATTCTCAAGCTGACCACCGTTATTACGAATTGTCTTCTCAGATCCAATATTACCTTCATCACAAGTAACAAGAACCTTTTTAAGGCCCTTAATATTGGCCCTAACGTAGTTTAAGGACTCAGCAAGGATTTGAGTCGCATATCCTTGACGGCGGAAATTGGGGCATACTCCATAACCAATATGGCCACCAACCTTTAAAAGATGATCGTTTAATTCAAAACGAATTGATGTACGGCCTACAATTCTCCCGTCCTCGTTGAAGGCAAAAAGTAATGCGGCAGCTACGTGCTCTTTTGGAATATGAATTCCCCTTGCAAACTCCGGAGCTATCGAAACATATTTCTCAAACTCTCTATTAGCTAGAGTTTCCCAGTAATGAACAAAGTCAAAATTGTTTTCCCAGTCCTCATGGAAAGCAGCAAAGAATTCATCTTTATCCTCATGAGTTAAATATCTTAGAGTAATTCTATTCATGTATCCCCTTCGTCTTAAACTAATCCAAAGACTCTAAATACTCAGCGCATGCTAAGTAAATATCTGCTTGTAAATGGCGGCCTTCTGACTTTAAAAGTCGGCAAACCTCTTCAGTGGTAGCTGATTTTAAATTATTAGAGTTAACGAAATTTGCATCTCCAGTGAAAACGACAGCAGCTGAGATAGGATGAGAAAAATGCTCTCGCAAGGGCGTCTCGTATTTATCTTCTAAGATCCAATGCCCAAGTTTGTTAATACTTTTCATACTAATGCCAAGTTCAAGACCTAGCATTCGCTCTAAACCAAAAATAACGCTTTCCCCTTCTCTTAATTCTCCTCCAGGATAGTCAAGCTTACCACTGTCTTTAACAAGGTATAGCCACTTGTCACCGGCCCTTGGAACAAAGAAAACATTGGTTATAAGGGATTCGTTAATTGGTTCTCCAGTTAAGAAAAAACGGCGTTTAAAATGCTCGTTATCAACAGGAGATAAGAGTGTTGAATATTTATCTACTTCCATTTAATAATTATAACAGAAAATAGAAACAACAAGGCCCTCTTTCGAGGGCCTTATTTATATCAAAATTTAAAATCTGAATTATGCTTTATTGAATTTGATAACTTCAGTTGGACAAGCTTCAGCAGCTTCAAGAATTAAAAGTCCGTTATCAAGTGGCGCATCTGGACGAATCACACAGTTAGTATCTGTAACTTCGAATACTTCAGGGTAAATACCTTCACAAGCGTTACAAACAATACAACCTTCTTCAATCCATACCTTAGAAACAGCAAAGTTTTCTTGAGCAGGAGCTCCTGCACCAGCAGCACCAGCGAATTCACCAGCAAACTGTGGGTTTGCAGAAATTCTAAGTCCTACAGGAATATCACCTTGTGGAATGGCATCTGCAATAAATGAACGAGTTGTTTGGTGATAAAACATCTTTGGTTTTACGTAACCATATTTTTCATTAAATGTTTCAACAGTATTTTCAGCACCACGGAATGCTTCAATAAACTTGCGTCCCTTCATTGTGCGAGATTGAGTAACACCGTCTTTAGACTTAAGTTCGATTTCAACTGTTGAAGAATCAAGGTTTTCAAGCTCTAAAATATCTTTAAAAGCCGGTCCCATTTTAACTTCAATACCAAAGTCAGAATCTTGAACAGCAAAGTCACTTGAAACAGTTACTTGAGTTTTCTTACCAAATGGGTTGAATAGCCTTACCGTAACGTGGTTAAACTTAGCAGGCTGCCTAGAATTATTCCAACGGTAACCAAAAGCAAAACTTTCATCATCTGAAGATTTTAGAACTTCAAACTTCGACTTCCCAAATAGGAAGAAGAATGAACCTGAAAGAAGGCTTAAAACACCTAGTTGGACAACCATCCCTGTTACAACTAATAATGCAATGGCTAATGCAATTAAAGTAGTATTCACTTTATCTCCTTAAATTTCACTTGTAATTTCCTAGAGTATAGCACGAATTAAAATTATTCGTCTAAGGAATTACACATAGTTAAATCGATTTTATCTAACGCAGCTGGACTAAAGCCCACGCAACTCCTAAGTAGTCCACCATTTGCGGCCGCGAGTCCAAGTGTTTGATTTTGCGATCTCATCCAATAGTGGCCATCGGCCACATCCATTTTTAATGTTTGGCCATTAACAAAACGTAGGCTCATGGCCTCGTCTAATTCTATTTTTTCAAATCCAATAAGTTCAGTTATCGGATTTGTGTAATTCAATAAAAAATCATTAGCGCTGAAATTCTCATCATCAAAGATTGCCAAATCAATACTATTTTCTAAATCAATTCCTGCTGAATTAGTTCGTCTTAAGTCTTCCAGAGCACCTCTTGTTCCTAATTTCTTAGCAAGGTCATCAAAGAGAACTCGGATATAAGTTCCAGAAGAAACACAAACACGAAAGACGATCTTACGGCCCTGAACCTCTAATAGTTCAATTTCATGAATTGTTCGCTCAACAGGTGGCTTTTCAATAAAGACACCTTCTCGTGCCCACTCATGAAGCGCCTTGCCTTCGTGCTTAGTTGCTGAGAAAGCGGGAGGGCTTTGCATATACGGACCAATAAAAGTTTCAAGCTGACTCTTTACCTCATCGAAGCTTACGTCAGAAAACTCTAATTCTTCAATTGTACCTTCTTCAGTATCAAAATCACCTGTTGGAGAATTAACACCAAGAATTCCTGTCGCAATATACTCTTTTGAATCAATTTGAGTGTATTGATTTAATCTTGTTGCAGGTCCAATACCAATAACAAGTAGACCAGTTGCAAATGGATCAAGAGTTCCAAAATGTCCGATTTTACCAATATTTTTAGGAAGGTTTTTTTTAAAGCGCCTAATAACATCAAAGGAAGTTATCCCTTTTGGTTTATCAACTTTAAAAAAGAAAGGCCCAAAGATTGGGCCCTTAAATTTCTTATTTCTTGAAGCCATTAGAAAGACTTTCCTTTATCTTTTTCAGATTGCAGTAGTTTTTCAATTTCCTGCTCATCTTCAAATTGCGAGTCATACTCAGCAGTTAATGAAGGTGTGTGTCTTACTTGTAAAGTCTTAGCAAGGTGACTTCTAATTTTACCTAGAGAAGTATCCATCGCCTTAGCAATATCACCTCTTCTAGAAGGATCGAATGTATCCCAATATAACTTTGCCGTAGAAAAGTCTGGGCTTATCTCAACCTTAGTAATCGAACAAAATGTGAACGCAGAGTTATCTAGTCCACGACGAAGTAATTGATTTACTTCATTTTTAATTTGTTCTTCATATTGAAGTTTTTTCTTATTGCCACTCATGACATCTCCAACCGAATTAAAGAATTGGTGAGTCTGCTGTTAAAACATCCTCAAGCTTACGTTTCTTTTCTTTCAGTTTATATGCTTCGAATAGGTCGCCAACTTTTACATCGTTGTAATTTTCTAGGCCAACACCACATTCGTAACCATTTTTAACTTCTTTAACATCATCTTTAAATCTCTTAAGAGAAGACATCTTACCATCAAACATGATCTTACCTTCTCTAAGAAGACGTACGTTACAACCAACTTGGATAGCACCATCAACAACAATTGAACCAGCAATTGTTCCAACTTTAGGAACAGAGAATGTATCACGTACTTCCGCGCGCCCGATGTACTCTTCAGTAAACTCAGGATCGAGAAGACCTTCAACAGCTAGTTTCACATCATTGATTAATTCATAGATGATTGAGTAAGTCTTAACATCAATTCCATACTGCTCAGAAAGCTTACGTGCAGAAGTTGATGGTCTCATATTAAATCCAAGAACAAAGGCACCTGAAGTATTTGCCAGTTCAATGTCTGAGTCACTAATTTGACCGACACCACCGCGAATAACTTTAACTTCAACCTCTGGATTTGAAATTGTTTCAATAGCAGATTTAATCGCTTCAAAAGATCCTTGAACATCTGAACGAATGATAAGGTTAAGATCTTTCTTTTGTCCCTCATCCGATACAGCAGTTGCAAAGAAGTCTTCAAGAGAAACTTTAGGCCCTTGAGTCTGAGCTGCAGTTTCAATTCTGATTCTTTCATCAATACGGTTTTGAGCAATCTTCTTTGCTTCTCTTTCGTTTTTAACAACGTTTAGGCTATCTCCAGGAGATGGCGCTTCTGCAAGTCCAATAATTTGTACTGGCATCGAAGGCCCAACTTTATTATGTTGAACACCTTTATGGTCAGTTAAACTTCTTGCACGTCCAAAAGTTTCTCCAACAACAATTGAGTCACCTTTTTTAAGTGTCCCTGTTTGAACAAGAACAGTTGCAACAGGACCACGTCCGTGCTCAATTCTTGATTCAATAACAACACCTTCAGCTGGCCCTTTAGGTTCAGCTCTAAGCTCCATGATTTCAGCTTGAAGTGCAATTGCTTCAAGAAGTTCATCTACTCCATCACCTTTAAGTGCAGAAATATGACAGAATTGAGTTTCCCCACCCCATTCCTCAGGAGTGATATTAAATTCTGTTAGAGCTTGTTTAATACGATCTGGGTTAGCACCTTCACGGTCCATTTTGTTAACCGCTACAATTAAAGGCTTACCTGCAGATTGAATGTATTTAATTGACTCTACAGTCTGAGGCATAACACCATCATCAGCAGCAACAATTAAAATAACAATATCTGTAATATCAGCACCACGCTGTCTCATAGCACCAAAGGCCGCGTGACCTGGAGTATCTAGGAAAGTAAGCTTAGAGTCTTTAACATCTACCGAGTAAGCTCCAATGTGCTGAGTGATCCCACCAGCTTCGCCAGCAGCAATCGATTCATTTCTAATATAATCTAGTAGAGTTGTTTTACCGTGGTCAACGTGACCCATAATTGTAATAACAGGAGCTCGAAGTGGAAGCTTATTTAGTTGCTCTTCAGAAAGAGATTCTTTCCCAAGTGCCGCATCCTCATCAAAAGTCTGATCCTCTACTCTATAATCGTAAAGAGACGCAATTTGTCCCGCTAATTTAAGACCAATATAGTCACCATTTCTAACAAGTAGATTTAGGTCAAGACACTTATCGATCATATCTTTAAGCTTAATAGATAGCTTCTTCGCTAATTGCTCAGCGTAAGCACCACCGTGAAGCTTAATAATTCTCTTTGCTTCTTTTACTTCTGTAATCTCAGTTGATTTCGAAGGTCCTGAGTACTGACGCTTTCTCTTAACTTGAGTATACATTGGGCGTCCAGTACCTTGAAGTGAAGAGTAAGACTTAAGCTCTGAAGTTGCACGTTCTTCGTTAAGAGCTTGTGAACGGTTAACCGTTTTCTTAGCACTTAACATAGAAGCAAGACCACTTAGACGATTTTTATCCTTCTTAGCGGTACGATCTTCATCACCTTCAACAACACCTGCTTTAGTGTTGATATCATCTTGAACTTCTTCGTCCTTAGTAGCAGCTTTCTTTGCCTTGCGAGCAGCAGCTTTCTCTTTATCTTCTTTAGTAGGAGCTGAAACAATTCTTAGACCAAATGGCTTTCCATCTAGAGTCGTCGATTCTTTCTTCTCTTCTTTTTCTTCAGAAGCTTTTTTCTCTTCAGTCTTAGCCTCGACAGCAACTTCTTCTTTTGCTTCCTTAGCTTCAACTTCTTTTTCTTCCTCTACTTCAGGAGCGTGAGCTTCTTCAGCAACAGGAGTACTTACAGTCTCTTCTGCATTTACTTCAATATCTTCAGAAGATTCAACAATAGCTTCAGTGTTTTCATCATCAGAAGTTGCCTCCGAAGATTTTGATGAAGCTTTACGACGTACAACAGTCTTCTTCTTACGAGTAACTGTCTTCTTAGCAGGTTTATCTTCCTCACTATCATCGTCAGCTTGTGCCGCAGACTTCTTTCTTACAGTCGCCTTTTTTGCAGCTTTCTTTTTGACCGTTTTCTTCTTTGTCGCCTTCTCAGCAGGTGCATCTCCAGCACTTCCTCCAGTAAGTGATTCCCACTTAGTAATATCTTCATCAGATAATACCGACATGTGGTTTCTTACTGAGAATCCGTGTGACTTCAGCTCTTCTACGAGGTCTAATGGCTTCTTTCCGAGTTCATTGGCCAATTCAAATATTTTCTTAGGCATTTTATCTCCGTAGTATGACTACACTTTTCTATTTTAAAATTACTTAATTTTAAATGCAGCTAATTCTTCTCTTAATCTTCTTTCTGCTTCATTAAATTTGTCTGAACCTTCATCTTCCTGCTCAGCACCTTCTTTATTAATAATACCTAGGTACTTAGGAACTGCAGAAGCAGATACTAATTCTTCTTCACCTTCTGGTTGAAGCTCAATTGTTCCTTCTTCAACTAACTTTGCAGCTTCATCAATTGCAGTTTGTGCTGTAGCAGCATCAACACCAGTCATAGTAGCAATTTCATCCGCAGGAGTTGCCATGAAGTCACCAATTGCCATGATGCTATTTTGTACAAGTACTTGTGCCATTGCATCTGTAACAGATGGGATTTGAAGCAGGTTCTCAACTGACTTATTAACTTTTTCTTGAAGTTTAGACTTCGAGATAATGTTAATATTGTAACCAGATAGCATTGCTGCAAGACGAACGTTTTGTCCACGACGTCCAATAGCAAGTGATAGCTGATCTTCTTCTACGATTACGTCCATTGATTTTGAATCATGATCAATAGAAATATTTTCAATTTCAGATGGAGCAAGAGCTGCAATAGCAAATGTAGCTAGATCATCATTCCATCTTACGATATCAATTTTTTCACCTTGTAGTTCATTAACAATATTTTGAACTCGTGATCCTTTCATACCAACACAAGCACCAACTGGATCAATATCTTTATCTACTGATTGAACAGCGATTTTAGCTCTTTGACCTGGCTCACGTGCAGCTGATTTGATTTCAATTGTTCCATCTTGAATTTCTGGAACTTCAATTTCAAAAAGCTTAACAAGGAACATTGGTGAAGTTCTTGAAAGTCTAATTTCTGGCCCACGGTTAGTCATAACTACTTCAGTTAAGTAAGCTTGTACTCTGTCACCAGGGTTAAATTGCTCACCAGGAATTAGCTCTCTTCTTGAAAGAACAGCATCGGCCTTCCCAAGATCAACAACCACGTTTCCACGCTCATATCTTCTAACGATACCAGTTACAAGATCACCTTGTCTGTGCTTAAACTCAGAGAATAGGATTTCTCTTTCAGCATCGCGAACTTTTTGCATAATAATCTGACGCGCAGTTTGTACGTCAACACGTGTGAAGTTAGGGTTTTCAATTTTGATCCCTAATTGGTCACCGATTTCAACATCTTCATCAAGCTCTCTAGCATCACCTAGATTGATTTCAATAATTGAATCTCTTACTTCATCTACAACGTTTTTATATTGGAAGATCTCTACATCATCGTCATCTTCGTTATAACGAGTTTCGTATTCACCTTGAATTCCAAACTTCTTTCTAGCAGTTACTAAGAAAGCTTGTTCAATTGCGTTTACGATAATGGCCTTATCGATACCACGGTCTTTACCTAACACATCAATAATTTTACTTAATTCTGAGAAACTCATTTTTCACCTCAAACAATTACACTTCTGGTTCAAGTGCGATCTTATTAATATCATTTAAGTTTAATTTTAAATCAAAATCACTATCGAGAGTCACGTCGATATAGTCGTCTCCGTAGCTATTTAAGCTACAAATAACTTTCTTAGCATTTGTTGTTTTCTTATCAAACTTTTCACCTGGGAAAAGATCCCCAAATTTCTTATTAAGTTGAACAAGAATACGCTCACCGATACTTAACTCTAAGTGCTCTCTTGTTTTAATTTTTCTAAACATTCCTGGAGAAGAAACTTCTAGAACAATATCATCTGGAATCCAATCAAGTGCTTCCATTGGCTCACTAAAAGCGCGGTCAACGTTCACACAATCTTCGATTACTGCTGTTCTTGTCTCTTTATTCATTATGTAGACGCGTAAAGTTTTAGAACCTTTGATATACTCCATATCATAAAGAAGGTAACCTTCCCCACTTACAACTTCAGTAGCAAGTTCGAAAAATTTTTGTTCCATACCTGAATAAGAGATATCTAAATCCATTAAAACGCATCCCATATGCTTTTACAAAAAAGCCTATAAAAATAAAAAAAAAGGGTAGCCCTAAAAGTCTACCCGATTATATCTTGTTAAATATTTAACTAATCGTTATTTACTCAAAAATCTGAAAAAAACTTTCTAATTTCTAAGTACTTATTAATTATCAAAGATTTTGAAATCTTGTCAAGGTTTGTCATTGATAACTTATGAAAACAACTTCAGCTTACGACTTCTTGCATTATAACAGCACTACTCCCATCTGCATAGAAATTCTTCTTTAGATGAATTTTTTCAAGGCCCAATCTCTCATAAAACCTGATGGCCCCCTCATTTGAAGCCTCCACCTCAAGATAAACTTGAAATATTTGGCCATTAAAAACACTCTTGCAATGACTCAGCATGTCTTCAAATAGCTTTTTGGCAATTGAGCGTCTTCTAAAGTCAGGGTGAACGATAATTTTATATAAATGACAAAAATCTGGTTGGTTCACCTCAAACACACAAATTCCCACAACTTCATCATCTTCGGCCCAGATACATGAAATGTCTCGACCAGAGGATGCCAATTGTTGCCAATTTTCTTTTGACCAAGGCCATTTGAAAAATGCAGCTTCAAAATCGCATAAATTCGACAGTATCTCTTCGTCAATATTGCTTATTAAGTCTATTTTGAATTCTTTCATCTTTATAAGAATAACCTTGAGTCAACATTCTTTAAAACGAAGTCTTTATATTCCTCATCAATATAAGGGCCATTATCTAATTTATGAGTTTCTAGAAAATTTTGGTATCTCTTCTTCAATTCGTAATTTGTGTTATAAATCTGAACCACTTTTTTAGTTAGCTCTTTACTTATTTTACAAGTGCCAAACTTTGGATACGAAGCGTACTCACTTTCTAAATCCATAGACTTTGAGAGCAATAATACTCTCTTTATTAAGTCTTTCTGTTTTGCATTAAGGGACTCTGGCGCAATTGTAACTTGCTCAAGAACAGGAGCTAGTCCAGTTAACTTAGCAATATAGTTCTTTTTCCCTATCAGGCACAAACTTTGATTATAAGCTTTTAAAAGATCATTTGTGTTTTGACCGAAATAGATTTGGCCATTTACAGAGAAAAGGGCCCTATCTTTGAGGGCCCATGTATTCATTAAAAATATTGAAACTAGAATAAATCGCATTAGGTATAATGCTAATTAAACTGGAGAACTAATGTCAACGTTAGCTACAGCTTTACCTGCAGTAAGTTTTGTCTCCATCTGATAACGAATCTTAACGTCTGGGTTGAAAGTATATCCATCTTTACCACGGATAATGTACTTTCTCTTCGTATTACTATTGTCTTTCGGCTCGATAAGCTTTCTTAGACGAGAGATTGACGTATAAATAAGTTTGTCGTGAATTAGTGGATTGTACTCGTCTTTCCAAATCTCACGTGCCAGATCTTCTTTGTCATAAAAAGAACCACGGTTCTTAGCTAACAAGAATAGAATTTCAAGAAGAACAAAACGGTGCTTAAAGTCGATAACACCAATATTCTTTTCTTTCACTTTTCTATTATTGCGATCAAGGTAAATATCAACACTTGAATCATTAACTTCATGAATTTCAGCATCAAGTACATTAGTTAGACGCTTAAACGTTGTTGAATCAACTGCTTGCTTTGCAAGGTTATAGTAAAGAGTAGCTTTATCATAATCACCCTTCACTTTTTCAACCTGACCAATTCCTAAAAGAATATAACCATAAAGATTCCAACACTTCTTATTCTGAAGTGTAATATTAGCAAGATTGAAGTGCTTTAAAGAAGCCTCCACATCACCTTTGGCAATTAGGATTTTTCCATAAGTCATATGCATCGAACCACCAAGATATTCCTTATTAATAATCTTTAATAAGTTATCCAGTTGGGCCATGAAATCAAGAGAAAGGTCGAATTCACCTCTATTATAAGCATTATTAGCCAGGGCCAATAAACACTTTGAGTGAAGATCAGGATCATTTTCTTCTTTAGATTTATTATAAGATAGCTCTAAGTCGCTAAATGCACCTGCAAAATCATTTCGATACGACTTGATTAAACCTGCATAATAGAAGTATTCAGCAGAAAGACTACCAAGGTTTACCTGTAAGTCATTAATGATATTCTCACTCTGATTTACATACTTAGCGGCTTTTTCATCTTCAAGCTTTTCAGCAGCAATTCTAATAAGAAAACTTAGAATTTTTAATACGCGATAATTATCCTGAGGACACTCAGCACAGTCGATGGCCTTTAAAAAGTTTACTTCGGCCTTATTAAGATCGGCTTTATCATAATGAAGTTTTCCTAATTGGTAATAAGCCTTACCAACCTCTAACTTAGTCAAAATATCTTGTGAAGGAATAAGCCCTTCACCATGACCAAGAAAGCCTAAAACCTCAGTCTTAAAGCCGCTGTTTACACTATTTCCAGATTCTTGTCCCCCGACAATCTGCATATCAACTCCCTATTTCTATTCCGCTGTGAGAATTTTGTGGAATCTTACCACAACATGTTCATAACATGTCATCACGCTGCCCGTCAAAACTCTTTATAATAACTAAAATAATTACACTCAAAATATTGATGAACCCTTTAATTATTTGATATTATGGGCCTTTAAAGTAGGAATTATTCCAAAATTTTATGGAGATTACATGCCCAAGTACGATTTAGACACAATCAGACACTCGAGCGCCCACTTAATGGCGCAAGCAATTTCAAGACTTTATCCTAATGAGAGCGTTCAATTTGGCGTTGGACCTGTTATTGAAAATGGCTTCTACTACGACATTCTGATGGATCGAACCCTGGGCGAGGAAGATCTTCCAAAAATTGAAGATATGATGAAAACAATCATCAAAGAAAAATTACCAATCGAAAGAAAAGTTATGACTAGAACTGAGGCTGTTGAATTCTTCAAGTCGCAAGGTCAGGAACTTAAAGTAGAACTTATTGAAGCAATCCCTGAAGGCGAAGAAGTTAGCTGTTATTCGCAAGGTGAATTCATTGACCTTTGTCGTGGGCCACACGTAGAAAATACAACTGACCTACCACAAGGTTTTAAGCTTCTTAGCATTGCGGGTGCATACTGGCGTGGTGATGAAAAGCGTGAAGTTATGCAAAGAATTTATGCTGCTTCGTTCTCAGATAAGAAAGAACTTAAGCAACATCTTATGATGCTTGAGGAAGCAAAGAAGCGTGATCACAGAAAGTTAGGAAAAGAACTAGAATTATTCCACTTTGAGCCAGTTGCTCCAGGTGCTCCTTTCTTTATGCCAAAAGGAACAATCGTTATTAACGAACTTGTGAACTATATTAGAAGACTATACCGTATCTATGAATACGATGAAGTTATCACGCCTCAAATCTTAGATAGCTCTCTTTGGCATACTTCTGGTCACTATGAGCACTACAAAGACGACATGTTCTTTTCAAAGATTGACGATCGTGAATATGCGGTAAAACCAATGAACTGCCCATGTCACATGCTAATGTTCAAGCACTATAAGTATAGCTACCGTGACCTACCACTTCGTTATGCGGACTTTGGCCGTCTTCACAGAAATGAAAAAGCAGGTGCACTAGCAGGTCTAACTCGCGTGCGTTCATTCTGCCAAGATGATGCCCATATCTTCTTAGCACTTGATCAAGTTCAAGAAGAAATTCAAAGAACAATGAAGATGATCTTCACAGCTTACGAGCTATTTGGTTTCGATAATATCACTGTTAATTTATCAACTCGTCCAGAAAAGAAAGCTGGTGATGATAAGACTTGGGATATTGCAGAGAACGCACTTGAAGAAGCACTAAAAGCTTCTGGTCACAATTATGTTATCAAAGAAGGTGACGGTGCATTCTATGGACCAAAAATTGATATTGAGGTTGCAGATGCAATTGGACGTAAGTGGCAGCTTGGGACAATTCAGCTAGACTTCCAACTACCAGACCGTTTTGATCTTAAATTCACGACGGCAGACGGTGGCGAAGAAAGACCAGTTGTTGTACACCGTGCCCTACTTGGATCACTTGAGAGATTCTTTGGTGTTTACACTGAGCACGTTGCAGGTGTTTTCCCTTTCTGGCTAGCACCAGAGCAGATCGTTATTGTTCCAGTTAATAATGAAGCACACGGGGAAGCTGCTCACAAACTTAAAGAGCAATTATTTGCGCAAGGTTATCGTGTAAGCGTAGATGATCGTAATGAAACAATGGGATATAAGACTCGCCAAATTCAAAAGTCTAAAATTCCATTCATGTTCGTTGTTGGTGATCGTGAAATTGAAAACAATGCCGTAGCAGTTAGAAAGCATGGAGCAAAAGGTTCGTTCAATTGGACGAATGCAGAAATGCTTGAGAAACTTAAGGCACTAGATAGTTTAAAATACCCTAAAGCATAAGCTTTAGGGTTTTTTATATATTCACTTTAAAAGAAGGTTTCCATGGAAAGGAAAAATATCTTAATCATATGTGGTGGTGGGTCTACTGAGCATGAAGTGTCTCTTCGCTCTGCTCAATATATAAAAGAGCAAGTCGCCATCAATCCAGAGTTCAACCCTATTGTCGTTGAAATGACAAAGTCGGGGGATCTTACTTTAAACGGTCAAAAAGTTAGCCTAAATGGACAGATATTAGAAACGGCAACAGAAAGGCCATATATCAATTATGTCATTCCAGTTATTCATGGACCTCCAGGAGAAACTGGAGAAATACAATGCTTCCTTGAAATGCATAAGCTTCCCTACCTTGGCCCACGCCATGAAGGAAGTAGTATTTGTTTTAACAAGGTAACGACAAAGTTATGGTTTGATCATCTAGGTATACCAAATACGAAGTGGATGTCGATTCACAAAGATTTACCTTATGAACGAAGTGAAGTTGTGGATTTTTTTGAAAAATCAAATAATGACGTTTTCATCAAGGCTGCTAGTCAGGGCTCTTCAGTAGGTTGCTACCACGTAACAAATAGAGAAGATTTGGTGGATGCAATCAATAAAGCACTCGAGTATAGCGATGATATTCTCATTGAAAGAACACTTAAAGGGCGTGAGCTAGAAATTGCAGTATTTGAGCAAGAAGGAAATCTCCACGCATCTAAACCTGGTGAAATCGTAAATGCAAGTGATGAATTTTATGATTATGAGCAAAAATATAGTGAGCAATCAAAAGCTAAAACTTATGTTGAGGCGCCTGAGTTAACTAATGAACAGATCTCTCAAATGCAAATTATAGCTAAGACAGCATTCAAATGCCTAAAGCTAAGACATCTGTCACGCATAGACTTCTTCTTAAGCGATGGGGATATATACTTAAATGAAATCAATACTTTTCCAGGTATGACAAGTATTTCAATGTTTCCAAAAATGCTAGAAAACACAGGACTCAAATTTAGTGATTTTCTAAAAGAGAAGATTCAAAAAGAAGTTAGATAATATAAAACACTTAAGGGTTAAAGAGATGGAAATCAACTTAATTGGTAAAAACAGTCACGAACACGCTAAAGAAAAGCTAGCAACAATGTACAAGGATAACTTCACTTCTGCAGAGAAGAAAGAATATATTCCTCATCATAAATTTTCACAAGGAGCATACCTTGCGATGGAAACAAGAGATGAAAATTCTCCAGAATTTCTCCTCGATGCTGCTTCACAGATAGCCACACTAGGACTTGGTTTCAATGCAACGGCCCTTTTTGGAACAACAATGCATGAAAGTGCATGGACAGGAAACTATCTCGATTCAACTTTTATCGAAATCGCCGAGTCTTTTAAAACTCTTCTAAGAGAGAAAGCTTCTAACGACAAACTTACACCAGTATTTGTGAACTCTGGAGCGGAAGCCAATGAAGCGGCCCTTATTATGGCCTATATGAAAAGGGCCCATACTGGTGCAAACAAAATCATAGCTTTTGAAGGCAGTTTTCACGGACGCTTCCTATCAACACTTTTCTCGACTTGGAATCCAAGTAAGCGAGAGCCATATCAAATCGAAGGACATGAAACAACTTTCATCGATTATCCTGAAACAAAGAATGATCAATTTATTTTAGATATAGATCCAGAGTGGATTAGATTATGGGAGAATCCATTTTCACCAAGCTTTGAAGCAAATTTAAAAGAATTTGAAAGTAAAGCTGATGATTTACTTAAATCAGAAATCGCCTCTTTAAAGCAACTTCATGAAGTTCTAAAAGAGAATACTCACTTTGCAATTTTAGTTGAGCCAATGCAATGCGAAGGTGGTGATCGCTATTCAACAAATCGCTTCCATGTGGCCCTTAATTTGATCGTAAAATCTTATCAAGTTGCACTTATCTATGATGAGGTTCAAACAGGGTTTGGACTTGGACGTGACTTCTTCTGGCACAGAACATTTGATCTAAAAGATTCACAAGGAAATCAAATTAATCCTGAGTATATTACATGTGCAAAGAAGGCCCAAAGTGGAATTGTACTGACACAAGATCCATGCTGGGAGAATAATGAGTTTCAAACTTCTTCTGTTATCAGAGGTTACTATCAAGCAATAGCAATCGATCAACTTCGCTACAAAATTGCAACAATCGAAGAATATACAAGAAATAAACTTAATCAACTTATAAGTAAGTGGGATCAGCTTTCATCACCTAGATGCTTTGGTGTCGCATTTGCTTTTGATCTATCGGATGCAAAAGATATTGCACCTTTTATCTCAAACCGCTTTGACCTAGGACTACTCTATTATCAAGCTGGAGATAATACACTAAGATTTAGACTTAATACGGCCTGGACTAACGAAGATATCGACTATCTATTCGACGCAATTAACGAGATTGCTAACCGAATTTATAAAGGTGAAACAAATAAACTAGAATATACTCCAAAGACTAAAGTAAATTCTCCCAATGAATACTTATGGCATGCAAAATTAGTGGAAGCCTTCAGTGGGAACCTTCAAGACAAAGCGGCATTTAGCTTTGCCCAAAAATTCTTTAATGAAGAATTTAACTTAGAATTAATTAAAATTGATGGTGAAAACTTCGACTATTACAAGCACAAGATTGAAGAAATCCAACGTCATACATATGAGCCAACGAGACAAACAAGCATTGAGAAATTCGAAAAAATTGCTCATTGTAAAGATTCAATTGCGCTGGCCCTACTAAGCGAAACGAGACAACTGGTAGGAATCTCATTTGCAGGTAAAATTACCCACTTCCCTCATGAGAGTGGACTACGCTTAGTTAAGTATTTCAATAGTCCAAAAACTCTTTATATGCTCGATACAACAATTATAAATATGGAGCAATCACAAGGAATGGGAAAATACCTAAAGTATGCGCTAACACTTATTGCAAGTGCCAATGGCAACGAATATATCTACGGAAGAAACCGTGATATTCACGCAGGAGCAATGCTTTCTATAAACTGTTCTCTTGGGGCCATCATTGAGATGAAACTAAAAGAGAATTATCTCGATGATGAAGAGCACCGCGATGTTATCATCTATCGCCAAAACCTGAGATGGAGTAATGAGGAATTAAAGTACTCAACTTCCCCTATCTTAAATGCTGCTTCATTCGAGAGTATGCCAACACTTGTAAACAAGATCTGTCTTTCAAACTTCATTGATGAAAGTTTTATGGCAAATCTTAAGCGTTTCAAAGATATCGCACCTAAAGAACTACAACACTTTTTTACAGCGAGTGGACATAGTGAGTGTGTAGAAAAAATATTCAAATCGATTCTTATCAAAAACCAAAAAGAAAGAACAAAAGTAATATCTTTTAACCATGACTATTTTGGTAAGCAAAGCTTTATGTCCGCTACTCTTTCAGGCGTCTTAGACTTTTATCCGAACTCTAAAGTAGATACAATTGGCCAACTAAAAGAAAAACTTGCGACCAAAGATTACTTAGCTCTTTTCATTGGTGATCTTTTAGTCAATTTTACTAATGAAGAACTAAAAGAAATTATAAAAATCGCACATGACAACGGAACAAAAGTTGTCTTTAACGAAAGTGTTTATTTTCATAATAAAAAGAAACTCTTTTCAAAAGACCATGGAATTATTCCGGATGCTAGCTACATTCACATCGCAGGACAAATTGGTATTTGTATGCTGCAAGAAGAAGTCTATGAATCAAGGCCTCTAATGATGATCTCAACTTGGGATGGTGACGCTTATGCTCTTTCTCAAGCTGTATCATATTTAGAGTCACCTGCTGACGCTAAAAAAGAATTTAAAATTATTAACGACACTTCTTACGCTTTTACACTAAAAGCGCCAAGTATTTTTGGTAACCAAACAAGTAAGAAGTGGTATTTTACATGTTAATGACAGACTTAAATTTACCTATATTCAAATACGATGCTTGTGGCCCATACGAAAATGGGCTTAAGCACGGTGAAACTTTTAAAGAAGCAATACAAGAACTTATAGAGATTAGAACTGGCCTTCTTCTTAAAAGGTCACCGCATTTGAAAGATAAACTTGATGAATTTGCAAACTTACAGTTTAAAGAAACCATGAAGTTTGATGCAAGTCTAGCACAAGAGATTGAAGGGATAGCGAAAGGCAGTGAAACTTCAATCAAAGACATTATTATCCTAAATAACTACACTGACTTTAGAGATATTCAACTCGATAGTGAGAATCAAGACGAAGGGTGTACATCGGTCTCATATATCGATGATAAAAATAGCATCGCTGCTCAGACATGGGATATGCATCAAAGTGCAAAAAATTATCTCATGCTAATTGAAATTGACGATAAGGATAATGGTACAAAAGAACTTATCTACACAGTTTGTGGATGTTTAGGATTAATGGCCGTTAATAACCATGGTCAATTCATTGGTGTTAACAATATTAATGTCCTAGATGGAACAAATGGAATTATCTGGCCTGCATTAATTAGAAAAGCAGCGAAACAAAAAAGCCTCAATGATATGGGAAAATTACTAATGGAAGCTCCCATTACATCAGGCCATAATTATCTTATAAGCGATGGAAAAAGTGCCTTCAATTATGAGATCACTCCTACACAAAAAGAAATTTTAAATACAAACCCACAAGGTCTAATCTTCCATACAAATCACTGTCTTGGTAGCACAGTTAGAAAAGTAGAAGATCGAAACAATATTAGTAAAACGACACATGCAAGGTTTGATCTTGTCGAAAAGTATAGAAGTGAACTTAAGGATGAAGCATCTATTATGAAACTTCTTATGTCTCACGACGGCCATCCTTTATCAATTTGCTCACACTACTCTCCAGAGGGAGCAAGTGATCCTTCTCAAACATGTGGTGGCGCACTTTATAATTATCAAACACAAATATTTAAGGCCTGGAGAGGCTGCAAAAAATATGACAAAAATTTTGAATATGTAGAAATTCATCTACCCCTAATTTTATGAGAAATTAGATTTTAAAGTGAGAGTTTATGGCCCACCTACCTTTTTTTCACACATGGACAAAACAAAACCAGGCCAAGAAAATCGATATCCAAAATACTTTTGAATGGGGCTATATTACATCTTCTAATCAGAAGATTTATGACCTTTCTTCAGGAAGTTATCATCAGTCATTCGGCAATAGAAATATTCAAATAGAAAAGGCAATGATTGAGCAAATCAAGTCAATGCCAATGGCAACCCCAAAATGTCAATTTGAACTTAAAGAGACTGTATCGCAAAAGCTCGTTAACCTAATAGGTCTTGACGGAAGAATCTTCTATACAACTTCAGGGGCCGAATCAAATGAAAATGCCATAAAGATGGCCAGGCAAATTACAGGGCGCCAATTTATACTATCATGTGAAACTTCCTATCATGGAGCGACACTGGGTGCTCTTGCTCTGACAGGAGATTGGCGCCGAGATGGTGCGGGTGTTCCTTCAAGGTTTCACGCTTTCATTCCAAACTTCTTTAATGATCCAGACTTAGAGAAAACAAAAAAAGTCATTCAAGACATTGGAAGTAGTGATATTGCAGCGATTTGTATCGAAGTTATAACAGGTGGCAATGGCGTCTTCATTCCCCCACAAAGCTACTATGATGAAATCATGAAAATTTGCAAGGAAAATGGAATCAAACTCATTTTAGATGAGGTCGTGTGTGGATTTGGTCGAACAATGACTAATTTTGGTTTTCAAAATTATACAAATTTAGAAGCTGATTTTATTAGTCTTGCAAAAAATATCTCTGGTGGATTCTTTCCATTTGGAGCAGTCTTTGTCAGTGAAGATAATGCAGCTTACTTTGATGACAATATACTAAGCTGTGGACTTACAAATGCTGCACACCCTATCGGATTAAAAGTTCTTGATGAAGTTATGTCATTAATTGAATCGAATGATTTTATTAAAATAAGAAACCAGAACTATGACCTCTTAAATCAATTTAAGATCAAATTAGAAAACTCTCATGCGATAGATTCCATCAGGCATATTGGTCTTCTCATGGCCATTGACCTTAGTGATGTAATCATAGAAAGTTCTCTATTATGGAACAAATTACTTTCAAATGGTCTTTTCATTAATATCACAAACCGCTCTCTAATCCTTTGTCCGTATCTAAATTACGCACCAAAAGAACTAGAAGCTTGCTTAAATAATTTATTAAATATAATCGAGGACTCATATGTACAGTAAGATTTACCCAAGTGCCCAAGAAGCGCTCAAGGATGTAACAAGTGGCTCAACGATAATGAGTGGCGGATTCGGCCTTTGTGGAATCCCGGAAAACTCAATTAATCAGTTAGCTCAAATGGAACTAAGAGATTTAAAAGTTGTTTCAAATAATATTGGAAACTCAGGACGAGGACTTGTAAAACTTTTGAAAAAGAAAATGATCTCAAAAGGATTCTGTTCATATGTAGGAGGCAATCCAGACCTAGAAGCGGCCATGTTTGCAAATGAAATAGAAATCGAACTAGTACCTCAGGGAACGCTAAGTGAGAGAATTAGAGCGGCAGGTATGGGAATTCGTGCCTTCTATACTCCAACAGGATATGGGACAGAAGTGGCCGAAGGTAAAGAAGTCAAAGAATTTGATCGTCCATGTATTTTAGAAGAAGCACTACACGCAGACTTTGCAATTATCAAAGCACAAAAAGCAGATCCATATGGAAATCTATGGTTTAAAGAAACAGCTAGAAACTTCTCCCCTCTTATGGCAATGGCAGCAAAGACAACGATCGTTGAGGTGGAAGAAATAGTTGAACTTGGAGATATCAAACCTGAAGATGTGCATATACCAGGAGTCTTTGTTCAGCGAATTTATCAAGGTTCAAATTATGAAAATGCTATTGAATTTTTAAAAACGAGGGAGTCATAATAATGTGGACGAAAGAGCAGATGGCCAAAGAAGTTACAACTCTCTTTACAGAGAACTCTACGATTAATCTTGGAATTGGACTACCAACAATAATCCCATCACAACTTCCTAAGAATCATAGCTATATCATTCATAGTGAAAACGGTGTTCTTGGTGTAGGTGACAACCCGACAGAAGCCGAAGTATCGGCTACTTTAATTAATGCAGGCAAAGAAACTATTACGGTTGAAAAAGGTGCAAGCTTTTTTGATAGCTCGATGAGCTTTGGAATGATTAGAGGTGGCCATATCGATTTCTGTGTCCTTGGTGGAATGGAAGTTGATACACAAGGCTCACTTGCAAACTGGAAGATCCCAGGTAAGAAAATCACGGGAATGGGTGGAGCTATGGACCTAGTCAATGGCGCTAAAAATATCATTGTTATGATGAGTCACTATAGCAAAACTGGTGAGCCTAAACTATTACCAGAGTGCACTCTCCCTCTCACTGGAAAAAGTGTCGTTAATTACGTTGTAACTGAATGTGGAAGCTTTAAAATTGAAGATGGAAAATTTAAAGTTTTAAATATGGCCAATGGATTAACTATTAAAGAATTGAATAAGAATTTTGATAACGAGATTTTTGAGTAAAAAAAAGAGGGCCCTGCAACTGGCCCTCCATTTTTTCGGCTTCATGCCTATCTCTTGCTACGACATCCTGTCGATCAATTAAATTATAACGCACAATAATGAAAAATGCAGAAAAAAAATAAATGGGTAAACATTTCCATTTACCTTGAAGCACGTTTATAATTAAACGTAATCACAAAAACTTACGGGGAATAGATGAGTATTTTCAACAGGAATAAAGCGGCAAATAATAGCACTCATGCTTTTGAGTCTCAAAAATACAAACAAACATTTACATATTTTATTCCTTCCCCACCGGCCAGATCGACACCATATCAAGAAAAAGCATTTGATCAAGTTACTCAGTTCTTAAATGCAAAAGAGATGGCCTATCATATTGCTCATACTGCTGTTAATGACAAAGGCCTTTGGGTAATAATTGAGATTTTTGGAAAACAAAAAGAAGTTACAAAATTAATTCAAGAGCTAAATGATTCCTTTAATTCGAGTTACAGTACAGAGAGTGATTCAGAGCTTGAGATTTATTACGAAGAAAATGAAGAGTTTCATAAAGATGATAATTACAAAGCTTAATACAAATCAATTTAAAACTTTAATTATACTCCTAGGATTAATCCCTCTTATCGGATGCTCTGAAGTTGAAAAGCAGTTAAATACTTCTCAAAGTATTAACCATACTTGTCCTATTGTAGAAAAGAAAAATAATATTTTATTAGATAACGAAAAAAATGAACCCGAGATTAGTAAGATAATTAGCTCGAAATCAACAAACTCAAGCTATCGTAATCAGATATTAAATTTTACACTCTCTCAATTATACTTCTCTCCGCACGCGACTACGCTCAACTCTCATACCTTATTGATTGCAAAGGTTGCAGGAAAAGATTTCTTCATTAACAGTATTCCACAAAAACAAAATGATTTCGCTTTTTTGAATGCCATTTCTCAAATGGCAAATTTCTATAAAAAACCGCTCGCAATCAAAAATCGACTAACGCTTATCGAAAAGAACATTAGTGAATACATCTACGCCTCAAACTCTTTGGAACAATTTATTAAAGATAATCAGGCCGAATTATTTAAGAATAAAGATTTGAAAAGATTGTATTTTAGAGGTGCTCAAGGTGTACGTGAGAATGAATTATTTGCAAGACTTAGTTATGTAAAAAGACTAAGTAAATTAACAAAATTTGCTAAAGATCATAATAGTATAAATAGCTACAACTCCAACTACCTGTTTAGAAGAGGTAATTATAGTTGCTCATTTGATTCAAAACTTCATGACTCAAAAATGGCCATCTTAAAAAGGCCTAAGAAATCTTACTACAATACTTTTTCTCATTATAAAGACCAGAATAATTATATTATTGGGATTACAAGTTCCCTACCTGAGATTAATAATTCAATCAAAGATGTTCTACTATCGAATTTTGAAAATGATAATTACACAGCACTTTGTATGAGTGAATTAAAGCAAGGTAGACGCTATATCCTACTCATGAATGGAATCACATATAATGCTCAAGTATTAACAGAACTAATTAATAACTTTCCAAGTGTTTCCTCGGCGCAAGAGTATATGAATACAAAAAGATCTTTAGTTCTTCAAAATCCAAAAAGAACAATCTCTGAAATATATGGAACGACTAAGAACGAACAAGGTACGGCACAATACTATACGCCTGCACTTGGTAAGCTTACGGTACTTGAGCTCAATAATGGATTAAGTACATATAAAGATCCAAGAAACGGTCAACTTACATGCAATTAACACTCAAGGGAGATGCCTCACAAAAGAGTTGGTCCCTAGAGGTCAACGAGTCAGAACTTGAGCTAACAGTTCTTGAATTCCTAAGAAAACATAACATACCTGTTGCATCTAGTTGTGATGGTGAAGAAGTATGTAGACTCTGCCTAATTAATGAAGATCAATTGGCATGTGGCCTACTAGTAAAAGATATCATTCAAAAGTATAATTCTAATATTACTATTTCATATTTATAAACTTATATAAAAAAGGAAAAACTATGCGTTACTTATCATTCGATATTGAAGCTACTGGACTTGAAGAAAAAGATTTAATCATCGAATTTGCAATGGTTCCCTTTTGTGCAAAAACAAAAACAATTAATAAAGAACTTCAAAAACATTTTTATATAAAATGCCCAAGCTTTGAAGAGTTAAAGCCAAATCTAAACCAATGGGTTATTGATCATAATAAAGAACTTATTGAAAAGGCCCACTCTGAAGGCGTTGCAATTGAAGACTTCAAACAAGAGCTTATTAAATATTTTGAATCACCAGAAGTTAAAGAATACTTTGGAAATAAAAAAATCACACTATTTGGAAAATCGATGAGTGCGATTGATCTTCCTTTTATGACAAGAGATCTTGGCTGGGATTTTATGAGAACTTACTTTGAGCACCGTCAACTTGATCTTTCATGTATTGCCTACGGACTCATTGATATGGACATCATACCAGCAGAATGTGAGTCAGGCTCAAAACTTATGAAGTTTTTAAATATGGGTGATGTTGCTCACACGGCACTTGAAGATGCTGTTAACACTGCTCTAATGTACTTTAAGTTATTAGACCTAGTGCTTGTGAAAAAACTCTAGAGGGTCAAAGGCCTTAGAGTCATGTCGAATTTCGAAGTGTAAGTGGTCACCAGTTGATTTACCAGTATTTCCTACTGAAGCAATAACTTGGCCACGAGCAACTTTTTGTCCCTTTCTCGTATAATTCTTATGTGCATGAGCATAGACAGTGAAGAATCCACCAATATGAGAAACGACTGTGATATTACCGTAACCTGACTTCCTACCACTATAAACAACGACACCAGAATCGGCCGAAACGATATATGTCCCTTTACGGGCAGCAATATCAATACCTTCATGAGGTCTGCCCCAGCGATGCCCATAACCTGAAGTTACACGATTAGATGATGGCACAGGCCAAAGGAAGCGAGAGCTTTGACGAAGCTTTTGATAGTTAATAGAAGAAATAGATCGTCCTTCAACACGATTATATAAAATACCATTCTTATAAGGTAGAAAGATCGTATCACCTTTTTTAAAGGCAGCACCTTTATTAAACTCTTCGATTTGCCACTCAGGGATACTAAAAATCTCTGCTAATTTCTTAGCATTATAATTATCCGTTAACTTAATATAGCGCCCATTTTTAAGGGTCGTACAACTAAGTAGCGACATTAATGTTATAAGAAATAGCAATGACTTCTTCATTCGTCCTCATTCGTTTAATTTTCAAATGAGGACAAAAATGATCAATTATTTCAAATTATTTGGAAATTTTTGCCGCCCATTCATGGAATACATCGGACGAAAAATTCAAAAGGTTTAGGAAAGAAAACGAAATATTTCCGTTCATTATGGCATGGTGATCAGATGTCGTGTCTGGATCGATTTCTAAAGGAGATCCACCAATCCAAAAATACTGACGTCCCATTTGATCTACCCTTTCATAGACTTCTTCACTGTATCTTCTCATCTGAGGAGTTGTCCAAACGATCTCTCCAACCTCATTGGCCGACACATTTGGTACATTAATATTCAACAGTGAGCACTCAGGCATTGCAAGCAATGCTTCAGACTTCTTTTCAACGAGCTCTCTAACGACTCCAGCGGCCGTCTGAAAGTGCCTAACATCATCAGATGATCTCATAACAGTAGAAACAGCAATGGCCCTTATTCCTTGAAATACGGCCTGTCTTGCAGCACCAACTGTTCCAGAATAATAGATATCTTGTCCAAGGTTGGCCCCGTGATTGATTCCAGAAATAACCAAATCTGGCCTAAAGTCTAAAACAGAGTTTATTCCAATTAATACACTATCGGCCGGATAGCCATTACAACTAAAAGTGTAATCATTAATTTTTTCTACGCGAATTGGGTCATGAAGAGTTAAGGCCTGAGATGTAGCAGAGCGCTCTTTATCAGGAGCGACAATTGCAACATTGGCGATATCTTTTAGACTTTCATAAAGACACTGAATTCCTTCAGCAGAGTATCCATCATCATTTGAGAGTAAAATATTCATAGATTACTTATTAATCAAAAGCTATTAAATAGCAAGGGCCTTTATCGTAGCACCAAAGTATTCTGATAACTTAGGAACATCAATATTTCGATAACAGCGTTCAACTTGAGATGAGATTTCAAACTTAATATAGTCAGGATCTAGTTGCTCAATAATTCCAATTGAAAGATTTGAATCCCAGTTTAGTTTCATACCTAATTCAAACTTCTCATTCTTAGAAGACATAACCTTTGTATAAAAATTAACAATGAAGCTATTTAATTGTCCCTGCTGCGCCATCTGATGAATATCATCATATAGGAAAACGACACTTTGACATAAGTGAGACTGAATTTTTTCGTAAACTTGTGAGTCAGAGATATCAAAAATAATAGAAAAAGGTTTACCAGATCTTTCCAACTCTTCTTTAGTGTGAAGTCCACTAGTACCATAGTTAATTCTGATATTTGGATGAATTTTTGCAACTTGTTCGATAATTGAATCCACTACAAATGGAGCATCATTTTCAAAATGTAGTTCAATAATATCTTCAAGCTTTAGAAGTGATTCTTTTAAAAGTTCTTCAATGACATAACCTTGGATAAAATTAAAACTCCTAGGTCTAAAATCAAAACCATAGGCCCCTTTTGCCATTTCATTGGCAAATTTAAATCCTCTTTTGTCGTATATACCTTCTAGTACAAATCTCATCCTAATAATTCTACATTAAAAACTTATTCATTGCTTCAAAGAGGATATTATTGCATGAGGTACCAACTGATTCAGGATGAAACTGCATCGTAAAAAAGAAGTTCGGGCGGTATGCCATTAATAATTCATCGTTATTGTCGAAAATGAATTGAGTCAGACACTCCTTATTACCAGACTTATACTCTCCACTATCAATTTCTACTTTTAAAGAATTATAGCGCTGAAGCTTGGCATGAATTAGCTCAGTCCTATCTTCTCGATTAAAACAATCAAATAGATCCTCATCTTCTTCAAGCTTCATCGTAATGGCCTGACCATGCATTGGCCTAGAGCTTCTCACAACTCGAAGTTCATCAAAAATATTAAGAACTAATTGATGACCAAGACATATCCCTATGATCCGCTTGGCCTTTGAAAGTTCATCCTTAAAGTTGACACCAACACTTACAAAGGATTTTAAATATTCCTCTGGGTGGCCAGGGCCTGGCCCTAAAACGACTAGTTGATTTTCTAGGAGGTCTGAAATATTGCTTTTAGAAAGATTTCGAAAGTTTACGATATCAATATGAAAATCAAACTGATCAAAATAAGAGAGAATATTATTTGTAAAACTATCTTCAAAGTCGATAAAGACTAGTCTCACAAAGTTACCCCAAAGACTGAATCAAAATTCTTAGCATTGTAGTTAATTAAAATCTTTAATGAGATTGATTGATCAAGATTTAATTTATTATTAACAAACTCATCCTTTTGACGATATTCAATATCAAATACCCAACAATTATTAAGTGGATTGTAACGAGTTCCAAGATAAGATTCATATACCCTTTCTAATTCGAAGTCATAGTAATAACCAGTTCTAAATGAAAAGATATCATTTAATTCAAAATCAACATCAATAGTAAAATAACGTCGATCTTCAGAGAAAGAGTCGTAGTTGAAGCCTAGTTCATATTGAAATCTTTTCAAATCATGCTTCATTGTCAATGAAGTAATATGCTTACTTTCTGTATGGAAATAATACTCTGATAAATTAAGCGAAAAGTTATTAAAGTTAAGACCACTTAAAATTGCAAGCCTTGTCAGCCTATCATCAGTATCAATCGTTGACTCTTCATTATCTTCTAGGATTAAACCTTGAGAGATATTGAAATAAGCAATTTTGGAATATTCATAATTATCAAGTTGATAATTAAAATTCTTAAACATCTGATAATTAGGCTTAGGAGTTTTCTTTAAAATATTATTGTTAAACACTAATTCAATCGTATTTGATTCAGGTAAATCAGTACGAGTCGATACATCTTGAAGTGTATTATTTCGACCTCTAATAATATCTCTTTCATCAAAACGCCCATTGTCTTCAAGAAGAGCGAATTGATCCCCTAGTCTCTTATTTCCACGATATTTTTGAGCATTGTAATAAAAATGGTTCACACCGAATTTTAAACTATGTTTATACGAAGAACGATAAAGCTTTCTTACGTCTAATTCTTCTTTTTCTGTACGTGGAATTTTAGCAATTAAGTTTCTTTCCTCATCTTCGATTAAAACAGGCTTGATAATCTCTTCTTGAATATAAGCACGTCCATAAATTTTTTCGATATCGACCCACATTGAAGTATTAACATAGTTCCCATACTTATAACCGTTTTGCTTCTCAAGTTTCTCTGTAGGAAGTACATAGTATTGAGCATCGAGACCCGATTCCATTTTTATATTAATATGAGAGATCGGCCTTAAAACAAACTCTAAGGAAGGGTTATAGTCAAAACGCTGAATATTTCTATAATAGAGATTTTCGTTAACAACATCTTGTTTAAAGTAATCAAACTTTAGATTTTGATAAAAGTTTATTTTTGATAGAACACCTTTCGAATTAAAAATATTAAAAGGTCTATGTCCTAATCCTAGTCTCACAGTATTTTGTACATAATCAGTATCGAAACCTTCGGGATCACTGAAGATACTATTGCTCATAAAACTAGAGTATAAGTTTGCGATAACTGAATCACCCATATAATCAGTAGAAATACGAGAGCCTTTCTCACTACCCATATAGATATTTTTTTCGAAGTACTCCTCATAATCACTTTGAATATCAAGATCTGTTAAATAAGTAGAGTTTGCCCAAAATGATAATTTATTATTTGGATGATAAAAATAGTTAAACTTGTACGCCCCCCTAATCTCATCTTTGCCACTTGGTTCAAGATCGAGCTTACCTGGCTGCCAAATTTTATCGTTTACAGTTTTCCCATCAAATTCGATATTAGAATATTTACCAAGAGAGTTACGATACTCAAGAGCTAGACCATTTCCACGCTTACCAAAAACAGTCGGTGAAAAAGTAGCATCACTATTATCATTAATTGCCCAATAAATTGGTTGCTTAAAGTAGAAGCCCTCATCAAAATCAAGACCGATCGTTGGAAAAAGGAGCCCTGACTCTCTAACCTTTCTAATAGGTAGTGAAACATATGGGATATAAACAATAATCACACCATTAATCTTAACAAATGCATGCTTTAGACTAATATAATCATCAGGCACAACTGTGACTTCTTGCCCTTGAATACTCCAAGACTCAGGACAATCTTTACATGTTGTAAACTCCGCCTCAATCGCTTTAAAAACTCCACTATCATGACGAACAATTTCCTTACCTCTTAGGACAAAGTTTTCATCAACTAGTTTTGCATTTTGTACCGAAAACTCAGCCTTTTGAAGAGAGTATGAAATCTGTGTTCCATAAAGATTAAATTTGGCACCGGCGTAGCGAACATTTCCCCAAATCTTACCAATTTTCGTCGCAAGAGAGATGCTGGCCTTTTCACCATAGATTGTATCTGTACCAAGCTTGATAATAACATTGCCGTGAGCTTCATAAGAGTTATCACTACTTTTACGATAGGCTTTATCAGAAAGAATTTGGACTTCATCATTTTCTCCAAAAGCTAAAACTTTTGGAGTATCTGCGTAGATATTATTTTGAATACTTAGTACGAAGATACTTTTGCATACAAGCGATAAAGTAATAAGAGCCCACAACAAGAAGTTTGTTGGAACCAGATCTAAGTGATTCGATATTTGATTGTTTTTCTGTGTCAATTTCCTCATTAGTACTTAATATTGTATCGAGAAAATCGTGTATTTCATACACTTTTGTGCCAGTCTTTAAGTTTTGTTGAAGTGTTTCCTTACTTAATGCTCTCTCGTGCTGAAAGCTTAAAATATTCACTGATTTAATAATACAAGGATAAGTATTATAGAGCTTAATCGTACTACTAATTTGATCTTCACGACCTGTGGAGAAACTCATAAGTACATCAAATGACTCTTTGCCCTGACAATCTGAAATACTTTTTAAAAGTACTTTATGGCCTAATTGGTTATGAGCTCCAACAAAAACAAACTCCCTATCTCCAACCAGCATACTATCCCAACGTCCAGGTGTAAGAGGCCACTCAATTTTCTTCAACGAATCCTTATCAAGACTCTGCTGAGTTGATTCTTCAAATAGCGCAACGGCCATCTGCCTATTTCTTTCAAAATATGGTAATTCACTTTGTTTAGATACAGAAGTTAAAGTGATATCATCGCGCTCACACCACTGAGAAAGAATATCCTTTAGAAATGTCTGCTCAATATTTTCAAAAAGTTTTCCACCAAAACGAGTGATTCCATATTTTTCAAATAAAATCTCTTTTAATGTGTTGCCTAAAATTTCTGTATGATCTAATCCAATTGATGTAATAGCAGCAATTGGCCTTGTGAAGATATTTGTTGCATCAAAGCGCCCGCCTAAGCCTACCTCAAGAATGACAAAGTCAGTTTCATGCTTAAGTGCAAATTTAATGAAAAGAACAAATAGTGCTTCATAAAAAGAGAGCTTTAAACTTTTGATGACTTCTTCATTCTCATCTAATAATTCTGTTAGCTCTTCAATCGAAATATTCTTTTCATTCAATTTAAAGCGCTCAGTGATTGATAAAACATGCGGAGAAGTCCATAGACAACTTGTAAACCCTGCACGTTCATATAAGTAACTTAAGCTATGGGAAGTTTCACCTTTCCCATTAGTACCACCTACGATAATAACCTTAGACCTTGCTTCAATAACGCGTCTGTCTTGAGAAAGAAAATCTCTGATATGATCTAACTTAGGTCTAAAACTCTCCTTTCCACATAAAAGTGTAAGACGTTTTAGAAATGACTCTTCAAGTTTTTGACTTTGGAAATTATCTGTATTTTTCACGGCAAGAGATATCTCACGAAAAGAAATTTTTGACTATAAAAATCTATTAAAATTGATAGCTCTTATTCTCAGAACCAATAATATTAATTCGTCCATGAGTATTAATTTTTTCAATTTCTTTCGTTAACTGGTCTAAGTAATTTGGCTTTAGATGCCCTAAGTAAATTGGAATATCTTTAGGCATCTTTGCGATCTCAAGCCCCATCGTCTGCGCAGTATGGTGACGACTATCCTTGGCCAACTGTTCATAAGAATTAGGGAAACTAACCTCAGAAAAGATTGCTTTAATATTCTTGATTGTTTTGGCCTTTTGCCAGATTGCATTTGTAGGCCCGGTGTCTTGTGTAAAGATGATTGCACAATCACCTTTTTCGATAATAAAGCCAAGAGAGCCTGCAAAGTGATTCACTTTAATTGCGTGAACTGTATACTCTCCAATTTTCTTTGTTTCGCCATTTTCAATATTTAAAAACTTAAGAGTTGGATCATCTTTAGTTGGAAGCTTAGTAAAATCCGGCCAAATTTCATCATTTAAAAGATGCTTTTGAATACTTGTTTGAACCTCGTTAGATGTCCAAATATAAAATGGGTCATCTTTTAAACCAAAACAATTATCGGCCAAAAATGCTAAGTCAGAAATATGATCAAGATGAGAGTGTGAGATAAGTATATTATCTATATTTATCTGTTCTTTTACACTGATACCTGTTGCAACAGATCCTGCATCAATTAATAATTTATCATCCACCAAGTACGATGTGGCCCGACACTGTGGTGAGACCCCACCGTGGCCTCCAATGACTTTAACGATCATTCTAACTCCAATTTATTTAATTTTAACTTGGATTAGAAATTTTTACTAGTAATAAGATACTGAAAAAATAGGTTTATTTAGAAGTAAGCTCTTGATAAATCTCTTGTGTTTTTCGATTTGTAATCTTTGAAAGAAGTTTTGCAAGGTTTTTCGGCGTTTGCTTACCGAGATAATTTTGGGCCAACTTTTCAAATTCTTCATTAGATGCTGTTGCTCCAGCTTCTAGCTTAGGCCATGAAACAACCAAAACAAACTCACCTTTTGCATTAATCAAATCAGTTTTAAATTCTTGTGCTTTAAAGCGTACACACTCTTCAAACTTCTTTGTTAATTCGCGACAAACGCTTACCTGCGCTTCTGGAAATTCTTGTGACAATTGCTCTAGTGTCCCATGAATACGATGTGGTGATTCGAAGAATAAAGATGTTACATTTGTCTGATATGCTTGTTGGAATTTTGCCGAAATCTCACCTTTTTTTCGTGGAAGAAATCCATAAAAACAGAATGGATTTGGTGCCATTCCACTTAACTCAAGTGCAACAGTAACTGCACTAGGCCCTGCTACTGATGTAACCTCACCGCCTTCATTAATGAGCTCTTTCACTAGAATATGCCCTGGATCAGAAATGATAGGACTTCCAGCATCAGAGACAAGAATTGGGTGTTGTGCCGATCTGATTAAATCAAGAAAATACTTAAGACGATCCTGTGAATGATCATTAAATGAGACAACTTTTAAATCTGAACGCTCTATTTCTAATTTTGATAAGAGTGAGCGAAAAACACGAGTATCCTCGGCCAAAACGAGATCACAACTCACAAATGCCTGACGCATATTCTCAGTTATATCTCCAAGGTTTCCTATTGGTGTTGTTACTAGAGTCAGTTTCAAAGTTAGTCCTAATATTTAATGATTCCCCTTATTTATAACTTACATAAGAAATAACTTCCATCTAAAATCTTAATACGCAATGCGTTACAATAATTATTAGATGCTGTTATTTTGTAGAAGAAGGAGTTTAAATGACAATGCAAGCAAGAGTACGTACAGATTCAACAGGAAATATCACTGTTCATATCGAAGGTGGAATGGATTATGAAAATATCATTCCTCTTAAGCAAGAGTTAGCTACAATCACTAACACTCACCCTACTTCATTAATCACTCTTGACCTGACGGCCCTTAACTTTGTTGGCTCTTCAGGAATTGGTGTATTCGTTGATACAATCAAAGCATTAAATAAAAGACGTGATCAAGTTAGACTTTCAAATGTTGCGCCAGAGTTTTTAAAAGTTTTCAAAATCTATAACTTTGATGCAATGGATATTCTAATTAACGAATTCGAAACTGACGATACAGAGCTTTCACAATTCTACGGTCAGAGAAAACGTACTTTTCAGAACTGATAATTTAAAAGATTCACATAAAAATCTTGGCCTGGGCGCTCTTGTTTAAAACCAATTTCGGCCGGGCCTTCTAAAGAGAAGCCATCCTGATTAATTGATCCCTGGTAATTATAACCACCACCCTGGTAGCGAGAATCTTGATAAGGACTATCGTTTGTATCTGGATAATAATAATTTTCTTGGCTAGGCTGCATACGATCATTCTTTCTGTACTCATGGCTTCCTACAATATACCCACCAAAAATTAATCCAGCATAAAGACCAAGAGATGCACCAATTGCAACTGAGCGTCCCGAAGAACCAAATGCCATGGCAGCAGTACCGAGCAGAGCTCCTCCAACGGTTCCATATCCTGCATTTAAAGCGACGATTTTCACACGAGGATCCATATCTGCTTTTGCTTGGAAGCTAGTAAAAGTTGTTGAAATAAAAAGAGTAATTAAGAATAATTTTTTAACCATATGAAAATTGTAAAAGAAGGCCTCGTTCGATGCAAGGTAAATGTTGTTCAAACTAGCGACACTATGCACGATATTTCAAAATAAGAAGAGATAAAATGAGCACTATTTAATAACCTCAACCTTTGAGACTCTGACATAAAACCGCTCGATTTAACTTCAAACAGCTTAATGAGAAACTCTCCATTTAGCTTATAAATACCTGCTATATCGACTTGCCCACAACCATGCCTACGAAGCATTGTCGAACAAACCAAAAGAGGAACAGATTCAGAGTGAACAAGTCGAGACTTTCTAAGTTCTAATGAACTTCCTTTAGCTATTTTCCTGAGTGACAAATTCTTTTACCCCTTTGAATGATTTTCGATGAATCGGGGTGATACCATAATCTTCTATGGCCTTGCGATGGACGGCCGTTGGATAACCAGCATTTTTTTCAAATCCGTAATGAGGATATTTTTTCGCCTCTCTTGTCATAAGGTGGTCACGACACACTTTTGCAATGATTGAAGCAAGTCCAATGAGTGATGATTTTGAGTCACCTTTAATAATCGGATGAATATCGTTAATTTTTTTTGAAGAGAATGGAAACTTTCCATCAACAAGAACGACTGAACTTGAATCACAAAGAAGATTATGACAGCTTTTTTTCATTCCAAATAAACTCGCCTGAAAGATATTGAGTTCATCAATTTTTTTTGGCGCAACTTTCTCAACACTGTATTGAAATAGTTCATGTTCATTGAATTTTGAAAACTTCTCTACCCCCAATTCTTTGAGAATACTCTCCATTTTTTTAAGTGTTAATTTTTTAGAATCTGTCACACCAACTGAGTCTAGCCTTTCGACGAGAGACTTCAAGTTATCAATTGATACCTTTACAGCACAGGTTACAACAGGGCCAGCAAGAGGTCCTCTACCTACTTCATCTGTTGCTAAGATAAATTTATGGTTATCGACAAACTGTGATTCGAACATTTTTGACCTTAAAATAAAAAAAGCCCCTATTTCTAGGGGCCCTTCTATGACTTAAATAGTTTTGATTATTTTCTATCGTAGTCAATTGCGATACGAGCAGATTTACCTGAACGATCTCTTAGGTAGTAAAGTTTCGATCTTCTAGATTTACCTCTTTGAACGATCTCAATCTTTTCTACGTTTGGTGAATGGAATGGGAATACCCTTTCAACACCAATTCCAGAAGAAACTTTTCTAACTCTGAAGTGACCAGTAAGTTTTCCAGCTTCTTTCATTGCAATAACTACACCTTGGAAAATCTGAATACGAGATTTTTGACCTTCAGTGATTCTTGCGTGAACAGCAACTGTATCCCCAGTTTTAAATGTTGGGAATGATTCTACGTTTGTGTTCTTGTAATTTTCATTTACAACGTCTACTAAATTCATTACGAACTCCTACTTTAACGTCTTGAACTTCTCAGAGGACCAACACCGTGTTGTTCTTAAGTAAGTTCTATTTCATGGTCTCAGAGGCACTATTCAGTCGATCTAAATAGATGGCAACTGCCGAGCGAACAGACAAGTGATTATACCCATCAGCACTTCCACCAAAAATTGGCTCAAGCGCAAAATGTGCCCGTTCGAGTACTTGTGCATGAAGACCCCATCCTGTACCAAATAACAGGAAGATAGGCTTTTTGTCAAGGCGCGCATTATTGATCAGGTCAGTTTCTACACCGTTATTTGATTCAAAATTTGCTCCAGTAACACAGACCAAAGGATCAACACCTTCTATCTCTTTGATTTTATTGATTCCCTCTTCAACAGAGTTTACTAGGCGTGCAATAGCAAGTGCATCTTGGCGATCAGGATTATAAGCTCCTGCATCATCTTCTTCCCAGTGTCCTAGGATTCTATTAACTAACTTATGTTGGGCCTCTAGTGGCGTTACAATAAAGTAGTTCTTAATCCCAAAAGTACGACAACTTCTTGCGATGTCGTGTATATCAAGATTCGTTACTGAAGTCGTAACAATATCATCTCTTTTATTTTTAATTGGGTGGTGTACTAAGCCTAGATAAATATTATCTTTCATCTTTGGTATATCCTTAATCTTTATTTCTCATATAGGCTTTATACAAATCTGGCCTATACTTCTTTGTATATTCTAGTTTTTTACTGTGATTGAACTCATCAATCAACTTATGATTTCCCTCGAGTAAAACGTCGGGAACTTTTATGCCATTAAACTCAGAAGGCCTTGTATAAACTGGACCTTCAATAAGTCCATCTTCAAAAGAATCAAGAATTGCGCTATCTTCATTCCCAAGAGCTTTAGGCAAAAACCTCATCATAGCATCAACAATAGTCATGACGGCCAACTCTCCACCAGATAACACATAATCTCCAAGAGAAATTATTTTAGTTACATACTGAGAAATGAAGCGCTCATCAATCCCTTCATATCGCCCACAAATAAAAACATACTGCTTATTATTTTGTTGAAAGTCTTTTGCTAACAACTTGGCTTCCTCGTTATTAAAAACATCACCACGAGGAGAAGTATAAATAATCTCTAACTGAGACTTATCAAGAGATTCTGTCTCTAGGATATGATTAATTCCACGCTCTAAAACATCTGCGCGAATAACCATTCCAGGCCCTCCGCCATACGGAGCTCCATCAACACCTTTAAAACTCTTTGGTGAAAAGTCTCCAAGGTAAAGAGGGTTAAACTCAACTTCACTACCTAAGAACTTACCAATGACTCCACTATCTTTAAAGGCAGTGAAAAATTGTGGAAATAATGTAAGGACCCAAACTTTCTTCATTTACATTAGATGCGGAATATAGCATTCCACACGATTCTCTTCTAGATTAACTAATTTAACAAAATGATCAACAAATGGGATATCCACAAATTTGCCACCTACTTTTGTCACTAGAACAATGTGAGCTCCATTATCAAAGTACTTATCAACTTTACCCACTACCGCTTCTTTTTCTAAGTCATAAACATCAAGACCGACAATATCAGACATGTAAAACTCATCCTCATCTTCAATATCAGGAAAAATATCTCGACTTACGTAGATTTCAAAAGGAAGCATATCTTCTGTAATATTACGATTATCAACACCACTTAAATATGCGATGACTTTATTACCAAAAGAAATTGTTTTAATCTCTTTCTCTTCGCCATCTTTACTTATTTTACTTCCGCTTAAAGGCATAGCTATAAAAGTTGAGCCATTTTCAAGGACACTATTCACTTTATTTTCAAGATTAAAAACAAAAGCACCTTTAATTCCATGAGGCCTAGTTGCCGTACCAAGTAAAACCATATTTTCTAAATTTTTCTTCATGCTGCCTTATACCATGCTCTCTTCATTAAATCATCATTATATTTTTCAGGTATTTAACTTGCCAATTTTGTAACCTCTCGTTTTAATATTTATATTAGATTATTTATTCATGGAGAGAATTATGAAAAAACTAATGACAGTTGCAGCTACGCTAGTTGCAATTCCAGCAATCGCGGCGACAGCAACAATTGATGCGCCAACAATTTACGGAAAATTAAACAGAGTTGCACTTTACACTGACAACGAAAACTCAAACAGAACTTCTTTTTCTGGCTTTGTAGACGTTGATTCTTCTGAGTCTAGACTAGGAGCTACAGGAAAATGGGGAACAGAAGGAATTGAAGGTACTTACGTACTTGAAATGGGCCTTAACTCAAGTAAATCAAACTCTGGTAATGATTACAGAATCAGAATGCGTCAAGCTGCAGTTGGAGCAAAGACTTCTTTTGGTACATTCAAGATGGGTCAAACATATACTCCACTTGATTATGTAATGCTAAAATCAGATCCACTAAGCTCAACAGTAGCTTCAATGGCCGGTTCTGATACTAGTGCTAGAATTGATGGAGCAGCATCAGGTGGTCTTGGTTTTAGATACCGTGCAAGAACAGACATGTTCTCTTACGAAACACCAAGTATGGGTGGTCTTACAATCGCTCTTTCAACAGATCGTGGAAATGGAAATGATAACGACCCAACAGCTAACTACGGCGATACACATTACTCAGGTCTAGTAAGATACCAAAGAAAAATGGATAAGGTAGATCTAGACGTTTACGCTGGTTATGACCAATGGGCAAGTGCTTCAACTGAAGATAGCAACTACACTCTAGCTGGTGTAAATCTTGGACTAGGAAGCTTCAAGATCAATCTAGGTTACAGTATTGAAAATAACGACACGACAGTAGCTGATAGCGAAATTAATCGTATTCTTGCTGGTATCACTTATATGCTAAATAAGAATGTTTTCTCTGTTACTTACCAAAATCGTGATGAGAAAGATCTTAATAATGACTACACTCAAATTGCAGCTCACTACAGATATATGCTTAATAAGAATATTGACTTCAATATCACTTACCTAACATATGAAGTTGATACTGGTGCAACACAAAATGATGCATCAATGGCAGCAGCTGGTGTTCAATTAAAATTCTAATTTTAATTATTAGCTAAATACTTTAAGGCCCACGCAAAGTGGGCCTTTCTTTTTCACAAAAAATCACTATAATAACCACATGAAATTAGATCAAATTAAATCAATCGCTATTATGCGAACATCTGCCCTTGGGGACATTATTTGGACACTTCCAATGCTTAATCGCATTCGCAAGGCCCTTCCAAAAGCTAAGATATATTTTATAACGAGCAATACCTTTGCCCCTTTAATCGAAGGAATTGAGGATATTGAACTTATAAGAATTGATAAGCCAAAGAAGTTAAAAGACTACTTTAAATTAAAAAGTGTATTTGCCCCTTACAACTTTGATGTACTTCTATGTACACAGGCAAACCTTAGAATTAATTTTATCTACCCATTTATAAAAGCTAAGAGAAAAATTGGCTTTGACTCAAAAAGAGGACGTGATCTACAAAAAATATTCATCAATGAATCAATCCCTTTCAAGAAGGAGCATTCTGTAGACGCTTTTTTAGGCTTCGCTGATTACTTAGGAATCAATTCAAACGAAATCGAATTCAACTTACCTTTTACGACTGAAGAAGTTTCACAACTTCCTCCAAAAGACTTTATCGTTATACATCCAAAAGCTTCTTCACTTCAAAGAACTTGGTCCACAAAGCGCTACATCGAGCTTTCAAACAAAATAAAAGAACTACATAATATACCAATTGTACTAACTGGAATTCCAAGCGATAAAGATATATGTGATTCTATTGAACAAGAATCACAGGCCGATATCATGAATCTATGTGGGAAAACATCTCTTAATGGACTTAAGAATGTCTTTTTAAAAGCTAGAATGGTGATTGCTCCAGACTCTGGACCTGCCCATATGGCAGCAGCGCTAAATACACCGGTAATAGGTCTATATACGGCCGTACCTCCAGAATACACTGGACCATTCGGTCAAATAGAAAACTGTATTAATGCCTATCCTAGGGCCTTAGAACACTACTTTCATAAAACAGAGAACGATGTCCCTTGGCGCTTTCGTATAAAAGAAGATGATATGATGAATCTTATTACTGTTGAGGAAGTACTTGAAAAGGTAAATTCAATCTTGAAGTAGTGTGACTTATTTTTTTTTACCCACAAACAAAAAAAGCCAGATCATTGATCTG